>CAVKAO010000006.1:0-75470 GCA_963654705.1 Oscillospiraceae bacterium
AGTATGACTTATTAATTCCTTTATCAGCTAAAGCTTTTATTGAAGAAGAAAAAAGGAAAATGATTTATCTAGAACCAAATACATACAAAGATTGTGATGATTATGTATGGATGGACTACTTTAATAGCGATAAGCCTGATGGTTATTATAAAGATGAACATATGGATTTAAGTATTATTTATCCATTGTCTTTAAAATATGAAGAATATACATGGAAAAACAGCACTTTAGATAAAGTAATTAGTTATATTTTTGCACAAATTGAGGATTGACGTGGCAATTTTTACTAATTAAAGTAAAATTAAAATAACGAATATGCAAGAATTATTATTAAGTAAAAATGGTTTAGCGGCAGTTCAAATTGCCCAAATTCTTTTAAATGTACCAGTAGGAGAAAAAATTCCTACAGTTTTAGAATTGTCCAATCAAACCTCAATTGCCAACGGGACAGTTTTTCATGGCTTAAAACTATTAACTGAATTAAAAGCTGTAAAGATTGTTTCAAAGGGTCATTTAGGATCTTATTTAGTTGAAAAAGACTATAAGAAATTATTGAGTATTATTGGTATTAAGTATCTAATAGGAGCTATGCCTTTACCTTATACAAAACGTTATGAGGGGTTAGCGTCAGGACTAATTAGCTGCATGGAAAATGGTTATGATATTCCTGTTAATCTTTCCTACATGCGTGGATCTAAAAATAGGATATCCATGGTAGTTTATGAAAGATATGATTTTGCGATAACTTCTAAGCTAGCGGCCGATCAATATATTAAAGAACATGATGATATAAAAATACTATTATCCTTTGGCTCTTATTCATATACTTCAAATCACGCGATTATGTTTCATAATGAAAACGATAAAGAAATTAAAGATGGTATGAAGATAGGAGTGGATAGATCTTCAATTGACCAAATGGCTTTAATTAATCAAGAATGTAAAAATAAAAAAGTTGAATATATAGAACTAGAATATTCACATATTATTGAACACGTTATTAAAGGTGACATAGATGCTACTATCATGAATCTTGATGAAGTTAATGATAGGCATTTAAAGATTAATTATGTACCAATTAGTAATGAGGGCTTAGATAATACAACGGCTGTATTAATTATTAAAAATAAAGATGACTCTAAGGCAGGTTTACTATCTAAAATAATTGATTCTGAAACTGTTTTAAATATTCAAAAACAAGTGTTAGATGGAAAAATAGAACCAAGTTATTAATAAATGTTGTATTTAAAACCGTTTTATAATATGATGAATATACAAAATACTGAATAATGAATATGAAAAATGAAGTTAATTGTTATAAATGTGGTACTAA
The DNA here is from genome assembly GCA_963654705.1 of Oscillospiraceae bacterium. Classification (GTDB taxonomy): domain Bacteria; phylum Bacillota_I; class Bacilli_A; order Erysipelotrichales; family Erysipelotrichaceae; genus Colivicinus. The sequence goes on from CAVKAO010000006.1 coordinate 1,334, forward strand.
GATACCTCTAAATTTTAAAACTATGGGTGCCATATTAGTTTGTCCTCATTGCAAGAAAAAGATGACCTATAATTTGGCTACTTATAAAAGACTTAAGATTGTTAGATACTTCGTTGTGTTGATAATTGGTTTAATGTTGATATTTGGGATGAATGAGTTTGATAAAGGAAACTACGGGTTGCTTATAATTTTAATCAGTATTTCTATTTCTTTAGTATTTATCGCAGATAGAATGTGTTTATGGATATGTAATCTTATTTTTGGATTACAATATGAAGAATATATAAAAAAGGGGAAGTAGATTATGGACTTTAAAGAAAGACTTGAAATGTATCAAGAAGGTGGTATGATTACAAGCCACGATGTCAAAGATATTGAGGCGGTAATAAAGATGTTTAAAGATGATTTAAACATTGAATTATGTGAAGAAAATGCCGCTACTTTTATCGCTCATCTTGCTGCTGCTTATTCTAGAAATATAACTAAAGAAGAACTAGATGATCTTGGCACGGAAGTGATGGATGAAGTGAAAGCTTTATCAACTTATGATAAGTCATTACAAATTTTAGATAAGATAATTGATGTAACAGAAAATCCATTAAATGATATTGAGAAAAAATATGTCTTGTTGCATCTTAATACTTTACTAAACAATTTAGGTTAATACTGGTGAATAGCACACCAGACATCCATATAAAACATGTTATGTTAAGGAGGAATGTATATGGAATTTGAATTTTCACTAGCTTTTAGAGCCGTCGTGTTAATTCTTGTTTGTGCATGGGCATCATTATTGTCGCACAAAGGAATTTCAAACTTTAACGATGGCGCTAGGCCTGTCTATCCAGAATTATTAGAAGGAAGAATGACTCGTGCTGAATTTGCGGTTGTAGTTACAGGTATGGGCATTGGTTGGGTACTAGCTGGATTTAGCCAATGGTTAGGTACTGGACTAATTGCAGTTCATCTTACTTTGATCGCAACAGACTGTATTGGTGCATGGTCACCTAATAAGTGGGTTGCATTAGCACTAGGTGGTGCCTATGGTGCACTATGTGCCTTTGGTACTACTGCTATCAATAGTGCGTTTGCTGCTTTACCTTATAATTTCTTGAGTGATTTAACACAAATCACAACACCTGCTTTGCCTGTGTTCTGTATGTATCCAGCTGTTGCTATCGCTGGTCAATTTGGAGCTAAAAAAGGTATTATCACTGGTGTTTTAGAAGCTATAATGTATATTTTCTGTACTATTGTTGGTAAGGTCAGCATTGGTTCAGTTAGTGTAAGCTTATATCCTTATACTTTCGCAATGTTAGTTGGTATGATTTGCCTTGTTGTATTCGCTGTTAAAGCATCTAAGGGGACAGAAAAGATTGATACAACTGAAGAAGAAGAAAACTTATTTACTAAGAATGCTGATAGAATCAAGTCTAATTGGTTATATCTATGTATCCAAGGTGCTTTAAATGCTTTGGCTATTAAAACGCTTGCTCAAGCTTATCAACCATATGTTATGGCAAGCGCGATTGAAGCAAGTGACATGTCAGTATTTTACTTAGCAATGGTTGGCGTAATTGTTGCCTTTATTCCACTAATTGTTTCGACATCTCTTGCAACAGGTGTATATCAAGCTGTAGGTCTTACAAGTGTCATGTTGTTTGGTGCTATGGCTCCAACTTGGTGGTTAGCTCCAATTTTTGGTTTCGCTGCTGAATTTGTTGAAATTCAATTATTGGGCTTACTTGGAAAATTGCTTTCAAAGTTCCCAGAACTTTCAAAATCAGGAGATCATATCAGAAATGGTATGATGAGTTGTTTAACTCTAGCTTTAACTGCTGGCGCATTCTTAGCTGGTAATCAAATTTGGGGTGCTGTTGGTATTATGATTGTTGGTGGCTTCTATGTATTAAATGAAATCACTGGTCAAAGAATTCCAAAGACTGCCGTTGGTCCAATAGGTGCTGTTGCGGTTGGTATCTTATATAATATCGTTATTGCATTAGGTTTAGTTGTATTAGCTGCCTAATTAAAGGAGGACATGCATGATTAAAATTGAATGTTGTGGTTTAACTGCTACAGAGACAAAACAAATTATTGACGCAAAATTTGCTGGAAAAGTTGAGACTTTTACTGATTCAGATATGATTGCGGCAAGAAAGGTTAAAAATAAAGAAGTAGACTTTTATCTAGGCTCGTGCATGACTGGCGGTGGTGGTAGTCTTGCGACAGCTATCATGATTCTTGGCTATAGTAATTGCTTAGTTGTCTCTAAGCAAGGTAATTGTCCAGATGCTAAAAAGATTCGTCATATGGTATATGATGGTAAACATGTTGCGTTTGGTTATGTTAAGACACATACAGAACAAGTAGTGCCTGCTCTAGTTGAGGCCTTAATTGATAAAAGTGAGGGTAAACCAGAATAATTTAAGATAAAGGCACTTAATAGTGCCTTTATTATTTAAGGAGCTTCTATGATAAGAACAGTAAATGGTGATATTAAAAAAGAAAATTTGGGTATAACCATGGCCCATGAACACTTTATTGTAGATTTAGATAGAGTAAGAAAAGATGGTGTATCAAAGATTGAAACAGTTGATGAAGTAGTTCCCGAGATTAAGAAGATGATGGAACTAGGCGTTAATAGTGCTTTTGAAGTTACAACCAATGATATGGGAAGAAATCCACTTAAGTTAAAAGAAATAAGTGATATAACCGGTTTAAATATTGTTTGTTCAACAGGTTTTTATTTAAGTGAGTATCATCCTGATAAGCTAGATGATCTAAAAGAAGAAGAAATAGCTGATATTTATATTAGAGATTTATTAGAAGGAATAGATAATACGGGTATTAAAGCTGGTTTAATTGGCGAGATTGCATCTAATAAGACTTCATTTGTTGGTAACGAAAAAAAGATACTTGTTGCAGCGGGTATTGCAAGTGTTAAAACAGGTAGTGCAATTAGTACGCATACGGGAAAAGATACTGCGAAGGAAACTGTTGATATTTTACTTAATGAAGGTGTTAATCCTGATAAGGTAATCATTGGTCACCAAGATTTAATTGATGATACAGATTATCATCTATCGCTACTTGAAAGAGGTATTAATATTGGTTTTGATACTTGTGGTAAGAGTGCTTATGTAAAAGATGAAGTGCGTGCTTTAAATATTATGAAACTAATTGAGAAAGGATATAAAGATCATATTATTTTATCGAATGATGTTTCAAGAAGAACTTATTTTACAAGTTATAATCATAATGGTTACTTATCAGTTATGAATATTGTGGTTCCTTTGCTTAAGGAATATGGTATTAGTGATAGTGATTTACATAAACTATTAGTAGATAATCCAGCTAGGATTGTTGATAATGATTGGAGGTAGAAATGTTTTTATCTTCATTAAAAGAAAATAATAAAGAATTAATAGAGTATTCTTTTAAGTTGGCTAAAGATGGTGATATTTTACCAGATACTTATGTATTAGATTTAGATACCATTATTCAAAATGGTAAATACATTATGGAAGAGGCTAATAAATACAATATTGATTTATATTTCATGCTTAAACAAATTGGTAGAAATCCTTTAATTGGTAAAGCATTATTGGATATTGGCTTTAAGGGCGCAGTATGTGTAGACTATAAAGAAGCCTTATGTATGATTGATAATGATATCCATATTTGTAATGTAGGACATCTTGAACAAGTGCCTAAAGCGGCTTTAAAAAAGATATTAAGCAGCAATGTTGATTATGTTACAGTTTATTCTTTAGCTAAGATAAAAGAAATAAATGAAGCTTGCTTTAAGCTTGGCATTGTTCAAAAGCTACTAATTAGATTAACGGATGATGATTCAAAGTTATATTCTGGCCAAGTTGCTGGATTTAATACAAATTATCTAGAAGAATTGATTGATGAAATAAACAAATTAGATAATGTCACATTAGGCGGTTTAACAATCTTTCCGGGTCTTTTATATGATTCTAAGAAAAAAGAAATATGTCCAACAGAGAATATTAATGCTTTAAAAAGAGGATTGGATATTTGCGAAAAAAGAGGTTTAAGTAACCTGAATATTAATATTCCTAGTGCTACTTGTGTTTCATCTATAAAACTAATTAGGGAACTAAAAGGCACAAGTGGCGAACCAGGGCACAGTTTAACTGGTACTACACCACTTCATAAAGATAGTGTCCAAAAAGAAAAAGTTGGCTATTGTTATGTATCCGAGATTTCTCATAATTTTAATGATAAATCGTATTGCTATGGCGGAGGAAGCTATAGAAGGGGGCATATGGAAAATGTGCTTGTTGGTACATCTTTAGATAATTCGATTGAGTGTCATATAAGCCCTCCTGATATGGATTCTATTGATTATCATTTTGAACTTGATCGAAACTTTGATGTAGGGATGATTTGTTTAATGTGTTTTAGAACACAGATTTTTACTACAAGAAGTCATGTAGCTATAGTGAGTGGTTTAAAGGATAATAATCCAAAACTTATTGGTTTATTTGATAGCTTTGGCAAGAAAATAGAAAAGAATTGGTGATTATGATTGAAGATAAACAAGGTGCACATAGACTTGCATTATTAAATCCATATAAGTCTGTAGTTAAGTGTTTTGACATAGAAAAAGATGGTTATCTAACTGGTATAAAAAATATTAGCTCTATTCCGAATACTCTAATGCATAAACTTGAAAAAGATGGTTTTATTTTACATACCATTGATAAAAAATCTACTTTAGCAGGTAGGGCTGTAGATACTGATTTATATAATCCGATATCTGGTAGATATATGTCTGGATCAAGTTCTGGTAGCGCCATTAATGTTTTTGCGGGTATCAATGATTTAGGTATTGGCAATGATGGTGGGGGTTCAGTACTTGCACCAGCTATGGCCGTTAATATTATCGGTTTTATTTCACCTTTAATTGAAAAGGATAGAGAAATAAAACTAAAGCCAAATACTGAAGGTAAGTGTTTTCCAAGTTCTATTGGTTTTATGGTAAGAGATATTGATATTTTACTTAAGGCGATTAAGTGTTCTATTAATATTGAAAAAGCAGATGACTATGGAATTATTTATAGTGATAGAAAATATGAAAATATAAATTCTAAAGTAATTAGCTTACTTGAAGATCACAGTTCTAGAAGTGAGCTATTACCTTTTGTGAGTGATACTTTAAGTAAATGTGATGTTTTAATCAAAACAGAGGGTCCTGTTGATATAGAGGGTTTTGGTGACAGCTTATTTGGTCATTTTGACGAGAATACAAAGAAAATACAAGAGAAAGCGAATAAGGGTTATCTAAGAATTTGCAATATTGCAGGGGCAACAGCTTTATGTCTACCACAAAAAGGTTTAGGCATGTCTACGATTTTAATTTGCGAATCAAAACCAGAAAAAATTAGTAAGTTATTAAAACTTGTTGATTACTTGCCAATTGAAAAAGATGAATTAATAGAAAGATATTTCTTAGATTATAGTAGCTATTTTAATGAGGGCTACAAAGTATAGGAGGTTTAATGAAAACATATCCTTTAGATAGTATAAGCATTGAAGAGGCTTATCAAAAACAATTTAAATTAGTTGATTGTATCACTAGATATTTTAAAGGTAGTGAAAGTTTGACTAGAGGTGATTTAGGTGTTCGCCAACCAGGTAATGAGCCAATTACTACATCTTTAACAGAAAAGGTGATAGCTGATTTCTTTGGCCAAGAAAAAGCCATCCTTGTAAGAGGGTCTGGTACTGGCGCTATAAGATATGCTTTATCTTCGGTATGTAAACCAAATGACACGGTGCTTGTTCATGATGCACCTATTTATTCAACAACTTTAACTAGTATTGAGATGTTTGGTTTAAATATTGTTAAGGCTGATTTTAATGATTTAAATAAACTTAAAGAAGCTTTAAAACAAGATGTAAAGGCTTGTATTGTTCAAACTACAAGACAAGCAATTGAAGATAAGTATGATTTAAAAGAAGTTATCGAAACTATTAAAAGTGTAAAAGATATTCCAATTGTAGTGGATGATAATTATGCAGTAATGAAAATAAGTGCGATTGGTTGTGAGTGCGGTGGTGATTTATCATGTTTTTCAGCATTTAAACTACAAGGACCAGAAGGCATTGGCGTTGTAGTTGGGAAGGCCAAATATATTGATTTAATCCGTAAGATGCATTATTCAGGTGGTTGCCAAGTTCAAGGCTTTGAAGCACTTGAAGTTTTAAGGGGCTTAACTTATGCACCTGTTATGCTGGCAATTAGTGCTAAGGAAACAGAGAAAACGTTAACTAGGCTTAATAATGGTGAGATAAATGGTATAAAAGATGCTTTTATCGCTAATGCGCAATCTAAGGTGTTACTAGTAGAATTTGATAAGCCTATCGCTAAAAAGGTATTAGAAAAAGCTAACGAACTAGGAGCTTTGCCAAATCCTGTAGGGGCTGAAAGTAAGTATGAGATTGCCCCAATGTTCTATAAGGTGTCTGGCACTTTTTTAAAGAAGGATCCTTCTTTAATTGATACGATGATAAGAATTAATGTGAATAGAAGTTCTTCTGATACTGTCATTAGAATTTTAAAGGAAGCAATGTATGAGTAAACGTTTTATTATTATTGTCTTAGATGGTTTTGGTATTGGTGCAATGAAAGATGCAGCAATTGTTAGACCGGGTGATGAAAAGGCGAATACTTTAAGAAGTATTTTACATGATCATCCTGATTTAAAGTTGCCTACTTTAGAAAAACTTGGCTTGATGAATGCTTATGGAAGTGAAAGCTTAAATATGAAGTCTAATCCCTTGGCCAATTATGGTAAAAGCGAATTAATGCATTTTGGGGCTGATACTTTTATGGGTCATCAAGAAATTATGGGTACTTTACCAAAAAAGCCAACGATTGATCCTTTCCAAACTCATGTTAAAGCTGTATGCAAGATTCTAAAGGATAATGGACATAAGGTTGATGTAGTTACCCACCAAGGCTTAAGTTATGTGGTATGCGATGATTATGTGACAATCGCTGATAATTTAGAGGCTGATTTAGGTATGTGTTATAACGTTACAGCGCCTCTTGATTATATTTCTTTTGAAAAAGAATTAGAAATAGGTGAACTTGTAAGAAAGGTTGTAACGGTTGGTAGGGTTATTGTCTTTGGTGGTACTGGTAATAATATGGAAGACTTATATAACGCTGAAGAAATTAGAAATGATAAGTTTATCGGTATTGCCTCAGCTAAGTCTAAGTCATATGAACAAGGATATCAATGTCGACACTTAGGCTATGGTGTTGATAAGAATGTGCAAGCTCCTACTATTCTTACAAATGCTGGTATACCAGTTACTTTGATTGGCAAGGTTGCGGATATTGTGGCAAATGATAGAGGTGAAAGTATATCTTGTGTTCCTACACCAGAATGCATGGATTTAACATATAAAGCTATTGTTAATACGGATAAGGGTTTTATATGTACAAATATTCAAGAAACTGATTTAGCAGGACATGGCCAAGATAGTACCAGATACAAAGAAGTACTAGAACAAGCTGATGAGGGATTAGCGAAGATTTTGCCTGAATTAAGTGAAGATGATATTTTAATTATTCAAGCAGATCATGGCAATGATCCAAATATTGGTAGTAGCAGACATACAAGAGAATGTGTGCCACTTCTAATCTATAGAAAAGGATTAGAAGGTGTTAATGTAGGTGTTAGAAAGACAATGTCTGATAATGGTGCTACTTGTTGTGACTACTTTAAGGTAAGTAAACCAGAGAATGGAACATCATATCTAAATTTATTGACTAAATAATAAGTGAATTAATTGTATGAGAGGTTGAATAAACTTCTCATGCTTTTTTGTATATCTTATCATTTCGTAAATTATGTTTATTGTTTGTATTGGTGTCATATGATGGCTATATTAGGAATGATAAATAATTATTTCACTTCTATTTCAGCTATCGCACATTCTTCCACAATAAATTTAACTCTACATTTTATATTGTCTTCAAATTTATCATAGACATAGCCTGCTGAGTGACTTCCTCTGGCAACAGTATAGACAGAATTAGCTACATAGCCTAGTGTGCAATCATTTTCATCAACAACCTTAATAGCCTCATCATCATAAGCGTTATGAATGTCTTTCTTTAAAGTATATTCGCTGTTTACCCTTATTTCTTCAATACCTAGATAGTGCATAAAACCCGTTAGCGTTACATATAATTTCATAACATTTCCTCCTTGCCTTAATAATATGAAAGATAGTGGTACAAAAACTTTCCAGGTACTATATTATTTTTTTAAATAACAAAATTGTTCTTATTTACTTTTTTTATTGGGTAATTGTTGTTTTAGATAACAATATTTTCTTGTATCATATTGATTGTGATGAATGCACATTCTTTTTAAAAAGTAAAGAATTGTTTGAAATATTACATTTAATACAATGTGATTGTGGAGGTAGCTTATGGCAAAAATAAGAATTCCTAGTTATACATTAGGAGAAGAAATAACTAATTCAATTACACATGGTTTAGGAGCACTGTTTGCACTGGTGGCGTTAGTGTTGATGATTGCAAAGGCAGCCGTGGATGGCAATACGCCAATGTGTTTTGTGGTGCTTTCGGTTTATGGTTCATTTATGTTTATTACTTATGTAATATCTTGTGTCTATCATGGTCTTTCGCCAAAACTTAGGGGTAAAGCAGTACTAAGAGTAATTGATCATTGTAATGTTTATCTACTTGTTTTGGGTACTATTATCCCTGTAGCTTTACTTGGCATTAAGGGCTTTTATGGCTGGCTTTTATTTACTTTAGCTTTAATGCTTAATGTGGTTGGCATTGTTTTTACCGCAATTGATGTTGACAAGTATTCTAAAGTATCCGTTTTCTGTCATTTATTGAGTGGCTGGTGCGTTTTATTTTTTGTAAAGCCTTTAATCGCTAATACAACTATAAATTGTCTATGGTTTATTTTGGCTGGTGGTATTTCTTATTCGATTGGAGCTTTGCTTTATTGGCTTGGTAAAAAGAAAAGATATATGCATTCCATCTTCCATGTCTTTGTTTTAGCTGGTAGTGTTTTACAATGGCTGGCAATTTATTTATATTTAATATAAGAGGTTAATGTATGTTTAAAATAGATAAAGATATTCTAAAAGAGTATGCGCGTTTAGCGGTTATTACTGGTGTTAATGTTCAAAAAGGTCAAACCCTTTTAATTAAGGCGCCTATTGAGGCTTATGCTTTGGCAAGAGAATGCGTGTGTGTAGCGTATGAGGTTGGTGCAAAAAACGTTGAAGTTGAATATTATGATGATTATAAAAGTAAGTTAGATTTTACTTATAAGGATGAGGATACTTTATCTAATTTTCCAAAGTGGCAGGCTTTAAAAATTGAAGAGCTTATTAAAGAAGACTATTGTGCTATTTCAATAGTTGGTGGTGATCCAGATTTATTAAGTGGCTTAGATGGTAAGAAGATTAATTCAGCTTTAATGGCTCGTAAAAAAGCATTGGCTGATTATCAATATTATTTTATGAATTCTGTGGGACAATGGTGTGTTATTGCCTATCCTGAACTTTCTTGGGCTAAGAAGGTTTTTCCTGGATTAAACGATGAAGAAGCTATGCAGTCTTTATGGAAGGCTATTTTGGATACTAGTAGAGTAAAACTTAATGAAACAGTTTCCAATTGGGAAAAACATGATGAAGAATTAATGTCTCATTGTCATAAATTAAATGAATATAATTTTAAAGCATTACACTTTAAAAATAGCTTAGGTACTAATTTGCGTGTTGGCTTAATCAAAGATCATATTTGGGCTGGTGGTAAAGAATATGCATCAGGTAAATATAAAGTGTCATTTAACGCTAATATTCCAACAGAGGAAGTTTTTACAATGCCTGATCGATATCATATTGATGGAGTTGTTTATTCAACTAAGCCTTTATCATATAGTGGCAAATTGATTAATCGTTTTAGTTTAACTTTTAAAGATGGTGAAGTAGTTGATTATAAGGCTGATGAAAATATGGAAGTACTTAAATCAATTCTTGATACTGATAAGGGCAGTAAGTCACTTGGTGAGGTAGCTTTGATATCTTATGATAGTCCAATTAGTAAGAGTAATATTCTATTCTACGATACTTTGTTTGATGAAAATGCTTCATGCCATTTAGCGCTTGGAGCTTGTTATCCTACAACGGTTAAAGATGGGGATAAATTATCTAGTGAAGAATTATATAAACTTGGTGGCAATGATTCTTTAAATCATGTTGATTTTATGTTTGGTACTAGTGATTTAAGTGTTTTTGGCGAAAAATACGATGGAGAAATGATAGAAGTATTTAAAAATGGCAATTTTGTTTTCTAAAAACACTATAATATAAGTTATGGAAAATAAGATTTTAGGATTAAGCAGTGAGGAAGTAAATAAACAAGTAGAGGCCGGACTTGTAAATGATGCGGTTGTTACAACAGATAAGACAAATAAGGAGATTGTTTTATCAAATATTATTACCTATTTTAATATCATCTTTATTATTTTAGCGATACTGGTTATTATTGCGGGTTCTTTCCGCAATTTAACTTTTATGTTGGCTGTAATATGCAATACTGTAATTGGTATTTATCAAGAGTTAAGAGCTAAAAAAACACTTGATGAGATGAGTATTTTAAATGCTCCCTATTCAACAGTTATAAGAGATGGCCAAGAAAGTCAAATTGAGTCAAATAAGCTAGTTAAGGGTGATGTGGTTATCTTTAAGGCAGGCGATCAAATTTGTGCGGATGGCGTTGTTTTAAAAGGTGAAGCTCAAGTTAATGAATCTTTACTTACAGGTGAAGAGGATAACATTAAAAAAGAAGTTGACAGTAAATTGTTATCTGGTAGTTTCGTGGTGTCAGGTAGTGTTTATTGTAAGCTTGAAAGTGTTGGTAAAGACTCTTATATATCAAAGCTTTCTTTAGAAGCCAAGAGTATGGGACACCAAAAAGAATCAGAGATGATTAAATCAATCAATGCAATTGTAAAGTGGGTTGGTATCATCATTATTCCAATGGGTATTGCCTTATTTTATCAAGCAAAGTTTGTTAATGGGGAGACCTTTTCTAAGAGTATTGTTTCGATGGTTGCGGCTGTCATTGGCATGATTCCCGAAGGCTTATATCTTTTAACTACCGTAGCATTAGCCTTAAGTACCATTCGTTTATCAAAGAATAAAGTGTTGCTTCATGATATGAAAAGTATTGAGGCTTTAGCACGCGTTGATGTATTATGTGTTGATAAAACGGGTACCATTACTGAACCTGATATGAAAGTATCAGATATTGTGCTTGTTGATGGAAATGATAATACTTCTAGTCTACTTAAGGAATATGCGCGTTATATTTCGGATAATAATGCTTCAATAAATGCCATAAGAGAGTATCTTAAGGATACTAATGAATTAGATTATTTATTTTTAAAAGAAATGCCTTTTTCTAGTGATAAGAAATATGGCATGATTAGCTTTAATAAGGGCGACTTTGTTTTGGGGGCTCCTGAATTTGTTTTAAAAGAACGCTATAAGGAATATGAAAGTAAAATTGAAGAATATACTAGTAAGGGTGCTAGAGTACTTCTTTTTGGTAAGCTTGATAAGTTTGATGAAAACAAGATTAATGTTAAAAAGCTAGAGGTTTTAGCTTATGTAATATTAGAAAACAAAATAAGAGATAATGCTAGGGAGACCTTTGGCTATTTTAAAAAACAGGGTGTTAAGATCAAGGTTATTTCTGGTGATAATCCTAAGACAGTATCAGAAGTTGCCTTAAAGGCAGGTATTGAAGATAGTGAAAACTATGTTGATGCGTCTACTTTATCAATTGATGAAATAGATGAAGCAGCTATTAAATATACGGTATTTGGTAGAGTTTCGCCAAAACAAAAGCAGGCTCTTGTAAAGGCTTTAAAGGCACATGGTCATACTGTAGCTATGACGGGTGATGGTGTTAATGATATCTTGGCGATGAAGGATGCGGATTGTTCAATTGCAATGGCTTCTGGATGTAAGGCTACTTGTCAAGCAGCACAAACCGTTTTACTTGATTCTGATTTCTCTTCTATGCCATCAGTTGTCTTAGAGGGAAGAAGAGTAGTTAATAATATTCAAAGATCAGCTAGTTTATTCTTGGTTAAGAATATTTTCTCGTTTTTGATGGCAATTTTCTCACTTGTTTTAACAATTACCTATCCTCTTGAGCCAAATCAAATTTCTTTAATTGCCGGCTTTACAGTAGGTATTCCAGGCTTTTTATTAGCACTTGAGCCAAATGGCGAACGTATTAAGGGCAAATTTATTAAAAATGTTTTGATTAAGGCTTTTCCAGCTGGTATTACGGATGTTGTTTCAGTTGGCATCTTTGTAATATGTGGTTCAGTTTTTTCGATTTCAACTGATGAGGTTTCAACTGTTTCAACAATGATTTTAGCTTCTGTTGGTTTTATGATTATGATCTATATTTCTAAACCATTTGACCGTTATAAATATATTGTTTTAGGTGTTAATGTGCTTGGCCTTTTGGTTTCAATATTCTATTTAAAGGATTTGTTTTCTATTAAGCCTATTTCATCTGTTTGTTTCTTGTTGATGGTGGTCTTTGTATTGGCTTCTATTACTATTTATGATTATCTTACAAAGTTAGCTGTTTTACTTGATGATAAGATTGAGAAAATTTCGACAAAGAGGAAGAAGAATGCTTAAGTATTTAAGGGATTATAAAAAGGAGAGTATACTAGCTCCTTTATTTAAATTACTAGAAGCCTTATTTGATTTGTTTGTGCCTTTAGTTATTGCGGATATTATCAATAATGGTGTTTCAAATAAGGATTTTAATTATGTATTAGGTCGTTTCTTTATTTTGATTGTGATGGCTTTTATTGGGCTTGCTTGTAGTATTGTGGCCCAATATTTTGCCGCCAAAGCTTCAGTTGGCTATACATCTAAATTAAGAGAAGTATTATTTAATCATATCCAAGACTTATCTTATAAGGAACTTGATAATGTGGGTGTTGATACTTTAATTACACGTTTGACAAGTGATACCAATCAAATTCAAAATGGTCTTAATTTAGCCTTGCGTCTTTTATTAAGAAGCCCTTTTATTGTCTTTGGAGCGATGATTATGGCCCTTACTATTAATGTAAAGTGTGCCCTTATTTTTGCGGTAGTTATTCCACTTTTGTGTCTTGTAGTCTTTTATATTATGGTTAAGAGTATTCCTTTGTTTAAGAAGGTTCAAAAGGCTCTTGATGGTTTGCTTTCTAAAACGCGTGAAAATCTTACGGGCATTCGTGTAATTAGGGCTTTTAGAATAGAGGATAAGGTAATAAAGGAATTTGATGATCAAAATAATTTATTAACTAAAGAAAATGAAAGAGTTGGTTTCCTTAGTGCTTTAACTAATCCCTTAACTTATGTTTTGATTAATATTGCGACGGTTGTCTTGATTTATACTGGCACTATTAATGTAAGACTTGGTAATTTACCAATTGGCGATGTGGTGGCCTTATATAACTATATGGCCCAAATTGTGGTTGAGCTTATTAAGATGGCTAATCTGATTATTACTATTGATAAGTCAATAGCTTGTGGTAGTAGAGTTAATAAGATATTAAATATCAAGTGTGATATGGAATTTAAAGATAGCGATGTTGTTGGTGATGATGATAAAGCGATTGAGTTTAGGGATGTAACTTTTACTTATAGTGGTAGCAAACTTCCTTGTTTGAGTAATATAAATTTTACTTTAAAAAAGGGCGAGACTTTAGGTATTATTGGTCCTACTGGTTCTGGTAAAACAACATTAGTTAATCTAATTGCTCGTTTTTATGATGTAGATAGTGGTGAAGTATTAATAAATGGGGTTAATGTTAAGGAATATCCTAAGAATCAGTTACTAGATATGATTGGTATGGTTCCCCAAAAGGCTGTTTTATTTAAAGGCTCTATTAGAGATAATTTAAAAGTTTCTAAGGAAAATGCAAGTGATGAGCAAATGTGGAGGGCCTTAGATGTTGCCCAAGCTAGTGAGTTTGTTTTAAATAAGGATAATAAGCTAGATAGTGAAATTGAACAAGGTGGTAAAAACTTGTCTGGTGGCCAACGTCAAAGACTCACAATCGCAAGAGCGATATTAAAGGATAGTCCGATTTTAATATTGGATGATAGTGCTAGTGCTTTGGATTTTAATACGGATAGTAAACTTAGAAGAGCTATTTCTTTATTAAATAAGACAATTGTCAATGTTTCCCAGCGTGCTTCTACTATTAAAAACGCTGATAAGATACTGGTTTTGGAAGATGGAAATATGGTGGGACTTGGAAACCATGAAGAACTTATGAAGTCATGTCTTACTTATAGAGAAATATATTTCTCTCAATTTCCTGAAGAAAGGAGTCATTATGAATAAGAAGAATGCTCCAACTTTTAAGAAGCTTTTAAATGAGCTTGGCAAGTATAAGATATTACTTTTAATTTCAATTATTCTTTCTTTGGCAACGGTTTTATTAACACTATATATTCCAATTCTTTTTGGTGATAGTATTGATTTAATTGTTGATTCTAGTGTTACTTTAGAAGATATTGTTTCTTTGCTTAAAAAGATTGCTTTATTAATTTGTCTTAATTCTTTATTAACTTGGATTATGAATGTAATCAATAATAGGGTAACCTTTAATGTGATTAAAAATATTCGTAATAAGGCTACTTTTAAGATTCAAAGTTTGCCACTTAGTTATATTGATACAAAAAGTAGTGGTGATATTGTGCAAAGAATGATTGGCGATGTTGATCAAATTGGTGATGGTCTTTTGCTTGGTTTAACCCAATTGTTTTCTGGTGTTATTACAATCATTATTACTTTATTCTTTATGTTTAAGATGTCTTTTGAGGTAACAATATTAGTTATTGTCCTAACGCCTCTTAGTTTTATTGTAGCTAGGTTTATTGCCCGTAAGAGTTATTCTTTGTTTAAGAAACAAAATATGACGCGTGGTAAACAAACAGCTTTAATAGATGAGATGATTGGTAATGAAAAGATTGTTAAG
This sequence comes from Oscillospiraceae bacterium, assembly GCA_963654705.1. GTDB lineage: Bacteria > Bacillota_I > Bacilli_A > Erysipelotrichales > Erysipelotrichaceae > Colivicinus. Next base: position 16,444 of record CAVKAO010000006.1, read on the forward strand.
GCATTTAATTATGAAGATAGAGTTAAGGCTTCTTTTAAGGAAGTAAACGATGATTTATGTAAGTATTCTACTAGTGCAACTTTCTTTTCTAGTTTAACTAATCCTTGTACTAGGGCTGTTAATTCTTTGATATATGCTTTAGTAGCTTTATTTGGTGCTTATTTAATATTAAATGATAATTTAACAGTTGGTGGTCTTACAGTGCTTTTATCTTACGCTAATCAATATATGAAGCCTTTTAATGATATTAGTTCGGTTGTAACAGAACTGCAAAATGCGTTTACTTGTGCTGATAGAGTGTTTGAGCTTATTGAAGAAGATAGTGAGATTAAGGAAAAGGATGAGATAATGCCTTCAAGTATGGGTCATGTATCTATTGATAATGTAAGTTTTAGATATGTGAAGGATAGACCTTTAATTGAAAATTTCTCACTTGATGTAAAACCTGGTCAAAGTATTGCGATTGTGGGTCCTACAGGATGTGGAAAAACAACTTTTATCAACTTATTGATGCGTTTCTATGATGTGTGTGATGGTTCAATTAAAATTGATGAAAAGGATATTAGGGATGTAACAAGACATAGCCTAAGGCAAAACTTTGGTATGGTTTTACAAGAAACTTGGATTAAACAAGGAACTGTTAGAGAAAATGTTTCACTTGGAAGAATTGATGCCAGTGAAGAAGAAATCATTGAGGCTTGTAAAAAGGCCCACTCTTATGAATTTATTAAAAGACTTCCTGATGGTTTGGATACAATTATTGATGAAAATTCTTTAAGTAGTGGTCAAAAACAATTATTATGTATCACTAGAGTTATGTTGGCTCTTCCACCAATGTTGATACTAGATGAGGCTACAAGTTCAATTGATACTCGTACAGAGATTCAAATACAGAGTGCTTTTGATAAGTTGATGGATGGTCGTACTTCTTTTGTGGTAGCCCATAGATTGAGTACTATTCGAAATGCAGATGTGATTTTGGTCATGAAGGATGGTCATATTATTGAAAAGGGAAATCATGATGAACTTATGAAGTTAAATGGTTTTTATACTAACTTGTATAATTCACAATTTGTGAAAAATGTTGATTAATCATTAAAAAGTTTGCGAAAAATGTTATTTTCTGATTAAAAATAGTGTGAAAAATGTTAAAACATCTCTTTTATCATTTAAAATGAGATTGGAGATGTTTTATTATGCTTAAAAGAAAGATTGACAATTATTTATTGGATTGGAAGAATAATCCCAAGCATTTGCCACTTATTATTAGGGGTGCTAGGCAGATTGGTAAGACGACTTCGATACTAAATTTTGCGAAGAATAATTATAAGAGTGTTGTTGAGGTTAATTTCTATGAACATCCTGAGTATAAGCAAATATTTAATGATGGTTTTTCACCAGATAAGATAGTTAAAAATCTTTCTTTGATAAATCCTAACTTTAGGTTTATTGAAAATGATACTTTAATTTTCTTTGATGAAGTTCAACAATATATGGATGCAACGACTTCTTTAAAGTTTTTTAAGTTAGATGGAAGATATGATGTTATATGTTCTGGTAGTGCTTTAGGTATTAACTTAAAAAATGTAAGTAGTGTTTCAGTTGGTTTTAAAACAGATGTTGAGATGTTTTCTTTAGACTTTGAAGAATTCTTGTGGGCATTAGGCTATAAAGAAAATATAGTTGAAGGTATTGAAAATCATATATTGAATCTTGAGCCTTTTTCTAAAGTAGAGATGGACGTTTTTTCTAATTTATTTCAAGATTATGTTTTTGTAGGTGGTATGCCAGCTATTGTTTCTAGATATATTGAACAGAAAAATTTTTCAGGCATTTTGCAAGATCAAAAACAAATTATTCTAGACTATGACAATGATATTTCAAAGTACGCAGATGGACTTGATATAGCTAGAATTCAAAATATGTATAGGCATATTGCTAGTCAACTGGCTAAAGACAATCATAAGTTTCAAATTACTAAACTTGGTCATGGTGCTAGGAGTAATCAATATGTAGGTTGTGTACAATGGTTAAAAGATGCGGGTGTAATTAATGAATGTTATGGTCTTGAAAAACTGTCTTTGCCACTTAAGGCGTATGAAAATTTAGATAACTATCGAATTTATTTCGGGGATAGTTGTTTACTTGTGGCTTCCTTAGATGATGAAAGCAGTAATGATTTAAGAGTAAATAAGAATTTTGGTGTCTATAAGGGAGCGTTATACGAGAATATAGCTTGTGAGGCTTTAAGAAAACAAGGGTACGAGCTTTATTTTTATAGAAGTGATGATGCTAGAGTAGAACTTGATTTCTTAATTAGGATAAAAGATTGTGTTGTTCCGCTTGAGATTAAATCAAGTGATGGGAAGCCCACTTCATTATTAAAGGTTATTAATAGTGGGGAGTATGAAAATGTTAAGTATGGTATTAAATTTTCAAGACAAAATATTGGCTATGAAAATAATATTATTACGCTTCCATTATTTACTTTGTTTGTATTAAGGGATGTGCTTAATAAGCGAAATGGGTATAAACTACAAGAAGTAATAGATAAATATTAAGGAGATAGATATGGCTTGTACAACAATTTTAGTAGGTAAAAAAGCGTCATATGATGGTTCTACCATCATTGCAAGAAATGATGATTCAGGGGCTGGTAATTATACGGCTAAAAAGTATGTGATTATTAATCCTTGCGATCAACCAAGAAAATATACAACAGTGATTTCACATTTAACAATTGATTTGCCTGATAATCCACTTAGGTATTCAGCTACACCTAATGTTGATTTAAAAGATGGTATTTGGTGTGCGGCTGGTGTCAATAGTTTGAATGTAGCAATGTCAGCTACCGAAACTATTACATCAAATCCTAGAGTGTTAGGGGCTGATCCACTTGTAGTGTATGATGAAAAGACTAATACTCCAGGTGGTATAGGTGAAGAGGATATCGTACATATTGTTTTGCCTTATATTAAAAGTGCTAAAGAGGGCGTGTATCGTTTAGGACAATTGTTAGAAAAGTATGGCACATATGAGATGAATGGCATTGCGTTTGCGGATGAAAATGAGATATGGTTTCTAGAGACTATTGGTGGTCATCATTATATTGCGAAAAGAGTTGATGATGATAAGTATGTGGTTATGCCAAATCAACAGGGTATTGATGAATTTGATATTGAAGATGGACTTGGCAAACAAGAAAGACATATTTGTTCAAGTGATTTAAAAGAGTTTATCAATGATAATCATTTAGATTTGGGTGATGAATATAATTTTGATGTAAGAGCGGCCTTTGGTTCTCATGATGATTCTGATCATACTTATAATACGCCTCGTGCTTGGTATATGCTTAAGTACTTTAATCCTAATTTGTGCGATTGGAATAAAGACTATACACCACAAAGCGATGATTTACCATTTACTTTAGTTCCTGAAAAGAAAATTACTATTGAGGATGTTAAGTATATTTTATCTAGTCATTATCAAGGTACGGCTTATGATCCATATTTGAGTTATGGTGATAAAACATGTAGTGGCAAATATAGAAGTATTGGTATTAATAGAACAGATGATTTAGCAATTATTCAAATTAGGCCTTATGGAGGTGAATTAATTAAGCCTATCCAATGGCAATGTTTTGGTTCTAATGCCTTTAATGTGGCAATTCCTCAATATACTTGCACAGAAAGTACACCAGAATTTTTAAATTGCACTACTACAAATGTAAGTACTGATAGTTTTTATTGGGTAAGTAGATTAATCGGCGCTTTAGCAGATGGATCTTATAAGGATTGTTTAAATATTATTGAAAGATATCAATTAGCTGGTGCTGTTTTAGCACATAAGTTAATTAAGGAATATGATACAAAGTTAAATACTTTAGATAATGAAAAGGAAATTAATGAATTAGCTTTAAAGGCTAATGAAGATATCGCCTTAAAGTTTAAGGAATTAAGCATTGATACTTTAAATAAGGTTTTAAAGGCTAGAAGCGATAATATGAAGAATGCATTTTCGAGAAGTGATGCATAAGATATAATGTAGGCATAAGGGACATTTTATGAATAAAAGGGGATTTACATTAGCGGAATTATTGATTGTGGTAGCTATTATTGCAGTACTTGTGGTCATTTCAATTCCTATTTTCCAAGGACAATTAGAAAAGGCTAGGGAGGCAACTGATGCAGCTAATATTCGTAGTGAATATGCCAAGTTAATGAGCGATGTAATAGCTGAAGATTATAATGCCAAAGAGTATAAAACTTCCTTATCTCAACAATATAATGGTTGGCAAAATACTTTTGCTTTTCCAGCAACAGAAGTTGGTACTCCTAAAAAAGGTGGTAGTGCAACTTTAACTTTTGAAAATAATATTGTTTATATCAATTATGGTGATGGTAGTAATGTTAATCCTTCTAATAATCCAATTATAAATAAAGCTAAAGATTATATAGTATCTAGTGATAAGATAACAACTGTTCAAGGCACTTTATATAAATATAAGGGTGAATATTATATTGCGACTAAAGATGGCAATATGGATAAAGGTGAAGAGCCAAGTGATAATCATAAGGGGCTATTTAAAGTAAATATTAATACCGTTTATAATGTTTCAGATATCAGAGATGATAGTGTTCTAGCTAGTTTGAAGAATGTTAAAAAGGGCGATGTTTTATATGATGAGAAGACTAAGGCCTATTATGTTTATTATGGTACTAATGATACTGTTAAAGCAGATAATCAACTTCAAAAGATTAATTAGAAAATGATAAACAGTGTCCTTAAAAGGGCACTTTTTATAAAAGAGGGAATGAATATGTTAAATAAACTTTATTTGGAAATGATTAAGTATGATAGTGGTGATCCTAAAAGAATTCAACATTTTACCAAGGTACATTCTTATGCCAAGTTAATTGGTGAAAATGAGGGGTTAGATAAAGATACTCTATTTATATTAGAGGCTGCAGCTTTATGTCATGATATTGGTATTCATGTATGTGAAAAGAAATATGGTAATTGTAGAGGTGATTTACAAGAAAAAGAAGGACCCTTAATCGCAAAAGATATGTTAAATAAGTTGGGTTTTATGCCTAATGTGATTGATAGAGTTTGTTATCTAATTGGTCATCATCATACTTATACAGATATTGATGGTTTGGATTATCAAATATTGCTGGAGGCTGATTTTCTTGTTAATTTATATGAGGATGGCGTAAATAAAGAGGCGATAGAACATGCGTATAATCATATCTTTAAGACTAATACTGGTAAACTTCTAATGAAAGACATGTTTGGCTTAAAATAAAAATAAAAAAGGAGTGCAATATGAAACATGATGAAAAATATTTTGATTTAAAGAAGATACTAACTACATGTTTTGCCTTGTCCTTATTTATTGTTGGTGCTATATGTAACAAAGAAAATGTATATGCTCAATTTCAAATAGAAATCGTTGAGGAAAATGGCGAGAATTTTTATATTGAAATAAAGCCAACTGATAGAGTTGAAGATTTAAGGGCTAAAATTGAACAAGAAAAAGGTATTAATACTAATAAACAAATTCTTACTTTTGATGGAAATACTTTAGAAGATGGCGATACTCTACAAGATTATTCTATCCAGAAAGATAATCAAGTATATTTAACTATTAAAAAAGAAATAACGCTTGATTTGGCTAATGGAAAAATAAAGATATCGCCAACTGGTTATAGCCAAAATAATGGTGAAGAAATTGCTTTTGTTGGTATTTACACTATTACTGGCACTATCATAGATGACAGTGTTTTGACGCTAGAAAATAATTCTGGAAAAGATGTGAGCTATGATGTTGTTTTTGATAATGCGCATATACTAGGTGCTTATCAATGTAACGCGATTACTTCTGATAATAGTTCTAACATTACGGTTAATATTACAAACATTGGAAAAACGGAAATAAGAGCTTGGTATGCTCCGACATTTAAATTATTAGATAGTTCAACAGGAAAAGTGAATATAAATATAGATGAAAAAGAGGGTTCTAGCTTATACATTGGCTTACGTGATAACTATCCACAAACCCATGAAACACTTATTTGTTCAAAAGATATAGATTTTAAAATAAATGGTGAAACAGTGGATAATACCAAACCATATAAAAGTGGCGAATATGCATCTAGCGAGATGGACACGCAGTCAAAACAAATATTTGTAAAGCGCCCAGATAATAAGCATATTACACTTGAGGTAGAATCGCTCTATACCATAAGAGATATCAAATTCGCGATAAAGGATAAAGAAGGCTATGATGTAGAGAAACAAGAACTTGTTTATATAAATCAAAAACTTTTAGATTATAAAACATTAGATGATTACAATATAGCCAAAGATACAACTTTACATTTATATTTAAAAGAAGATATAGAAACTGTAGAGGCTTTTATCACTACACCAAAGGGTGGTGAAAAATTAAATACTAATATTAGTTCAAGTACAACTGGGGTAGAAAACATTTCTTTAAAATGGACGGATACTGTTAATAATGATAAGAGTGGTATTGGCGAATATTATCCATGGTGCTATAAAGCGCATATAACTATAAGTCCAGCTATTGGTTATGCCTTTAATCAAAAAACTAGAATTGTTGTAAATGGAGTTGATATTAATAATGAGAAAACTTTAAATGCCGATGGTTCTATAATGGTAACAAATGATTATTATTCAACAAAGCATAAGTTGACTAGTGTCGTTGTCCCTACTTTACCAACTGAATTTAATAATTTTTATAATAGTGATAATATAGCTAATAATTCAGAACTACCTAAAACAGTAGAGGCGATTATAGACGGGAAAAAGACTAGTTTAGGCATTGTTTGGTCAGTTAATAATTATGATGCTTCAAAGGGTGAAACAAATACATTTTATTGGAAACTAAATATTGACAAGAGTGAATATGAAATTGCTGAAGCATGTATTATTTCAGGAACTTTAGATATCAAAAATAAGGTTTCCACCCCAGAAACAATAAAAGATCTTAATCAAACTATTAAATATGATTCTTCTAGTGATAGAGCTATTACTTGTGAAGAATATATGAATTCTAAAAACTGGACATGGTCAGTGTCTAAGAATACTTGTGTATACAAAGTATCTAATACAAGTGCTAAATTAAATTAATTTTTGCTTGATTTGTCATCTATTAATGCCTATAATTTTTAAGAAGACTTTAATATAGTACGAGATACTATGAAGGCCAAAGATTGAGTATATTTTTTCTAAAGGTCAACCCCATAGTATCAACTACGGGGTTTTTGTTAGGAGAGATATATGGAAAAATCAAAAATGTCGTTAGCTAAGAAAATGGCAATTGCCCTAGTTCTTGGCGTAGTAGTTGGTATTGGTATGATTGTTTTAAGGGTCAAGTTAACTGATGGAGGTAACGAAGCTACTTGGAACACAATCAACAATCTTCTGTTTGCGGATATCAGCGCAACTGGTAATGAAAAGTGTGTTGGTTTATTTTATTTGATTGGTCAATTGTTTGTAAGAGGCATGCAAGTAATCATTATTCCGATGGTTTTTACTTCTATTGTGTTGGCAATGGTAAGAATCTCAGATGCAAAGAAACTTGGCAGAATTGCTTCTAAGACAATTGGCTATTTTTTATTAACAACCGCTATTGCGATTGTTTTGGCTGCAATATGTGGTATGTTGGCTTATAATGGTGGACTATTTAAGATGGAGGCTACAGGCCTTGAGGCTGCTAGTGGTCAAAGTGGTTCAAATCCATTATTAATTATCTTAAATGCTGTACCAAGTAACTTTGTAAGTGCTTTGAGTAATAATGGTGGTGTGCTTGCGATTGTTGTGTGTGCGGTTGCGGTAGGCCTTGGTATTAATACTGATAAAGAGAAGTTTAAGACAATTGAAAAGTTTTGCGGCGAACTTTCAAATTTAGTTACCGTAATATTGGGTTATATCGTAAATAAGTTTGCGCCTTTGGCAATCTTCTGTTTATTGACTAGAACATGTGCAGCATATGGTGTATCTTACTTAAAACCTGCTTTATCATATATGATTTTAACTACAGTATTATTGTTAGTGTTCTTGTTTATTTTCTATCCACTTTTTGTATCAATTACAACAAAGCTTAGTCCAAAACAATTCTCCAAAAAGATAGGTAAGGTTGCCTTATTTGGTTTCTCTACTTCATCTAGTGCAGCTACACTTCCAATGAATCTTGAGACAACAAAAGATGAACTTGGTGTATCTGATGAAATTGCTTCTTTTGTCTTGCCACTTGGTATGACTATTAATATGGATGGTACAGCGCTAATGCAAGTGATTGCGTCAATCTTTATTGCCGGTGTGGCAGGTTATAGTGTAAGCTTTCCACAAATTATCTTGATTGGTTTACTTGCCATAATTGCTTCAGTAGGTACTCCTGCTGCTCCTGGTGCTGGTGCGGTAATCTTATTTACTATCTTATCTGGTGTTGGCTTTACAAACGAGGTTGCCCTTAGTGTATATGCTTTAATACTAGCAATTAATCGTCCAATTGAAATGCTTGTTACAGCTTTAAATGTAACTGGTGATACAGCTTGTGCAGTTGCGGTGGCAAAAAGTGAAAATGCGCTTGATGAGAAGATTTTCAATAGTGAAAGTAAATAATGGAGAAGCTAGAGTTTACGGTCATTAATAATATTAAACAGGGTGAGGATTATTTTGTCCTTCACCTTGTTTGTAACAAATTGCTTAATATAATTCCTGGGCAATTTGTTAATGTGGAAATAAAGAATAAATTTTTAAATAGACCAATTTCTGTTTGTGATGTAAATGATTATGAATTAGTGTTGGCTATTAAGATTAATGGAAGTGGTACATTAGAGTTATCAAGTTTAAAAAAAGATGATAAAGTTAATGTTTTGCTGCCTTTAGGAAATGGAATTGATTTCAATTATTATAAATCTAGCATTTTATTAATAGGTGGTGGCATAGGTTGTGCACCTTTGATATATATTGGCAAGAAGGCTAAGGAATTAGGCTTAGAAGTTACAAGTGTATTAGGTTTTAAAGATAGAAATAATACGTTATTATTAGAACAATTTAGTAAATATAGTGATCATTTATATGTGGCTTATGATAGTGATAAGGAAAATGTTGTTACTAAGGTGAATGAATATCATTTAAATGATATGAAGTATTTTGCTTGTGGACCAATTATTATGGAAAAAGAATTGGCTAAAGTATGTAATGATGGTTACTTTTCTTTAGAAGCTAGAATGGGTTGCGGCTTTGGTACATGTATGGGTTGTAGCACTGATTTTAAAGATGGACGCAAGCGTATTTGTAAGGATGGTCCAATTTTTAAGAAGGATGAAATAATATGGGAAAACTTAATGTAGAATTATCAGGTTTAAAGTTAAAGAATCCACTTATTCCTTCTTCGGGAACATTTGGTTATGGTTTGGAGTTTGCGGAAATATTTGATTTAAATAAATTAGGAACCTTTTCAATTAAAGGTACTACTTTAAATCCTAGAAGTGGTAATCCATTGCCTAGAATCTGTGAATATGACTATGGCATGTTAAATAGTGTGGGGCTTGAAAATCCGGGTGTTGATAAGGTTATAAATGATATCTTTCCTAAATTAAAGAAAGTATATGATGGTAAGGTAATCGCTAATGTATCAGGTTTTTCTATAAAGGAATATAGAGAATGTGCTAGTAAATTAGATAAAGAGGACATAGTTGGTTTAATTGAGCTTAATATATCTTGTCCCAATGTTCACGATGGTGGTATGAGCTTTGGCAAGGATGTAGATAGTGCGGTAAGTGTCTTAAAAGAAGTTAAGGCTGTTTGTAATAAGCCAGTATATGTAAAATGCACGCCACAATGTAAGGATATTGTATCTATGGCTAGAGCCTTAGAGGATAATGGAGCTGATGGTTTGGTGTTACTTAATACTTATCTTGGAATGCGTATTGATATTAAAAGTGGTAAACCAATTTTGAAAAATATTACTGGTGGTGTATCAGGTCCTGGCGTATTTCCAATGGTTCTTGAAACTATCTATAAAGTAGCCAAGTTTGTAAATATTCCGATTATTGGCTCAGGTGGAGTAAATAGTGCATCCGATGTATTGGAAATGATGATGGCTGGTGCAAGGGCGGTAGAAATTGGTAGTGCTTGTTTAAAGAATCCATTTATATTTGAGGAAATATTAAAGGATTTAGATGTTTTACTTGAAGATTTAAAGATTGAAGATATTAACAATATAGTGAAAAGGAGTTTGTATGTCTAGAGAAGTTATTGTTGCGTGTGATTTTAAGGATAAAGAGACTTTGTTTACTTTCCTTGATAATTTTAAAGAAGAAAAGCCTTATTTAAAATTGGGCATGGAAATCTTTTATAAAGAGGGTCCAGAACTTGTAAGAGATGTTAAAAGAAGGGGTCATAAGATTTTCCTTGATTTAAAACTATGTGATATTCCCAATACTGTTTATAAGGCTATGCTTAATTTGGCTGATTTAGATGTAGACATGGTTAATGTGCATGCCTTTGGTGGTAAGGAAATGATTGCAGCTGCAAAGAAGGCACTAGTTGAAAAGGGTAAAGATACAAAGCTTTTGGCAGTTACTGTTCTTACAAGTTTAAATCAAGAGAAGTTAAATGATGAGCTTCTAATTAAGGAAGACTTAGCTAATACAGTATTGCATTATGCTAAGATGTCTATGGAAGCAGGATGTGATGGTGTTGTATGTTCACCATTGGAAAGTGGTGTAGTACATGATTTATGTGGTGAAACATTTTTAACGGTAACTCCAGGTGTGCGTTTTGCGGATGATGCCAAGGGTGATCAAAAAAGAGTTACCACTCCAGCTAAGGCAAAAGAGCTTGGTTCATCTTATATTGTAGTAGGAAGAAGTATTACAGGGGCAAGCGATCCAGTTGCCGCTTACTTAAGAGCTAGTAAAGAATTTAAAGGAGAATAATAATGGATAAGATAATTGCAAGAGATTTATTAAAGATTAAGGCTGTCTTTTTAAGACCAGAGGAGCCATTTATTTGGGCTAGTGGTATTAAGTCACCAATTTATTGTGATAATCGCTTAACTTTAAGTGATGTAGAAGTTAGAAAAGATGTTGAAAATGCTTTGGCGGAAGTAATTAAGAAGCATTATCCAGATGTGGAAATGATTATGGGCACAAGTACGGCTGGTATTGCTCATGCGGCAATTGTTTCGACTATTCTAAATTTGCCAATGGGCTATGTTCGTGCTTCAACAAAAGACCATGGTCGTAATAATCGTATTGAGGGTAAGCTTGAAAAAGGCACTAAGTGTGTGGTAATTGAGGATCTTATTTCTACAGCTAAGTCGGCAATTGATGTTAGTGAGACATTAAGGGAAGCTGGAGGGGAGGTGCTAGGCATTGCCTCTATCTTTACTTATGATATGAAGAAATCAACTATCTTATTGGCTGAACATAATTTAGTTAATCATTCTGCTTGTAGCTATGATACTTTGATTGATGTGGCGATTGATAATGGTTATATCGAAAGCAATCAAAAGGATGCATTATTAGCTTTTAGAAATCATCCAGAGGATGAATCTTGGATTAATAAGTAAACAAAACTTTAAAAAAACTGCATGTGAAAGAGGTTAGAGATAATCTCTTTTAATTTGGTTTAAATTGAGTTTTCTATTAGAATGTTGGATTAAATGTTATTATTATGGTGTAGATGATTTAAACAATTTTATAATGAACGCTTCCTTAAACAAGGAAGTAATTTGGCGATAAAAGGGACTAATTATGTTTAAAAGAATTTCTAAATCAATATTTAATCAAAGGTCTAGGACATTACTTCTTTGTGTAGTGCTATTTATTCTTTTGTTGTGCTTGTGTTTTGGTTTTTTAATGCGAAATTACGCCAGGCAATTAAAAGAATATATCTATACTACGATAAAGCCCAAGGTTGTTTTAAATAGTGATATGAATATTGATTCTTGGGATAATTATCTTAATCCTTATAAGAAAAATAGAAGCTTATATCTAGATGTTGATAGTGTTAATTCTTATCTAAACAAGACAATTGATACTATTAAAAAGTTAGGTGATAGTGATTATGTTAATTTCTATGATCTAAATTTAGTTAATAGTTCTAAGCTTAAACTTCTTCCCTATGATAAGGATAATCAAACTTTACTTGTGCAATCTTTTAGTAGCGATTATGAACTTTCCTATAGTAGTTTAAGTGATACATATAATACTTTAAGTATTAAAAATAGTGCTGCTTATAATAAGCTTGCCACTAGTAATAACAGCGATTCTAGTTTTAGCTATTTTGGGTATGATGGCGATTTAATAGCTGGTAGATATTTTAGTGATGATGAGGTAAATGAGGGCAAGAATGTCATTATCTTATATGGCGATAGTCTTTTATATGATAATAAGACAGGTTCTTATAATAAGGTTATGGTTGGTGATACCATCACCTATAATTTATATGATTTAAATGATGAATCTTTTAGCATATTAGCTTCTTATGATTTTGAGGTAGTTGGTATGATGGAAGGCAATTCTTATTATGATAATAATAGTAATCCCTTAACCTTTAATTTAATTCCTTATAATACCTATAAACGTATAATTGGTGAATGTGAATTACTTGTTGGTGATAGTTTATATAGTGCATTTAATGATTATATTGGCTCTACTTTAATTATTCCGACTATTTTTGAATTAAAGAGTTTTGATTGTTTGGAAGAATTTATAGCTTTGGTAAAGGAAAGTGGCTATAGTTATAAAACAGATGCTTCCGAATATATTTCGCTTGTAAGTAGTATTGAGAGTGTTTATACAAGTTTTAATATTTTGTTTATTTTTTCGTTAGTATCATGTGTTTTGATTCTTCTTTTCATGATTCTAATTGAAGTCAATAATCGAAGGAAGGAAGTAGACGTTTTAAAGGCTTTAGGTGAGTCTAATTTAAATATATGTTTACAGTTTTCTTTAGAGTATCTATTTATAGTGTTATTTAACTTTGTTATAGCTTTAATAGTTACTTTAATTGTTTCAAATAGTATTAGTAAAAAACTGTTTACTTTTGATATGTTTTCACTTCCTGTTGATGTGACAAGTCTTTCTGTTTTAAATGTGTTGGTACTTTTAGGTATTGTGTTACTAATATGTTTACCAGCTATTATATTTAGTTTATTTACGGTTTTAAGAGTGAATGTAAAGGAGACAATGGTTTGTGAGTGAGTTATTAAGTGTAAAGCATCTTGATTATTATTATGAAGATGGTGATCAAAGAAGAATTATTTTTTCTGATGCGAATATTTCTTTTAATGAGGGAACTTTTTATACCATACTTGGTAGTTCGGGTTCTGGTAAGACGACTTTTCTTTCGCTTATTGCCGGACTTGATGAGTGTAGGGGTGGGAATATCTATTACCAGGGAAAAGATATCAAGGATATTGGTTTAGATATTTATCGAAGAGACTTAGTTTCGATGGTTTTTCAAAGCTATAACTTAATTAATTATATGAATGCTTATGATAATGTGACTACTGCACTAGATATTGGCAAGAAGAAATATACAAGTGAACAAATTTTTGGCTTATTAAAAAGATTTGGTATTAGCGAAAGTAAGGCTAAAAGAAAGGTTAATGCTTTATCGGGTGGGGAACAGCAGCGTGTAGCTATTGCCAGGGCAATTTGTACTAATACCAAATTAATTATCGCTGATGAGCCAACAGGTAATTTGGATAAGGCTACAAGTGATGAAATTATTCGTTTATTTAGAGAACTTGTAGATGATTATCATAAGTGCGTTATCATGGTTACACATAATGAGGATGTGGCTAAGATTTCGGATGTAATTGTCCATATTGATCAAGATAATAAGAAGTTAGTTTATGAAAAATAATTTTAAGCGAATTATTGGTTCTATTGTTAATCATAAAAAAGATAGTCTATTAATCTTTGGTTTGGTTTTCATCTTAGCTAGTTTTGTGATGATTTATTGGCTATTTTATTTTTCATGTAGCAGTCTTGTTTCTTCGATAAATGATAAAGCTTCCATTAGCGCTAGCTTACATGAAGATAGTTTAAATGGCCAGGAGGAAGAAGCATTAAGAGAAATACTTTTAGAAAATAGAATTAGTTTAAATGATAATATTTTTGATTCTTATAAAGATTACTACTATAAGACATTAGATAATATGTTGGCTTTAAACAACGATGATAAGGTCATAAGTAGTAGTGTACTGATTAAGGGTAACTTTAGGATTTATCAAAATAATGATTCTGCTTTGCGTTATGATGTGATTGGTTTTGATGAAGATACTTTCAATAAAGAGGGTTTTACTTTAACTAAGGGTAACTTTATTAGTAAGCATAATGAGATTATGGTGAGTGAGGATTTCTTTATTGTTGATGGGGACAACAATAATTATTTGGATGTAGGTTCTTATGTTTATATAAAAAATGCCAATGATGAAGTTAGAGAATATGAGGTTGTTGGTTTATATAAGAAGGAAACAGATTCTAATTCTTTTAATGAGGATGTGCTTTATTCAAGTCAAGAGATAATGATGGATAATTATGAGATTATTGACTTTGCTTATACGGATGATTGTTTGGGCATAAGTAATATTCTTTTAAAGGTAAGAGGTTATGACTATAGTAATAAGCTAATAAATGAGTTAAAGCGTACTTTAAATGTTATTAAGATTGGCGATGACAATAATTATCTTTATCCTTTATTTAACGCAGAAATAAATAATACAATGGCTAGTGAGCTTATTAGTCCAGTTAAAAGTATGAAGAACTTATTTCAAATTATTGCGGTTATTATGATTGTGATAATGATGTTATTGCTTTGCAACTTTATGTTTTATATCGTAAATAAAAGGAGAAAAGAGTTGGCTATTTTTATGGCTTTAGGACAAAGTAGGATTGAGGTAATAAGAAGCTTTTTATTGGAGGTTATTATCATCTTTACTATAGCCTTTATCTTGGCGTCGCCTTTTGCCTATCTTGTTGGCAAGAATATTTCAGGTGATATGTTAAGGTCTAACTTGGATATGCAAAATAGAATTGCGAATATTTCTTTAAGTGAGCAATCTCTTGAAATATCTTCAATTAGCCAAGATGTTATAAGTGAATATAATTTAAGTTTAAATCTACTTGATTATTTGTTAGTTTATCTAAGTTCTGGCTTACTTATTGTAATATCTAGTAGTTTGGCTATTAATGCATTGTGTAAGATTAGGCTTAAGGAATTGTTGAAATAATGTAAGTATTTTCATAATAGTGTAAATATTTTCTGAAAACTAATTGACTATTTTCAAATAAAAGTATATAAATTAGATACAAGCTTTGATAAGAAAAAGTAACTTTGTAAGGATTAAGCGAGCAGGGATATGGTGTAAGCCTTGTATCTGTAATTAGTGAAAGAACATCTTTGAGCTTTGTCTTTGAATTATTAGTAAAGGACAACGTCAATAACACGTTACGTTAGCATCTATGTTAGTAGATTAAGTGACCTATTTGGTAAATTGGGTGGTACCGCGGAATACACAGTCTTTCGTCCCTTTGGATAAAAGACTGTTTTTATTTAGGAGAAGGTTTTATGTGTGGTATTTTAATTTCAACAGATAGTCAAACAAGTAAGGAAGATTTCTTAAAGGGTTTAGAAACATTAGATGATAGAGGACCAGATGATTATCGTGTAATTGAAGTTGGTGGTGGTCTTATGGGCTTTGCAAGACTTTCAATTATGGGTCTTAGTAAAGAGGGTATGCAACCTTTTACATATGAAGATAAGGCGGCTGTTTGTAATGGTGAACTATATGGATTTAGAAAACTTAAGGAGGAATTAAGCGCTGATTTTGATTTTAAGTCAGGCAGTGATTGTGAACTTATTCTTCCTTTATATAAAAAATATGGTCTAGACATGTTTAAAAAGCTTGATGCGGAATATGCCATGGTTATTTATGATGGGCAAAGATGGATTGCTAGTAGAGATCCAATTGGTATTAGGCCTCTATTCTATGGTTTTACTAAAAACAATAAGATTTGTTTTGGTTCAACAGTAAAGAGTTTAATGCCTATATGTAGTGATATTAAGCCATTTTTACCTGGCACTTATTATGTTGATGGAGCTTTTACTTACTACAACAAGATTGAGGAAGTTAAAGAATATAGTAAGGATGATCTTGAGAGTGCATGTGCTAAGATTCATGATTTATTAATAGAGGGTGTTAAAAAGAGAATGGATGCGGATGCACCTGTTGCGTATTTATTAAGTGGTGGTCTTGATTCTTCTTTGGTTTGTGCTATTGCTCAAAAGTATTCTGATAAGCCTATTAAGACTTATTCAATTGGTATGGATGTTGATGCGATTGATTTAAAGTATGCCAAAAAGGTGGCCGATTATATTGGCAGTGAACATCATGAAATTATCATTAATAGAGATGATGTTATTAATAGTTTAGATGAAGTAATTAAGGCTCTTGAGACTTGGGATATTACAACGATTAGAGCTAGTATTGGCATGTATTTACTTTGTAAAGGAATTCATGAAACTAGTGATTGTAAGGTATTGTTTACCGGTGAAATCTCGGATGAACTTTTTGGTTATAAATATACGGATTTTGCGCCTAACAAGGAAGAATTTCAAAAGGAGGCCCAAAAGCGTATTAGGGAACTATATATGTATGATGTGCTAAGGGCTGACCGTTGTATTAGTGCAAATTCACTAGAATCAAGAGTTCCTTTTGGTGATATTAAGTTTGTAGAGTATGTTATGAGTATTGATCCTGCTTTAAAGATGAATACTTATAATATGGGTAAATATTTATTAAGACATGCTTTTGAAGAGGATAAATTACTTCCAGACGAGATTTTATTTAGAGATAAGGCAGCTTTTTCAGATGCCGTAGGACATTCTTTGGTTGATGATTTAAAAGAATATGCAGAAACTATTTATTCTGATAAGGATGCAACTTTAGGATATAGTAAATACACTTATTGTCCGCCTTATACAAAGGAATCACTATTATATAGAGATATTTTTGAAAAATATTTTAAGGGCATGGGTTCACTTATCAAAGATTATTGGCTTCCAAATAGAGAGTGGGAAGGTTGTAATGTAAATGATCCTAGTGCTAGATATTTATCTAACTATGGCAAATCAGGGGAATAAAATCCCCTTTTTGTTTATCACTTAAAAACTTAATAGATTGTAGATAATGAAAAAAATAATTAGTTCTTTTATAATAACTTTGAAGGGGTTTAATTATGATTACTTATACTTATGTTGTGAATGATTCAAATGGTATCCATGCTCGTCCTGCGGCAATGTTTGCGCAAGGTTGTAGTAACTTTAATAGTACTGTTACGGTTACATATGATGGTAAATCCGTTGATGGAAAAAATGTTACAGCTATTCTTTCTTTAGGTTGTAAGCAAGGTAGTGAAATAAGGATTGATGTTGATGGCGAAGATGAGGCTTTGGCTTTTGATAAGATTAAGCATGTATTAGATACAAAATTTAATCGTGATGATACACCTCGTCCAATGAAGATAGCTTTCTTTGGTACTAAAGATTATGATAAGACTTTCTTTGTAGAGCTTGCTAAAGATAAGGGGCCTGGCACTTATAATGCTGATATTACTTATTTCGATGTTCGTTTAACTAGGGAAACAGTTTCTTTGGCAAAGGGCTTTGAGGCAATTTGTATATTTGTTAATGATGAATGTGGGGAAGATGTGGTTAGAAAATTATATGAATATGATATTAATTTAATTCTTCTTCGTTGTGCTGGATTTAATAATGTTGATATTAAGACTTGCGAAAAACTTGGTATTACCGTTTTAAGGGTTCCGGCTTATTCTCCTTATGCGGTGGCAGAGCATGCGATGGCCATTATTCAAATGGCTAATAGAAGGCTTCATAAGGCTTATAGTAAGATTAAAGAAAATAATTTTGATTTAAATGGCTTGCTTGGCATTGATTTACACTATAAGGTTGCGGGTATTGTTGGTACTGGTAAGATTGGTGTATGCATGGCTAGAATTTGCAAGGGCTATGGTATGAAGGTTATTGGTTGGGATGCTTATCCTAATAAGGCACTAGAAGAAGAGGGTCTTCTTACTTATGTTTCTAAGGAGGAATTATTTAAGAAGGCTGATTTAATTTCTTTACATGCTCCTTTAATTTTAGGTGAAAATGGTACTTATCATTTGATTAATAAAGATAGTATTGCCCTGATGAAGCAAAATGCGATGTTGGTTAATACGGCTAGAGGTGGTTTGATTAATGCTGAGGATCTAATTGATGCCCTAAAACATGGCAAGTTCCATGCGGTGGCCTTAGATGTTTATGAGGGTGAGGATACCAATGTTTATACCGATTTATCAGATGATATTGTTTCTAATGATATTACTGGTAGATTGTTAATGTTCCCACAAGTAGTAATAACTTCCCATCAAGCTTTCTTTACAAGAGAGGCTTTGCAAGCTATTGCTACAGTAACTTTAGAGAACGCGCGTAACTTTGGTGAGAAAAAGCAATTTGGACTAGCTCAGGTAAAATAAGATCCGAAAGGGTCTTTTTAATATAGGAAAACAATGATGTTATAATTTGGTTGATGTTAAAGTCTACTTTTTTAAAAAATAAAGGTTACTATAAAGTAGACTTTAAAAGTAGACTTTAAGTAGACTTTATGGTAGACTTTATTTGGAGGATGAATTATGAACTTGGGTGAGGAAAATGAATTTCAAGAGTTTAAAGAAAGTTTATCACAATTAGATAAAGGCCTAAAATCGATTTCGGCTATGTTGAATAAACATGGAAGAGGAACTGTTTATTTTGGAGTTAAGGATAATGGCGAAGTTTGTGGTGTGGTTCTTGGTAAAAACACATTGATGGATATTAGAAATAGAATTGCTGATAAGATTGATCCTAGAATATATGCTGAAATTAAAGATTATAAAGATGAAAACCAAAGAGTGTATATAAAAGTTAGTGCATATGGATCAGATGCACCATATTCATTTGATGGAAGGTATTATTATAGAAATGTAGCTGCTGATGAACAAGCGACGAATGCAATCTTAAGAAAAATGTTATCTTCTTCAGATTCAGATGTCATAAGGCATCAAGAGTCTCCAGAGCAAAAATTAACTTTCAAAACTTTATTTTCATCGCTTTCAGCAAGTGGCAAGCATCCAAATAATACAGAGGAATTTTATAGAAATTATTCTTTACTCACTGATGAGGCAAAATTTAATATGAATGCCTATTTGGTAGCGGACAAAAACAATGTATCAATAAAGGTTGTTACATTTAACGGATTAGATAAGACTGTAATGTCTAATCGCACAGAATATGGCAATAAAAGTTTGCTTTCAACAGTTTCAGAAGTATTGGAACTGTTTAGTTCAATAAATACAACAAGCGTAGATGTGACATCTATTAGACGTGAAGAAATTTCATTATTTGATTTTTCAAGTTTTAAAGAAGCATGGATTAATGCGTGTTTACACAATGATTGGAAGAACGCGATTGCTCCAGCAATATATTTGTTTGATGACAGAATAGAGGTTGTTTCATATGGAGGTATTCCATTCACGCTTACAAAAGAGGGTTTTTATAATGGAACAAGTGTTCCAGTAAACAAAAGTTTGCAGACAATTTTTATGGCGTGTGGATATTCAGAGCAAACAGGGCATGGGGTTCCTACCATAGTAGAAAACTATGGTAGAAATGCATTTTCGTTTGAAGATGGAATGCTTAAAGTCACAATACCATTGGCATTTACAAGATCAGATGTACTAGCAAGAGAATCTTTTAATTTGTTAGAAAACAAAGGCAATCTAACAGAAAACCAAAGAAGAGTATATGAAATTCTGAAGGAAGATGGAAAAAGATCTTTAAGTGAAGTTGTAGAGCTAACAGGATTAAGTCTTGCTGGTGTAAAGAAAATATGTTTGAAATTACAAGAATACAAATTACTAGAACGTTCAGGGTCTAAGAAAACTGGCGAATGGATTGTGAAATAATAAAAAGATAGATAAGTTAAAACAAGAAGATGAAATTAGATACAATCAGATGCAAGAGTTTTTATCTTCTTTTATGGTTACTATTTTAAGAAATGTAGTAACTAAAAGAAGTGTATATAATCAATATGTTTCTGATTTAGTGACTAAGATTGATGATGGTATTGAAGTACAGGGTTCTAAAGTACATGTCTTTTATGCATTAGGGATTGGTGAGAAGTATCGTGCTAGGTATTTAAGGCATTTTAAAAATCCTGATATTTTTGAACAAAACATGAATCATGAAACTTTCTTTTATTGTTACCCTAATGATTGGGCTTTAGAAGTTTTTGATTGTGTGTTTGGAAAATAAAAAAAGACGATTAACTCGTCATCTATATAAACACTTAATAAGTGTAATTTGTATATATAATCGCTACGTTGTAGCGTTGTTGTTATATGTAAACTAAGCAGATATCGCTTCGGCACTATCTATATTACTATATCAATATTTAATAACAAGTACTTTTTTTAAAGTTTTTTGTTAAAAAATGATGAAATCGGTTACATTTTATCTAGCTCACCTCTTAGGCTAATTTCCATTTGTTTCTTTATTTGTTTTAAAGATAAGTCTTGGCTAAATAAGTAATATAACTTAGCAACAGCAGCTTCAGTTGTCATGTTATATCCTGATATGGCACCTGCTTGTTTTAAAGAGTTGCTTGTCTCATACCCGTCTTTAGAGAACGCGCGTAACTTTGGTGAGAAAATGCCTTTGGGGGCAGCACAGGTTAAAGCTCAATAATTTATAAAAGACTTAATAAAAGACATTAAATATTTGTTGATACTTAATGTCTTTTTATTTTGAAAAAGTAAGCTCTTAGAGCGTATTTAGCTATTTTAACACTTGATTAACAAGCCTGTTTGTGTAACTATGGTACAATAGACAAGATAAAGAGGTATAGTATGGGAATTTTTGATAAATTATTTAATACCGATAAGAAGATTTTGACGGAGGTTGAAAAACAAGTTAAGCCTACTCTTGATTTGGAAAGTAGTATGGCTGCCTTGTCTGATGAACAATTATCTGGCAAGACGCAAGAATTTAAAGATAGACTAAACAATGGTGAAACTTTAGATGATATATTATGTGAGGCTTTTGCGGTAGCTAGAGAGGCTGCTAGAAGAAAGCTTGGTGAGTTTCCTTATTTTTGTCAATTAGAGGGTGCTTGTGTTCTTCATCGTGGTGATATTGCGGAAATGAAGACTGGTGAAGGTAAGACTTTGACTTCTGTTATGGCGGTATATTTAAATGCTTTAACTGGCAAGGGTGTTCATGTTATTACGGTTAATGAATATTTGGCACAAAGAGATGCTGAGTGGATGGGTCAAATTTATAAGTTCTTGGGTTTAACTGTTGGTGTTAACTTGAGATCTATGACAGCTGCTGAAAAAAGAAAAGCTTACTTATGTGATATTACTTATAGTACTTGTTCAGAAGTTGGTTTTGATTATTTAAGAGATAACATGGTAACCAGAGTTGAAGATCGTGTATTAAGACCACTTAACTTTGCTTTGGTTGATGAAGTTGACTCTATTTTAATTGATGAATCACGTACTCCATTAATTATTTCTGGTGGTTCTAGAGAAACAGCTAAGTATTATCCTTTGGCTGATAAGTTTGTTAAAAAGCTTAAGGATAATGAAGACTATGAGATTGATATCAAGGGTAAGAATATCCAATTAACTGAAGAGGGTATTAAAAAGGCTGAGAAGTTCTTTAAGGTTGATAATATCTATGATCCAGAGAATGCTGGTTTAGTTCATTATGTGGCTCAAGCTTTAAAGGCTAACTATATTATGCATAGAGATGTTGACTATGTAGTAGAACCAGATGAGAAGAATCAATTACAGGTTGTTATTGTCGATCAAAATACAGGTCGTAAGATGCCTGGTAGAGAATGGAGTGATGGTTTACATCAAGCTATTCAGGCTAAGGAGAATGCGCCAATTAAACAAGAAACAGTTACTATGGCGACTATTACTTACCAAAACTTCTTTAGATTATATTCAAAGCTTGCTGGTATGACAGGTACTGCTAAGACTGAGGAAGAGGAGTTTCTTTCAATCTATAATATGCGCGTTGTAGAGATTCCAACAAACAGGCCAGTGGCAAGAAAAGATGAGCCAGATTTAATTTTTGGTACTAAGAAGGCTAAATATGATGCTTTAGTTGACGAAGTTATCCAAAGACATAATGCTGGTCAACCGGTGCTTGTTGGTACTATTTCAGTTGAGACCAGTGAACTTCTTGATACAAAGTTAAAAGCAAAAAAGATTAAGCATAATGTCTTAAATGCTAAAAATCATAAGTTTGAGGCTGAGATTATTAAGAATGCTGGTCAAAAGGGTGCTGTTACTATTGCCACTAATATGGCTGGTAGAGGTACCGATATTAAGCTTGGCGAAGGTGTTAAAGAACTTGGTGGCTTAGCTGTTATTGGTAGTGAAAGACATGAGTCTAGACGTATTGATAACCAATTAAGAGGTAGATCTGGTAGACAAGGTGACCCTGGTTATTCACGTTTCTATGTTTCTTTAGAAGATGAATTGATGACTAGATTTGGTAGTGAAAGAATTATGGGCGTCTTTGCTCAAATGGGTGATATCCCAATTGAAAATAAAACCGTTTCTAAGGCTATTTCTAGTGCGCAAAAAAGAGTTGAGGGTATTAACTTTGATGCACGTAAGGCTTTACTAGATTATGATGATGTAATGCGTCTTCAAAGAGAGACAATGTATGAACAAAGAAACTATATTCTTGAAAACGAGGATATCCATTCGGTTATTGAGAATATGTTTAGAAGAGTAATTGAAAGAGTTGTAAATGAAAACATCAATCATGATGGTAAAAAAGATGTCTTAGATTATAAGGGTATCGTTAATGCGCTTGAGGTTCTTGGTAGTAAGGTTGATGAAAACAATATCAATAATCTTGATAAGGAAGAATGCATCAATAGGTTAGTTGAGATTACTTTTGGTGAGTACAATAACAAGATTGCACCTATTCCTAAGAAGGCTATTAATGAATTTGAGAAAAATGTGGCTTTACGTACAATTGATAGAGCTTGGGTAAATCATATTGATGTTATGTCAAAGCTTAGAGATGGCATAGGACTTAGAGGTTATGCTCAAAACAATCCTTTACAAGCTTATGTTGAAGAGGGTTATCAATTATTTGAGGAAATGATGAATTCTATTTCTAATGATATTGTAACTATTTGTAATAAGGTTAAAGTAGAGACTAGTAGTAAATAATATGGAATTATATGAGATGAAACAGGGCGTTAATGCCGCTATAAAAAAGCTTAATGAGCTTGGGAGTTCTCTTTGACTTAGCCAAGTTAGAAGATAAGGTTAAGCAATTAGATAAACTTCAAGAAGATGAGAATTTTTGGAATGATACCAAGAAGGCTCAAAGTATTATTAAGGAAGCTAATATTGATCGTAATTTAATTAGCACCTATAAGAAAAATAATGGTGCTTTAAATGATTTGGCTGCTTCAATTGATGAGTTAAGCAAGTCTTATGATGAAGACTTAATGGAGCTTATTAGTGAAGAGTATGATGGTATCTTAAATGATTTTAGTGATTTTGAGATGCAAGTACTGTTGTCTAATGACTATGATCACGCTAATGCGATATTGGAAATTCATCCAGGAGCTGGTGGTACAGAGTCACAAGATTGGGCTAATATGTTATTTAGGATGTATCAAAGATATGCTCAAAAAAATGGTTATGGTTTTGAGATATTAGACTATGAAGATGGCGATGAGGCTGGTATTAAATCATGTAGTGTACTTATTAAGGGTGATTTAGCTTATGGTTATTTAAAGGGTGAAAGTGGTGTACATCGACTAGTACGTATTTCGCCATTTGATGCCAATAGCAGAAGACATACTTCATTTGCATCAGTGGAAGTTACTCCTGAATTTAATGATGAAATTGATATTACGATTGATGATAAGGATTTAGAGGTTGATACTATGCGTTCTTCTGGCGCTGGCGGTCAACATATCAATAAAACGGATAGTGCTGTTAGAATTAAGCATATTCCTAGTGGTATTGTGGTATTTTCGCAAACTGAGCGAAGCCAAATACTTAATCGTGAAAGATGTATGACTGTTTTAAAGTCTAAATTATATCAAAGGGCGATTGAGGAAAGGGAAGCGGAAAAAAGAGCTTTAAAAGGCGAACAAAAGAAGATTGAATGGGGTTCGCAAATTAGATCTTATGTTTTCTGCCCTTATACGCTTGTTAAGGATCATAGAACAAATATAGAAGAGGGTAATATAAACAAGGTTATGGATGGTGATATAGCTAAATTCTTGTTTGCTTACCTTAAATCACAAATATAGTATTAAATGGTTATATATTCTATAGCCATTTTTTATTATCTTTTCAAATTGGTAATGTTACATAAAAAGTGGTTACATTGTTTGCGCTTGTTACTGATACCTTTCCATTGTGTAATTGACATATCTTTTTTACTACGGCTAAGCCAATACCATTGCCATATGAAGAATGTGATTCGTCGGCTTGATAGAACTTGTTAAAGATACGGCCTATTGATTCTTTTGGTATATCTTTGCCATGGTTTGTAATAGCTATTATTAAATTAGTTTCTTTTTGGTCTATATTTATGGTTACAGTATCGTTTTCATAGGAAAATTTAATTGCGTTATCCAATAGATTAATCCATACTTGTTTTAATAGTTCTTCATTAGCTTTGATATTGTATTCTTCAAATTGAAGATCCATATTAATATTTTTACTAGCCCATTTTTCTTCCAGTAATAATACAGCTCCTCTTATTTGTTCAGAGAGATTAAACTCTTTTATATTAGTTAGGATAGTTTGGTTTTCTACCCTAGTTAGATTTAAAACATTATTGGCCATATCAGATAGTCTTAATGATTCTTCTTCAATAGCTTCTAGATATTCTTCTTTTTCTTTTTCAGAAAGATTGCCCTTTCGTAATAGTTTGGCAAAGCCGGCAATAGATACAATTGGGGTTTTAAATTCATGGGAAAAATTATTAATAAAGTCACTTCTTAACATTTCGGTATGTTCTAGTTCTTGGGCTGCTTCATTAAAACTGTTTTCCATTTGTTTAAATGAGGGGTGTTTGCGTATGAGCTTATCAAAATGTAGTCTTACTTTGAAGTCTCCACTGGCTAGCGAATCTAGTTTATCGATTATTTGTTTTAGAGGATTTAATGTTATTCTTCCTGCTAGATAGGCTAATAGAAAGCCGATTATTAAGCTTAGAAAGAAGAAGAATTTTAAGACTCCTGATAATAGTACTTGGTTTCCTATTGTCTTAATTATGCCAAAGTTGGCAAATAGATAAATAAGTAGTATTGTAAGTAACATTACTATCACATTGGTGATAAAGACAATACTAGATATTAGTAAAGCTAAAGCTAATCGGTTTGCTTTATTGTTCATACTTTTTTTACCGCCTTATATCCTAGTCCTCTAATTGCTTCAATTTCAAATTCATCCCAGTCTTCAAAACGTTTTCTTAGTCTATTAACATGTACAGTAACGGTTTCCCATCCTGTTTGACTATCACTTCCCCATATATCGTCCATTAATTGAATCCTTGTGAATATTTTTCCTGGATAAGATAATAGTTTATATAGGAGTAAGAATTCCTTTTGTGGTAATTCGATTACCTCATCTTTTCTAGATACTGTAAAAGAGTTATAGTCTAATGTTACATCGCCAATAATAATCTTTTTCTCATTTACTATTTGAGCTCTTCTTAATAAAGCTTTAATTCTTAATAGTAGTTTTTCTTCATCAATTGGTTTTGTTATATAGTCATCCGTTCCAACAAGAAAGCCTTTTTTCTCATCTTGAGGTAATTGCTTAGCACTTACCATTAGGATTGGCAAAGTATTGTCGCTTTCTCTTATTGTTTCCGTAAACTTATAGCCATCCATATTGGGCATCATAATATCCAAAACTACTAAATCAATATGTTCTTTTTCTAGTATTTCTAGGGCTATTTGGCCATCATTTGCACAAGTTACAGTATAATTGGCATTTTCAAGTATGGCTTTAAGTAGCATTCTAGTATGTTTATCATCATCAACTACAAGTATATGGAACATGTCTCCTCCCGGTATATAAAGAAATTGTGTTTATTATCCTTTTATGTACGCCTTGTTTTATTTTACCATACCAATATTAAGGGTTTGTTTTTCGATAAGAGACAATATTTACAATATAATAATAATTTTTAGAAGTGACCTTAATGGTAGTTCAAGATTACTTCAAACAAACTTCAAAGTAACTTCAAAGTCAACTTCAAAGTCACTTCAAACAAACTTCAAGAACTTCAAAGTATATTTTTAAATAAGTTTATTTTCAGTTTAGAAACTATTTATATACTTTAGGTGTATAAAGGAGATTTTCTATATGAAGGAAGTTAAATCGCCAAAGAAACCGTTGTTTTATTACTATGGTATAGCTTTATTGGTTATTGTGTTTTTTAATATGATTGTTTCACCTCTTTTATTAAATGCTAGAGTTGAAGATGTAGACTATGGCACTTTTATGAGGATGGTTGAAAACAAAGAAGTTGGTAGTGTTGAAATTAGTGATTCTAGTATTGTCTTTACAAATAGTGATGATAGTCAAATATATCGCACGGGGCAAATGAATGATCCTAATTTAATTGATAGATTATATGCATCTGGGGCTACATTTAGTCAAAATATTGAGAATGGTAGTTCACCAATTTTAAGCTTCCTTTTAAGTTTTGTCTTACCTATTGTAATATTTATTGCCTTTGGTCAATATTTGTCAAAGAAGATTACTTCAAATGCAGGTGGCCCTAATGCAATGGCTTTTTCGCTTGGCAAAAGTAATGCCAAGGTGTATGTGCCATCTAGTGATGGAATTAAGTTTTCTGATGTGGCAGGAGAGGATGAGGCCAAGGAGAATTTGAAGGAAATTGTTGATTATTTGCACAATCCTAAAAAGTATTCTGATGTTGGTGCACAAATGCCAAAGGGCGTTTTACTCGTTGGTCCTCCTGGCACTGGTAAGACAATGTTGGCTAAGGCGGTAGCTGGTGAGGCTAATGTGCCTTTCTTTGCGATGTCTGGTTCGGAATTTGTGGAAATGTTTGTGGGCATGGGTGCTTCAAAAGTAAGAGACTTGTTTAAGCAAGCTAAAGAGAAGGCTCCTTGTATTGTTTTTATTGATGAGATTGATGCGATTGGTAAAAAAAGAGATGGTCGTTTATCTAATAATGATGAGCGTGAACAAACCCTTAATCAATTATTGACAGAGATGGATGGTTTTACAGGTAATAATGGGGTCATCATTTTGGCGGCTACCAATCGTCCGGAATCTTTAGATCCAGCCTTAACTAGACCTGGTCGATTTGACCGTAGAGTTCCAGTTGAGCTTCCTGATTTAAAGGGCAGGGAGGAAATTTTAAAGGTGCACGCTAAAAAGATTAAGGTGGCTGAAGATGTGGACTTTAAGGTTATTGCCCGTATGGCAGCTGGAACTTCTGGTGCAGAGCTTGCCAATATCATTAATGAGGCAGCTTTGCGAGCAGTTAGAAACAATCGTAAAGTAGTAAACCAATCAGATCTTGAAGAAAGTATTGAAGTAGTTATAGCTGGTTATCAAAAAAAGAATGCCATTATGAGTGACAAGGAAAAGAAGATTGTGGCTTATCATGAGATTGGTCATGCCCTGGTGGCAGCTTTACAAAGTGCTAGTGCACCTGTACAAAAGATTACTATTATTCCTAGAACTTCTGGAGCCTTGGGTTATACCATGCAGGTGGAAGAGACTGATAAGGTTTTGATGAATAAAGAAGAATTAGAGAATAAGATTGCAACTTTAACTGGTGGTAGAGCGGCTGAGGAGCTTGTTTTTAAGCAAATCACTACCGGTGCCAGCAATGATATTGAACAAGCCACTAAGTTAGCTAGGGCGATGATTACGCGCTATGGCATGTCTGATCAATTTGATATGGTGGCTTTAGAGACTGTTAATAATCAATATTTGGGTGGTGATGCTTCTTTGGCTTGTTCAAATGATACACAAAATCTGATTGATAAAAAGGTGGTTGAACTTGTCAAGAAACAACACCAAAAGGCCTATGATTTACTTAGTGAAAATCGTGCTAAATTGGATGAATTGGCTAATTATCTATATGATAAGGAAACCATTACAGGTGACGAGTTTATGGCTATATTAAAGGAGAACAAGGATGAATAGTAAGTTTAAGTGGGGTGAATTAATTGTTGGCATATTACTTATAGTGCTTGGCATTGTGACAATTATTAAGCCTGAGAGCATCTTAACTAGTGCGGTTGTTATATATGGTGTCATTGTTATTGTGATGGGCATTGAAGACTTATTAAAGTATGTGCGTATTGCCAGTTTTGTAGGCATAGGGCCAACTTTATCATTAATATCGGGTATCTTGAGCGTGATGTGTGGAGTTATGTTTATTTCTAATCCAAATTTGGGTAAGTGGGCTTTAACGGTACTATTTCCTATTTGGTTTATTGCTCATTGTATATCTAAGCTTACAAGAGTGCGTTTTATGAGCCGTTTTCAAGATTCCTTTTATTATTCTTTTTCTATCGTTTTAAATATTATTGGTGTAATCTTGGGCTTTGTAATGTTTTTCTCACCATCTTTATCTTTTATGTCAATTAAGATTGTATGTTATCTTGTAGCTATCTATTTAATTATCTTTGGCATTGAGAATATCATTCAAGCTTTTTCTAGAAGGGATATTTATTATTAATGGAAGATAATAGAGCTAGTATTCCAAGTGTCGAAAGTAAATTGCGCAACCATATCGTTAGAATGCCAGAGGCAATATATCAGGCCAGTGGCATTATTGTAAATGGACGTAGAATCAAAAGTTTTGTCTTTACAACGGACTTAGCGATTATTAGAAATTGTGATGCGGATGCGGTTTTTGCGGTCTATCCTTTTACTCCCCAACAAGCCATAAGTGATGCGCTAATACGTTGTTCGTACATTCCGGTTTTTTGTGGTGTTGGTGGTGGTACTACCAAGGGTATTAGAACCGTTGGCTTAGCTAAAGATAGTGAATCTCAAGGAGCCATGGGCGTTGTGTTAAATGCACCTATTTCGGATTTAAATTTATTGGCCGTAAGTAGAGCTGTTGATATCCCAGTAATTATTACCATAGCCAATAATGATACAGATATTGAAAGCAGAATAGCTCATGGGGCTTCTATCTTAAATGTGGCCTGTGGTAAGAATACAGCAAATGTGGTTAGAAATATTCGTGAAAAATTTCCTGATGTGCCTCTTATTGCATCTGGTGGTAAAACAAATGAAAGTATTGAAAAGACTATCAAGGCAGGAGCTAATGCTATAACGTATACACCACCTTCAACGCAAGATCTCTTTAAGGAATTGATGACTGTGTATAGAAATTAAAACAGTGATGAAAACATCACTGTTTTAATTCTTTAGACAACCGATTGGAACAACTAATACACCATCATCTCTTTTATCTTAGTGGTATCTAATTTTGATTTTAGTTTAAGCAAATTATTTGCACCTTCGTTTATCAATTCGTCAGTTTGTGGCATTTTCATTCGGTCATTTGAGGCATTTTCATTCGGCAATTTGTGGATTTTTGGCTACATAGATTGCGCTTTTTTAACTTTTTGATAAAAAACGAATTGCGCTTTTTTAATATTTTGAGCAAAATCATTTTGCGCTTTTTCTTAAATACGTTAAAATAGGGCTATAGAAAAGGTTTATAAGTATGTTTAAGAGAAAGATTTATGATGACTTATTAAATTGGAAGAATGAAACTGATGGAAAAAGAGCAATTTTAATTGAAGGCGCTAGAAGAATAGGTAAGTCTACAGTTGCCGAAGAATTTGGAAAACTTAATTATAAAAGTTATATTTTGATTGATTTTTCAAAGACTAGTTCTTCTGTTAAGGATGCGTTCAATAATATGCTTAATGATTTAGATTCACTTTTTATGATTTTATCGTTTGAATATAATACTTATCTTTATAAGCGTGAATCATTAATTATCTTTGATGAAGTTCAATCTTTTCCTCGGGCTAGAGAAGCGATTAAACATTTAGTAAAAGATGGCCGTTATGACTATATTGAAACAGGTTCTTTAATTTCAATAAGAGAAAATACAAAGAACATTCTTATTCCTAGTGAAGAAAGAAAAATGAAGATGAATCCTATGGATTTTGAGGAATTTTCATGGGCGATGGGCGAGGGAATGCTTATTAACTATATTAAAGAATGTTTTGGGAAGAAAGAGGCTTTACCTGATGCTTTACACAAAAAGGCAATGTTTCTTTTTAAACAATATATGATAGTTGGTGGCATGCCTAAGGCTGTAGATGAATTTATTAAAAATGATAAACAGTTTTATGGTTGTGAAAGGGAAAAAAGAGATATCTTGGATATCTATCGTGATGATATTCATAAAATAGATCGTAATTATAGATCAAGGGTCTTATCGATATTTGATCAAATACCATCATTTTTATCTCAGCATGAAAAAAGAGTACGGATTAATTCTATATCAAATGATTCAACGGCTATTGATTATGAGGATACTTTCTTTTGGCTTGCTGATTCGATGATTTGTAACGAATGTTTCTTATGTAGTGATCCAAATGTTGGCTTATCGCTTAATGAAAAAAGAAACTATATTAAATGTTATATGGGCGATACCGGTTTACTTTTAACTCATACTTTTGATGAGAACAATGATAAAACTAATTATTATAAAGAGTTATTAAATGATAAATTATCAATTAATAAGGGGATGTTTTTTGAGAATGTGGTTGCACAAATGTTGGTGGCCAATGGCCATAAACTATATTTCTATACCAGGTATTCAAGTGAAAAACATCGTAATGACATTGAAATAGATTTCTTGTTGACCACAGGCAATAAGATATCGCAGAAATTGATTCCTATTGAGGTTAAATCATCTAAATCTTATAAAACAGAATCACTAGATACTTTCAATAAAGTATATGGTAATAGAATTGATGTTTCTTATATTATTCATCCTAAGAATTTAGCTATTAGAGAAGATGGCGTAATATGTATTCCGGTGTATATGACATTCTGCTTATAAGGGTTTTTGATTGTGATTATAAATTCGACGTAAAAAATTGATAAATGCGTTGAATTTTTTTATTTAATCGCGTTAAAATGAGTGGGCAAAGGAGGAAACACTATGGATGTTCATTCGTGTGAATGTTTAAAGAAAGATATAGATGAGCACCCGAGTGTGGACTTGTCTATCTCTTTCTTCTAAGTTAGGAGGAAAGAATAATGTTAGAAAAAGTATTTGAATTAATTTCTAAGGGCGATTTCAAGCAATTGAAGGAGCTTTTAAGTGACGCTAATGAATCAGATGTTGCAGAAGTTTTAGATGAACTTTCAAAAGAGGATTTAGCTGTTGTTTTTAGATTGCTTAAAAAGGATGAGGCTGTTGATGTCTTTTCTTATATGGATAGCGATACTCAAGAGAAGCTTATTGAGACACTTAGTGATAATGAAGTAGCTGGTATTGTTTCTAAGCTTTATATTGATGATGCGGCTGATTTAATTGATGAATTACCGGCTAATCTAGTAAATAAGGTTCTTCAAAATGCGAGCGCTTCTAAAAGAAAGGCTATTAATGAAATCTTAAAGTATCCAGAGGATAGTGCTGGATCAATCATGACTGTTGAATATGTTGACATTAAAAGTGGAATGAGTGTCAAGGATTGTTTTGATCGTATTCGTAAGATTGGGTTGAATAAGGAAACAGTTTATATTTTATATGTCGTGGATGAGAATCGTTCTTTAATTGGTGTTACAACCGTTAAGGATTTATTGATGCATGATTATGATGCGAAAATCAATGATTTCATGGAAGAAAACGTTATTAGTGTTACTACTAATGAGGATAAGGAAGAGGTTGCTAAAATGTTTGATAAGTACGACTTTTTAGCTTTGCCGGTTGTAGATAATGAAAAGCGTCTTGTGGGTATTGTTACGGTTGATGATGCCATGGATGTTATGAGTGAGGAAAACGAAGAGGACTTCGAGAAGATGGCGGCTATGGCTCCAAGTGAGGATGATTATCTAAAGGAACCAGTATTAGTGCAATATAAAAATAGAATTGTTTGGCTTTTAGTGTTGATGCTTTCTTCAATTATTACAGGTCAAATCATTACTAATTATGAGAATGCGTTTGCGGCTGTTCCCTTACTTGTTTCCTTTATTCCAATGCTTATGGATACAGGAGGAAACTGTGGTTCACAAGCTTCTACCATGGTTATAAGAGCTTTGGCCACTGATGAGATTGAGACCAAGGATATCTTTAAGGCCTTATGGAAAGAGGCTCGAATTGGTGTGCTATGTGGTTTAACATTGGGTCTTATTAATGGGTTTAGAATTTTTATTCAATATGGTGATGCAGGTATTGCTTTAGTTATTGGTATTACTTTATTTGTGACAGCTGTTTTATCTAAGTCTTTGGGTTGTTTACTTCCTATGGCTGCTAAGGCTGTTGGGCTAGATCCAGCGTATATGGCTTCACCTTTGATTACTACTATTGTTGATGCGGGCTCATTGGCTATTTATTTTAATATTGCGCTTGCTTTATTAAATATCTAAAATAGAGATATGAGTAAAATTAAAGAGTTATATTTTAAGTATAAAGAAGTTATTAACTACTTGTTTTTTGGTG
Source organism: Oscillospiraceae bacterium (assembly GCA_963654705.1). Lineage (GTDB taxonomy): Bacteria > Bacillota_I > Bacilli_A > Erysipelotrichales > Erysipelotrichaceae > Colivicinus. The sequence continues at coordinate 49,291 of CAVKAO010000006.1, forward strand.
GTTGTACTTTTCTTGTTAGTATCATTTCCTTTTATTTATTTAATAAGGTAATCGGTTTTAATGAACATGTAGCCAATATCATTTCTTGGATACTTGCTGTATCGTTTGCTTATATTACTAATAAGAAGTATGTTTTTGAGTCTAAGACTAGTGAGAAGAAGGATTTATTAAGGGAAATTGGTTCCTTTGTTTCGGCTAGACTTTTAACACTTGTCATGGAAGAGTTGATTCTTTTAATTGGTGTAAACTTTATGCATATTGATTCAATGATTGTTAAGATTGTGGCTCAAGTTATTGTTATTGTCTCTAACTATTTTTTGTCAAAGTTATTTATTTTTAAGAAATAGTATGCGTTTAATTGTTCAAAGAGTAAGTGAGGCTAGTTGTACTATTGATGGCAATATTACTGGTAAGATTGATACTGGTTTTATGGTTTTGGTGGGAATTGGCCTAGATGATAATGAAGATATTGTAATAAAGATGGCTAATAAGCTAAGTAAGCTTAGAGTTTTTGAAGATAGTAATGGTAAGATGAATCTTGGTTTAAGGGATGTAAATGGAGCTATTTTATCGATATCACAATTTACTTTATATGCTGATTGCACAAAGGGTAATCGTCCTTCTTTCAACTTAGCTAGAAGGGGTGATGAGGCTATTAAGCTTTATGACTTGTTTAATAAAACGTTAAGGGATTTGGGTTTTAAAGTTGAGACTGGTGTTTTTGGAGCGGATATGAAGATTTCGTTATTGAATGATGGTCCTGTTACCATTATTATGGATTCAAGGGAGCTTGTATGATTGAAAACTATGAATTAAATGATATTGTGCAAATGAAAAAGGATCATCCTTGTAAGAAGTCTAGTTATTGGCAAATTGTTAGGGTTGGTACTGATGTAAAGATTAAGTGCCAGGGTTGTGGTAATGTCATAATGATGGAGCGTAATGAGTTTAAGCGTAAGTGTAAGAAACTGATTTATCACGCTTCAAAAGACGAGTAATTCTTTTCCATATATAGGGCAAACGTAGATGTTTGCCTTTTTAGATAGTTTGCTTGTTACTTCTTTTAAGGCTAGCTCCTTAGTATTATTTTCTTTGCTTAAATGAGCTAATAAAAAATTAGCTGTTCCTTGATCATTTAAATATTTTACAAAGCTAGCACAGTCGCTATTTGATAAGTGTCCAAAATCAGATGCTATACGATCTTTTAAATATCTTGGGTAATTGCCATTTTCTAGCATATCGATATCGTGGTTGGCTTCAATTATGACAACATCTGCACCAATAAAGGCGTCGGCCATCTTTTTGTTTGTAAAGCCAGTATCGGTTGCGTAGGCTACTTTATAATTGTCTGTTTCAAAGATATAGCCAATACATCTTACATCATGGGATAATTTGATCGTTTTAATAATTAAATCATCTAGTTTTAGTGTATCGTTTACATTTAAACCATTAAAGGCTTTGGTATCATATTTATCATTTAGATATTTGGCACATGATATTTCACTATAAAAAGGGAAATTAGTATTATTTAGAGTTACTTTAAGACCGTTTATATGATCATTATGTTTATGGGTGATAAAGCCATATTCTATTTCGCTTATATCAATATTGTTGGCTGATAGTGCTTCTTTTATTCTTTTATAAGAGATACCAAAGTCAACTATTAGCTTATGATTGCCAATTTCTATGTACATGCAATTGCCACTAGAGCCTGAGGCAATGGGTATTATTTGTAGGTTTGCCATAATTTTGTTTGTATACTTGAAAATAATGTAGTAAAATTATATCACGCTTTAAAGAGGTGAATTATGCGAATCGTATTACTTATTGTTTCTATATTACTTATACTTATATCTTTACTACAAAGTGGTAAATCAGATGGACTTAGCGCCTTTACTGGTTCTAGTGATTTAGGTCTTTTCCAAAATGTTAAGGAAAGAGGTCCAGAAAAGGTTATTTCCAATGTAACAATGGCACTTGGAATTATCTTCTTTGTCTTAGTTATTGTAATTAGAGTAGTAGAGGGATAATTAATCCCTTTTATTTTTATGGCAGTTAAGGAAGTTAGTGTAAATAAGAAGGCTTTTCATGACTATGAAATAATTGAGAAATATGAGGCTGGCTTAAGCTTACTTGGTACAGAGATTAAGTCTGTACGTAAAGGTAAGGTTCAGCTTAAGGAAGCTTATATTTCTTTTATTAAGTCAGAGGCTTATATCAAGGGAATGAATATTGCCCAATATGATCATGGCAATCGTTTTAATCATGATGAAACTAGGGATAGAAAACTTTTACTTCATAAAAATGAAATTATTAAGCTTTCTACTAAGACTAAATTACAGGGACTGACTGTTATTCCTTTAAGAATGTATCTTAAGGATGGAAGGGCTAAACTCGAGATTGGTTTGGCTAGAGGTAAGTCTTTATATGATAAAAGAGAAGATGATAAGAAAAGATCAATGGAAAGAGAAGCTTTAAAGGCTATTAGAAGATGAATAATACATTTAAGGAGGCTTTCAAGGATTCGATCCCGATTATGGCTGGTTATCTAGTATTGGGATCGGGTTTTGGTATTGTGGCCAGTTCATATAACTATAGTATTTTGGTTCCTATTTGTATGAGCCTTTTTATATATGCTGGAAGCATGGAATATTTAACATTGTCTTTACTAAGTATGGGTACTAGCTTAATTAATGCGGCTATTATGACTTTGGTGGTTAACTTAAGGCATATGTTTTATGGTATTGCCATGCTTAATAAATATAATGGCTTAAAGAAACATAAGGCTTATACCATCTTTTCTTTGACTGATGAAACTTTTTCGGTAGTAGTGTCAAAGAAACTAGTGGGAATAGATGAAAACTATTACTTTTATATTTCATTATTAAATCAATTTTATTGGATGGTAGGTACCATAGCTGGATATCTAATTGGTAATGTTTTGCCTTTTTCTAGTGAGGGTGTAGATTTTTCAATGACGGCCTTATTTATTTGCGTAGTCTTAAACCAATGGGAAGAAAATAAAGATCATTTACCTACCATAATTGGCTTTGGTATTTCAATTGTTTGTCTACTTATCTTTGGTGGATCTAATTTCCTTATTCCATCAATTTTCATCATTTGTTTAACATTAATATTAATTCGAGGTAAAAATCATGAATAGCACATATATTTATAGTGTGATTGTAACTGTTGCCCTAATGACAATGCTTATAAGATTTTTACCTTTCATTGTCTTTAAAAATAATGTACCAAAAATAGTGGAGTATCTTGGTGATGTTTTGCCTTATTCAATTATGGCGATGTTAGTAGTGTATTGTTTAAGAAACATTGATATACTTGGTCAAAGTCATGGTTTACCTGAAATTATAGCTTCATTATTTGTGGTGTTAATTCATAAGTTTAAACATAACTTATTGCTTTCAGTGGTATGTGGTACAGTTGTATATATGTTTCTAATCAATATCATATAAATTGTCTAAACTTTCACATAGATTACACAAATAAATGTTACATTATAGTCAGTAAATGAATTAATTTTTTCATTAAAACCTTCCAATAAAGTAAAAGGGCCGAAAGGCTTTTTTACTTTATGTTGGATATGATTAAAACCTGATATTAAATGTAGTAAAAAAGAAACCTTTATTTAGTTTCTTTTAATAATATGTTTTGAACTTGTACATTAAACCTGTCTTTAGACTTTTACTGTAAAACTTGAGATTCGTGCCAAAAACGCAGTTAATAAAACATTATTCGTAGGAAAAATGCAGTTTCAATTGCATTATTCGTGCCAAAAACGCAATTCAAAAGATAATTTCTTATAAAGTAGTATGTTTAACATTACTATTTCTAGCACTATTTAGTGGAAATAATGTATTGGCAGATGGTGTCTATAATTGGACAGGCCAAAAAGATATTGGCGATTGGAATGGCTCAAATCAATATGAAGATGGTTGGAGTAATTGGAGCACAACTGTTCCAAGTAACGTCTCTATGTATGTAAGAGCAACCGTCTATTTACCAGTAAATAATTGGGGATCAAAAGTTTGTAATACCTATACCCAACAAGTTATAACCTTAACTGAAAATGGTGAAGTAAGAAAAGAAGAAGGTTCTTATAATAAATACAATACTTCTTGGTCTAAGACTAAAGATAGATGTGGCTCGTATTCTAGCACAAAATACAATAACTTTAATTCAGGATGTGGAGGTTGTAAGTTAAACTACAGTTGGCCAACAAATTACTGCGTAAGATCTGGTGATGGTGGACTATGTTCTGGCAAAGAAGGTGCAGAGTGTGGAAGTAATAAAAACTACACCCAAAAATGTTATTGGATAACTTGTCAAGAAACTGAATATTATACAGAATCAGGATGTAACAGTGGTTATAGTGGAGATAGTGATTCAGGCTGTGGGTCTGAAAGGCATTACTGTTACTATACTTCTTCTTCATTTACCTCCACTGATAGATCAAACTGGAAAAAATCTCTAGCTGAAGCTGGTGGTTACGCTAAAAAGATTTATGTTTATTCCTATCCTCAAAGAGTTTATATAAATTATGAAGGAAATGGTGCTACATCAATTTGTGGTGATGGAAATACTGCTTCTTGGGTTAGTGGCACAAATTCATATAATTCTAATACTTCTATTAAATATAATCTAGGAAATCCAGTATGTAATACTGCCTTTACAAGTAAAAATATGTCTATCGCTTCAAATTCTAATAGTACAACTTATATATCAGTAAATGGTGGAAACCTAAAAGAAAATGAATATTATCGTATTGGTTATGACTTTAAGGGCTGGGCTCTTACCGCTAATGGATCAGTTAAATTTAGTGATAAACAGTATGTAACCGCAACAAGTCTTAACGCTAAAGGTGGCGATACTATAACTTTATATGCCGTATGGGAAAAGCATAATTATCAAGTAACTTATTCTTATCTTTGCGGTTCTATAGATAATGTAACTTATCAATATGGAACAGGTGTTACTTTAGGTAATTTGGATACTACAAAATGTGAGTCAGGTTCAAATACTAAATTCTTAGGATGGTATGAAGATATTGGTTATACTAAAAAGCTTGGTGCTATTCCTACCTCTTATTATAAAGATATAACTTTATACGCTAAAGAAAGACAAGTAAGATATTTTAACTATGAACAAGGCAAATGGATATACACAAGTGATGAAGAGATACTTAAAAGTCAAACCAAATAATTAATTAGGATACTTTAACCAGTATCCTTTTATTTTGGCCAAACAAAAAGCGTACCAGCTAAGCTGATACGCGATAAGAATAAATATTTATTAGATTAAATTATTTAACAAGAGTACAAACTTGATTTAATTGGTTGCCACTGAAGCTTAATCCTAAATCTACAGTGAATTGGTTGAAATCACCATATGCATAATTTAGTTGGTATCCATCATCCTGAATTGTCCAAGAATTAACGCCATCATATGTCCAAGTACCTGGATAGTTGTCTTCTTGATAATAATATCTGCCGTTTTCATTGAAAATTAGAGTGTCGTTCATATTGTTTAATGGTTCATAACAGCTATAAGTCTTAGGCCAAACATAAATAGGATCAGAGCTTGTTACTTCAACTTGACTATCAAGTGTAGTAGACCATTCACCTTTAGTAAAGGTAACTGATAGATCACCTGTTTCTTCATTGAAGTTTGTGGTATGAGATACACCATCATCTTCGTGTATGTATTCTTCTAGGTCATAGCCTACATATGTATCAATAGTAATACCTTCATCAATTGAAACTCTAGGCTCTTGCACAGTTACTGGTACTTCAAAGGTTTCAGTCTTATCACCTTTAGTAGCAGTAATAGTCATCACACCATCGCTTATAGAATAATTAACTTCTGCATCTTCTGCCACATCTTTTAAATAATCACTAGGATTAACCTTAGCAGTGGCGTCAATTGTCACGACCTCATCACTTTCAACAGCTAATTTGGCAACACTTGAACTACATCCACTTAGCGTTAGTGGCAACACTAACATCCCAACGTATAATAAATATCTCTTTTTCATTTCTTTTCCTCTTTTTTCTTTACTACCTAAAAGTTTTTATATGTAACTATTGTATCTAGAATCTAATATAAAATGGCTCCTATATCAATGAACAACTTTATAAAAGAACATATTACAAAACTACAATAGGCTATAACAAGAATACAAAACGATCAGAAGTAATTGGAGCAATACCAAATCCCTTTTTCATCGGTAAACACCAACGTAGCCCGACAATATGAGCAATGCGAATATTGTCGGCAAAAATTTGTGTGATTATCCTTGGTTTGAATTTTGTGTAAAGTTTATTGTCCATCTTATTATTTGGCTATTAGGTTATAATAATGGGGAAAGTGAGGAATTTTATGAGTGATTATGTAATTACCTGTTGTTCTACAGTTGATTTAAGTGAAAAGAAATTGAGTGATAACAAGGTGCCTTATGCTTGTTTTACTTTTACTGCTGATGGCAAAACTTATAATGATGATTATGGTAAGTCTTATCCTATTGATAAGTTTTATGAAGATATTAAAAATGGTATGCAACCTATTTCATCACAAGTTAATGTTGATGCATACACTAATATGTTTGAGCCTATTTTAAAAGAAGGGAAAGATGTCTTGCATTTAACGTTATCTTCTGGTATTTCTGGTACTATCAATAGTGCAATTGGGGCAGCTAATATCTTAAATGATAAGTATTTAAATAAAGTCCATGTAGTTGATTCTATGTGTGCTAGTGCTGGTTATGGCTTAATTGTTATGCTTGCAAAGCGTAATCAAGATAATGGCATGTCTTTAGAAGATAATATGAAGTGGATTGATGAAAATAAGACAAAGATTATCCATTGGTTCTTCTCTACTGATTTAAGTTCTTTTATTAGAGGTGGAAGAATTTCAAAGACAGCAGGTTTCTTTGCGGGTGCTTTACAAATTTGCCCATTAATGTGTGTTTCTGAAGCTGGTAAGCTTGAAGTATTAGAAAAGATTAGAACTAAGAAGAAGGCTACTAAGGCTGTTGTAGAGAAGATGCTAGAGGAGGTTGGTCCTGATTATGATGATGTAGTATATATTTCTAATTCAGCTTGTTATGATGATGCTAAGGCTGTAGCTGATCTTATTAAGGAAACTTTTAAGAATGTTAAGAGTGTTGAAATATTTAGTATTGGTACAGTAATTGGTACTCATACAGGTCCTGGTACAGTAGCGACTTTCTATGTTGGTAAAAAGAGAGCTGTTTAATTTTCATTTTAATTGAAAACTTTTCATAGTAAATAACGCCTTATTTTAGGCGTTATTTTTTGTTAGTAAAAATGTAAGTATTTTCACGGTCAAATTACACATTTACTTATTTGATTATGTGATAACATTAAGAGGCTAATAAAGAAATAGTTGAATATTCAATTAATTAGTGGTGAGGTACATTATGAATGAAATTAAAAAGCGTAAGGGTAACTATGTTGCCTATGATCCAGAGAAAATAAAGGTAGCTATTAATAGTGCTAACCACGATATAAAAAAGAAGGCTAGTGATGCTGAGATTGCGGTAATTTATGAGGCTAGTAGAAACGAAGTAGAGTCTTTATTAGAAAACCGTAATGTTTCTGTTGAAGAAATAAATGATATTGTTGAAAGAGCGATGATGAAATATGATTGTTACGAATTGGCTAAACAATTTATTGAGTATCGTTATCGTCATAAACTAATAAGAGAGTCTAATACTACTGATGAGTCTATTTTTGAACTTATTAATGGTAAGTCAGAATATTGGAATGAGGAGAATTCTAATAAGAATGCTAGACTTGTAACTACTCAGCGTGATTATATTGCTGGTATTGTTAATACCGATATTGCTAGAAGATTCCTTTTGCCAAAGGATGTTGTTAAGGCTCATGATGAGGGCATCATTCATGAACATGATATGGATTATTTGGCTGATTTTGCAAGACATAATTGTGAGCTTATTAATCTAGAGGATATGCTTCAAAATGGTACTGTTTTAAATGGTGTTATGATTGAAAAGCCTCATCGATTTATTACCGCTAGTACTATCGCTACCCAAATTATGACAGCAGTATCTGCTAGTAGTTATGGTGGTTTGACAATTACTTTAACGCATTTAGCTCCTTTTGTAAGAAGTAGTTTCTATAGACACTATAAGTTCTATGTTACAGAAATATTAAATGAACAATTAAAAGATGGTGTTGATGATAATACTAGAATGGATAGCCAACTTTATACAGCTAATAGTTCAGCTTATGATTATGCTTGTAAGCAAACTAAAAAGGAAGTAGAGGATGGCGTTCAAACTTTTAACTATCAAATTAATTCAATGTCTTCTACAAATGGCCAATCGCCTTTCTGTTCTGTATTTATGTATTTAAATGAAACAGACGAATATAAAGATGAGTTGGCGATGGTAATTGAAGAATTCTTAAAACAAAGAATTCAGGGTTTAAAGAATGAAAAGGGTGTATATGTTACCCAATCCTTCCCTAAGCTTCTTTATGTATTAGAAGAAGATAATATTACTGAAGAATCTAGATATTGGTATTTAACAGAATTATCTGCTAAGTGTTCAGCAAAGCGTCTTGTGCCTGACTATGTTTCAGAGAAGATGATGAAGAAACTAAAAATTAATAAGTTTGGTGTGGGGGACTGTTATGGTCCTATGGGTTGTAGGTCATTTCTTACACCAGATAGAATTGAGGGAAATCCGGCAAATGCCTTAAATTATGATCCAAATAAAGGTAAGTATTGGGGTAGGTTCAATTGTGGTGTATGTACAATAAACTTATTTGATGCCGCTTTAAGTTCTAATAGAAATGAAAGTGAGTTCTGGAAGTTAATGGGTGAAAGAACTGAACTATGTCATTCTGGTCTTAAGGTTAGAATAAATAGACTTGCTAGCGCTACAAGTGATGTAGCACCTATCTTATGGCAACATGGTGCTTTGGCTAGACTTAAACCACATGAAAAGTTAGAAAAGTTAATCTATGGAGGCTATGCAACAGCGTCTTTGGGCTATGCAGCACTTTATGAATGTGTTAAGTATATGACTGGACTAAATCTTACTGATAAAGAAGGTGAAGAGTTTGGCATGAAGGTCATGAATTATCTAAATGATAAGTGTAATAAGTGGAAAAAAGAAGAAAATATTGATTATTCAGTATATGGAACACCACTTGAGACAACTACTTATAAGTTTGCCAAGATGGCTAAAAAGAAGTTTGGTGAAGATGTCTTTGTAAAGCTTGATGGCCATGATAGAGATTATGTAACTAATTCATCTCATACGCCTGTTTTCCAAAATATCGATGCGTTTGATAAGTTGGATATTGATGGTAAGTTCCAAGAACTTTCACCAGGTGGCAATGTTATTTATATTGAAACACCAAATCTACAAAATAATGTGGAAGCTATCATTGAAGTAATTAAGTATATGTATGAGCATACAATGTATGGTGAACTTAATACTAAGTCTGATTATTGTATGAATTGTGGCTATGATGGTGAAATTGTTGTTGTTGAAGATGAAAAGACACATAAGCTAGTTTGGGAATGTCCAAATTGCAAAAACAGAGATCAAAATAAGATGCAAGTAACAAGAAGAACGTGCGGTTATTTAGGGTCTCACTACTGGAATCAAGGTAGAACAGATGAAATAAGAAGTAGAGTTCTTCATCTAGATAACAAGGAATAAATGTAAATTTACAACTTAAAATGCGACAAGACAGCTTAAACAGAGACAAAAGAAAAATACAAGGAAGATAAATTTACAACTATTATGCAATATACCAGGAGTAGGAAAAAGTTCTACTCCTTTTTCATAATAGTTCTATTCGAGTGTTTTACCAAAATTGAGCCAACTAAAAAATTTATAGTTTTAACAGAATCACTTAAATGCATATAATAATAATGCGCATTGAAATTGTGCGTGTTGCATGATATTATATCTTTGCTAGGAGGAAAGCGGTATGCCACTGAAACCTAGAGAGATGGAAAAACTAATCCTTGCTGATGGGTGGGTGTTCAAAGAGCAAAAAGGCTCACATCGACAATACATACACCCTATAAAACCAGGTAAGGTCACTATCCCTTTTCATAAGGGTAAAGATCTGAATAAAAGGATTGAAGATTCCATCAGGAAACAGGCAGGGCTTAAATAAGCCCTTGCCATTTCACTGTCATAAGGAGGTATAAATAATGTTATCTATGTATCCAGCTTGTTTTTACAAAGAAGATGATGGTTATTCAGTTATCTTTCCTGATTTGAATTATCTTGCAACACAAGGCGATAGTTTAAAAGACGCCATGGAAATGGCTGTTGAGTGTCTTGCCGCATATCTTCATTCTTGTAAAACCGATGGTGAGACAATTCCTGAACCTTCCAATCTTACGGATATAGATCCTGTTGCGGTCTCAAAAGAAATTTCCCCGGATGAGTCTGTAGGGGAGGCTTTTGTAAATATGGTATCTGTTGATGTTGAAGCTTATGCAAAAGCTAACTTTGAGAAGTCGGTAAGAAAAACTCTCACTATTCCTGCTTGGCTAAATAAAGCGGCTTTAGAGCAAGGTATCAATTTTTCAAAAACACTGCAGGAAGCTTTGTTAGAAAAAGTACAATCTAGATAGTTTATATTAGTTCCCATAATGTTTGTATTGGAAAATTACAAAGTATAAATGATAATATTTTATAACTTGTTGCATTTTAAGTTGTCACTATATTGATAAAAATAATGAATCTATTTTTATATATCGCATTTAAATTGTAATTTTTAGATAAAAAATGTCGATATATAGGCATCTTGTCGCATTTTAAATTGGAACTTAACAAATGTTGAAAATTTCCAATTTAAGTTTGTTAAGACGCATTGTAAAAAGTAATGGGAATTCCAGTACCTTTATAGAAGAGAACCTTAATCGGTTCTCTTTTTTAAAGCATCTACTTAACAACATTATTAACTTTGTATAATGTTAGGCAAAAATACTGGTCATTTTTATAATTGAAAATATGCAAAAAGCCCTTAAATAAAGGCATTTATAATGTTCGTATAATGTTCGTATAATGTTAATATAATGTTAGAAGTTTTCATGAATATCAAAGAGTTATATCTAGAAGTGATTAATGGAAATTTTGATTCGTTTTAATTAGATGGTTTTAATCCCGGTTAACTATCATTACCTTTAATAATGTCGCTGAAAAGTGCAAAATAGACACAAATAAATTTCTTATTATTTTTAATAATGTAGCTAGTGTTAAAAAACATACAGCAATGGTGCGTCTTATTACTTTTAACATTGTAGATTAACATTAGGTACATAATTTAAGCAGGAATTCTTAAAGTTGGCGAAATAATAAAATTGTAAATTCATTAGATTTTAACTTCTATATTAGAAAAGAAAAGCACATCAATTTCATACTATTATAACCAATCTCAAACAAATAAATTGTTTAAAAACTGATAAAACAGTATAATAATGGTGAATGGAGGTATTTTTATGAAATTGTTACATGTAAAGGCAGATAATTTTAAAAATTGTTCAGATAATTTTGAAATTAATATGGTGGCTATTTCTAGAAAGAGTGATGAAGATAAAGAATACGAATTAATAGAAGTGGCAGATGGCTTATTTGTTTTTAATACAGTAGCTTTTGTTGGCAAAAATGCCTCTGGTAAAACTTCCGCAACCGATATTTTAGATGTTGCCTATTCACTTCTTGGTGATTTTAGATTAAATAAGACATATGATTTTAATGATACGCATCTTTTGATTGATTTTTATTATGATGGATATATCTATCGTTACCAAACAACCGTTAACAATGGAAATTCTATAAATGGTAATGCAGTATTATCGAATCAAAAAATCAAGAGGAAAAAGTATTATAAAAGTAATATAAAAGAGATTTTTTTAGATAATGATTTTAAGGACGTGGATATGCCAGGCATACTTCCAGAAGACACGTCAATTTTATTTTTTATACTTAAAAAGAATCAGACAAGGGCACTATATTTCGATAGTTTTGAAAAGGGTAGCGATACTTATAGAATGGCATTCTTAGCGATTAACGAATACAAAATAAGTGATGATATATTAGAAAAGATAATTAAATTATTTGATGAAAATATTAAGTTATTAAAAATGTTAGATGACCATAATTTTGAAATCACTTATAAAGATAAAAAAGAGTATTATTCGGATAAGCAATTAATCTATAAACTTTCAAGTGGTACTACAAAAGGAATTTTATTATATATTTTGATGAGTTGTTCTCTAGAAAATGGCTTTGATTTAATTGTTGATGAAATAGAAAATCATTTTCACAAGACGCTTGTTGAAAATATGATTAGTCTATATAAAGATAAAACAATTAATAAAAAGGGAGCTTCGTTGATTTTTACAACTCATTATCTAGAATTGTTAGATTTATTTAACAGACAGGACAATATTTATATAGCGAGGGCAGAAGAAAAAGTATCAATCCTAAATATGTATAAGGATTTTAATGTTCGTTTTGAACTCTTGAAGAGCAAGCAATTCTATAACAATGTATTTAAAACGGCTGTTGATTATGATGCGCTTATGAGTCTAAAGAAAGAATTAAAACGATGAAGTATTTAATAATGTGCGAAGGTCAAAATGAAAGAGAATTAATAAGAATCTTATTAGAAAATGATTTATTAGGTTTAACACCATATCATGCACGTCAAATTAATAATTCATCGATTGTTAAAACCGAATTAAATATGTATACTGGTGAAATTGAAATAATTAGGGTGGGCGATAAACAAAGTGATAAATTAATTATTCCTAAAGTTTATAAGCAATAAATCATTTCAGTTAGAAAGTATTGTACTAAACCTGAACTTGAAATGTTATTAATTATTAGCGAAGGTATGCTTAAAGAATTTGAAAAAGTAAAATCCAAAATGAAGGCTAAAGACTTCGCAAAGAATAATATTCAATATAATCATAGAAAATATGATAATAGTTCCGCATTCTATAGAGAATATTATGGTGATAGACCAAAACTTTTGGTTGAGGCTATAATTGCATATGCTAAATATAATGGCTCACATAATAAGGATGAACATTATCTTAAAGAACTTTTAAAGATGTCTACCCTTCATAAATCGATGGCAATTACAATATAAAAAATGCGGAAATACATGAATATGTCATAAAAGATTTTGCGGAAATATGATAATATATAGATATAAAAAATGCGGAAACTTATTTTATGGTATTTAAAAGAAAGATTTATTCAAAGATTCTAGAATGGAAACAAAACAGTAATGGTTCTACTGCCCTTTTAATAGAGGGTGCTAGACGTATAGGCAAGTCTACAATAGTAGAAGAATTTGGTGGCAACGAGTATAAGACTTGTATGATTATTAATTTTGCAGAGTGCCAAAAAGACATAATTGAGCTTTTTGATGATATTTCTGATTTGAATTTTTTGTTTCTGCAATTACAACTTAAAACTCGTGTTGATCTATATGTTAGGGAATCTTTAATTGTTTTTGATGAGGTTCAATTGTGTCCCAAAGCAAGACAAGCTATAAAAAAACTTGTTAAAGATGGACGTTATGATTATATTGAAACAGGTTCTTTAATTTCGATTAAGAAAAATGTTAAAGATATTTTAATACCAAGTGAGGAAAGAAGACTTTCGATGTATCCCATGGACTTTGAAGAGTTTTTATGGGCGAAGGGCGACTTTGTTACAAATAAATTATTATTAAACTGTTTTAATTTAAATCAACAACTAGGTGATGATACCAATAGAAGATTATTAAAAGAATTTAGACTATATATGTTAGTGGGTGGTATGCCTCAAGCAGTAAATAAATATCTAGAGACAAATAATTTTAAATTTGTGGATGAAATTAAGAGAGATATCTTAGATTTATATACAAGTGATTTTAAAAAGATAGACGAAACAGGCAGTTTATCTTTGTTGTTTGACGCAATCCCCGCACAACTTAACAAAAATTTTTCTAGATATACAACCTCTACTGTTATAGGAAGTAAAAGCACGGAAGCAATTCTAAGATTTATTGCACAAATAGAGGATTCTAAAACAGCTCTAATTGCCTATCATGCAAATGATCCAAGTGTTGGTTTATCTGCAAACAAGGATTTATCTAGATTTAAAATGTTTATATGTGATACTGGTTTATTTGTAACGCTTATGTTTAAAGATAAAGATTATACTGAAAATATTATTTATGAAAAATTATTAAATGATAAGTTGAGTGTAAATCTAGGCTATTTATATGAAAATGTAGTTGCACAAACCTTAGTGGCAAATGGACATAAACTTTATTACAACACTATATATAATGAATCCAGCAAGCATAATTATGAAATTGATTTTTTAATTTCTAAAAAGAATAAGATATGTCCAATAGAGGTAAAATCTTCTGGTTATAGTACCCATAAATCATTAGATGTTTTTTGTGAAAAGTATTCAGAAAGAATATTAGATAAATATCTAATTTATACAAAGGATTTATCAAAAGATAAAGACATAAAGTGTATTCCAATATATATGACTCAATTTTTATAGCTTGAATACATAGAATATGATTGCCTCATTTTTAAAGAAAATGATTTATTAGGTTTAACACCATATCATGCACGTCAAATTAATAATTCATCGATTGTTAAGACCGAATTAAAGTTAATGTTTGTCAAAAACAGTAAAGAACAGTAAAATAATATCAAAACAGTAAAGAACAGTAAAAGAATGTAAAAACAGTAAACAAAAGTAAAAGGAGAAAGATATGAACAATCCATTTTCACTTACATTTGGTAAGAGCCCTCTTGAGGGTGTGAAGAGGCCTTTACAAATCAATGAAATAATCGAAAATTTTACCGCAGATATTTTAAGTCAACAAATATTTATCATTACCGGAGTTAGAGGCTCTGGAAAAACGGTTATGATGAGTGAAATAGCACATAGGTTAAGCGATAATAAAGATTGGATTGTTGTTGAACTTAATCCCGCTAGTGATTTATTATCGTCGATGCTTTCAAAGCTGAATAGTAATCAATATTGTTTTAACTTAATAAAATCAGCGAAAATAGATCTTTCTTTCTTTGGGTTTGGATTAGCTATTGAAGGTGGGAATGTAATTACCGACAAAGAAACAGCTATTATAAAAATACTTGAGAGGCTTAAAAAGAATAATAAGCGAGTTCTTATTACAATAGATGAAATGACAAATAACGATTATATGAAAGTGTTTGCTGGGTCATTTCAAATCTTTGTAAGACAAGATTTGCCTGTATGTTTATTAGGAACTGGCTTGTATGAAAATATTGAAGAAATTCAAAACGAAAAAAGTCTAACATTTTTATATAGAGCGCCAAAAGTACAATTAAAACCTTTAAATAAATCAGCGATTATAGAAAAATATAAGAATATTTTTAATATATCTAAAGATGAAGCTTTAAAAATGGCTGAGTTAACTAAGGGCTATCCTTTCGCATTTCAAGTACTAGGCTATTTAACTTGGAATAAAAATGGTGAATATAGTATGGTTTTAAATGAATATCAACAATATCTTAGCGAATATGTTTACGACAAAATATGGTCAGAATTATCTGAAAAAGACAAGCTTGTTGCCAAGGCTATAGCTGATGTAAAAGGTGGTAAGATAAAGGATATTCGGGATTATCTTAAAATGGAAACTAATGAATTTAATCCATATCGCAAGCGCTTAATAAGAAAAGGAATCGTATCTGGTGAAAATAGAGGCTTTGTTTATTTTACACTTCCCTTATTTGAAGAATATGTTAAAGACAATTAATAGCTTTGTATATTTAATGATAAAACAAAATTTTCTAGGCATATAGAATGCTTGTAAGCACCTTAAGAAGATATAATAATTTATATGCGATATGCTCAAATTAGAAAAACAGATATAAGTAATGGTCCAGGTATTAGAATTAGCATCTTTGTCCAAGGCTGCGCTTTTCATTGCAAGAATTGTTTTAATCCTGATACTTGGGATTTTGATGGTGGAAAACAGTTTGGTGAAAAGGAAATGGAATATTTATTGGCCTTAGGTGAAAACAATCATACCAAGGGTTTATCAGTATTGGGTGGAGAACCATTACATCCTAACAATGTAGATTGTGTCATTGAAATATGCAGAAGATATAAAGAGAAGTTTCCTGATAAGACTATATGGCTATGGACGGGTTTCTTATACGAAAATTTAAATGATAGACAAAGAGAAATTCTAAAGTATATTGATGTTTTAGTTGATGGTCAATTTGTAGATGAGCTTAAGGATTTTAGGCTTAAATATTGTGGTTCTAGCAATCAAAGAGTAATTGATGTTAAGGCTAGTAAAGATAAAATAGTGTTGGTATGTTAAAATTTTGATATGGAATTGTTAGTTACATTAAGCAGCTTTGATAATTTGAAAAAGTTTACTAAAAAGGAGACTGATGGTTTAATTTTTGGTGGTCCTTTTTCATTACGTTTTAAATATAATCTTGAACAAATGCGCCTTATTAATGATTATTGTCTTAATAATGGTCTAAAGCGTTATATTACATTAGATACTTTTGTTTTTGAAAATGATAAAGTGGCTATTTATGAGTATCTAGATTTTTTAAGTAAGTTAGATGTTGATGGAATCTATTTTACAGATTTGGGTATTGTTTTAATGGCTGAGGATTTTAAGCATAAACTAACTTATGATCCTGATACTTTATTAACTAATTCTCTTGATGTAAGTTTCTATCGTAAACAAAGTATTGGTTGTGTATTGTCTAGAGAATTAACAATTGATGAGATAACACGCATCGTTAATAATAATGTTGGCATGGTTGATTTACAGGTCTTTGGTCGATTGAAGATGTCTTATTCACGCCGTAAATTTTTGAGTAATTATTTTAAGCATGTCGATAGTGAAATTGATTTAACTGATAAAAAGGATGTTTTATTGATTGAGGAAAGCAGAGATTATGCTTTACCTATTATTGAAGATAAATATGGTACACGAATTTATACTGATTATATTTTTTTGATGTATCAAGAACTTCTTCCTTTAAAAGATAAGATTAGAAGAGCTATTGTGGATGATAGTTTAATAAATGATTGTAATTTAATTTGTGATGTATTGAGGGATTTTAAGCGACTTTCAGCTGACAATTATGGTTTCTTATATCGAAATTTGGTGACAAAATATCCAAATTATAATTTTTCTAGTGGTTATTTATATCAAAAGACTTCTAATATAAAGGAGGATAGTGATGAAAAAAATTGAGTTACTAGCTCCAGCTAAGGACTTGTTTAAGGCTAAGATTGCCCTTGATTATGGGGCTGATGCGGTATATATCGGTGGCAAGAATTATTCTTTAAGATCGCGTGCCAGCAATTTTTCAAATGATGATATTAAGGAAATTGTGGAATATGCTCATAGCTTAAATAAGAAAGTATATGTGACTGTTAATATTGTTTTTCATGATGATGATTTTAAGGGCCTAAAAGAATATCTTGGATACTTAGAAGAAATTCATGTTGATGCGATTATTGTGTCTTCGGTTTTTGTAATTTCAATGCTTAAAAAATATGCACCTTCATTAGAGGCACACGTTTCTACCCAATTATCTTCTTTAAATAGCTTTGCTGTTTCACTTTTGACAATGTATGGAGCTGATAGAGTTGTTTTAGGAAGAGAAGCTAGTATGGAAGAAATAAAGGAGGTTGCTAGTTTAAGCGATACGCCTTTAGAAGTCTTTATTCATGGTGGTATGTGTTCCAACTACTCAGGAAGATGTGTTTTATCTAATCGTATGACAAATAGAGATGCCAATAGAGGCGGTTGTGCTCATAGTTGTAGGTGGAAATATAAGGTTTATGAAAATGGTAAAATGCTTTCAAAAGAAGATAATCCACTTTCTTTTTCTAGTAAGGATTTAAGAGCTAGTGCCTATATTGAAGAAATGATAAAGTGTGGTGTTGCTTCACTTAAAATAGAAGGCAGAATGAAGTCGGAATATTATATTGCGGGTGTTGTTAAGACTTATCGTGATTTAATTGATGAAGTATATGAAAAAGGTCATCTAACAAGTGAGCGCTTAAAGTATTATGATGATGAGCTTTTAAAGTGTGAGAATCGTTTGAGTGATGATGGCTTTTTAAGCGGAGTGTGTGATGATAGTAAGCACTTATATGGCATTAATGGCAGTGGTGTAACTCATGATTATGTGGCTTTAGTTAAGTCTTATGATGAAAATAGAGATTTGGCTTTGGTTGAGGTAAAAAATAAATTTGATTTAGAAGATAACTTGGAAGTTATTTCACCAGGTAAGGAAAATAGGCAATTTGTAAATAAGGTGATGTTTGATCAAGAATGGAATAAGGTTTCTCTAGCTCATAAACCATGTGAGTTATTACTTATTCGTTTGCCTTTTAAAGTAAGTAAAAACGATATGATTAGAAAGGTTAATCATGTTGGTTGAGGGAGCTATTAGCACTAAGGCTTGTATATTAGCTAATAAGCGGATAGTAAATACCGTTTATATCGATAGGGCTAAAAGAAGTAAAGACTTTAATTTTATTCGTAAACTTTGTCTAAATAAGAATATTGACGTTAAAGAGATTGACCGTTTAGATTTTGAAGCGTTCAATGTTGGCAAAAGCTTTGGCGGGATATGTTGTGAAGTAGAAAATAGAGCCAATGACTTATTTGATAAAGGCGATATCTTTTATTTAGATGGCATAGAAGATCCCTTTAATTTGGGTTATGTCATTAGAACTTTGTATGCCTTTAATATCAAGAATATCTTGTTACCTTTAAAGGACTACAGTAATATGGAAGCTCAAATTATTAAATCTAGTGCAGGGGCTTTTGAATATGCCAATATTATAAAGTGTGAAGATACTTATGATTTTATTTCAAGTTTAAAGAAAGACTATACGATCTATGCTTTACAAAGGGGAGATGATAGTTTTGATATCTTTGATGAGAAGTTTAAAGATAAGTGTTTGTTTATGCTAGGTGGTGAAAAAAGGGGTATTTCAAGTAAGCTATCAAGTCTAACTGATCGTTTTGTATATATTCCCTATGGCAATGATTTTAGAAATAGTTTAAGTGGGGCAAGTAGTTGTGATGTCGTTGCAACCTTGTTGTTTGGTCAAAGAAAATGATTGAATCTTTAGAAAATAAAAAAGTTAAGAATTGGACTAAGCTTCATCTTAAAAAATATCGTGAAGAAGACTATTTGTTGCTTAGCCACGATTTAGTGAATAAGGCATATGAAAATGGCTATTTAAAGACGTTGATTTATACTGGTGAGTGTCCTTTTTCTTTTGGTGAAGCTTATGAAGTAAACAGAGAGGTTTTAAACAAGATAGCCAAAGTAGATGGCTTAGATTATATTGGTGTTGGTAAAAAGATTAAGTATTCTGATAGCTATCAAAGTAGGGTGCTTATATTAGAGGATTTAGGCGATCCTTTAAATATCGGTAGAATCTTTGAGTCATGTAGCCAATTTGGCTTTAATAGTGTAATACTAAGTAATGATGCGGCTGATATATATCATCCAAAAGCACTGATGGCAAGTCATGGCAGTTTATATGATTTAAATATTTATCGTGGCGATATTGAAAAAGAGATTATAAAGCTTAAGGATATGGGCTTTAAAGTATATGCTACAGGCTTAAGAGATAATACTTTATCACTAGATGAGGTAAAGATTAGTGATAAGATGGCTATAATTTTAGGCAATGAGGGAAGTGGCGTTAAGGAGTCTACTTTTAAGCTGTGTGATGAAATAATAAAAATTGATATGCATAATATCGATTCTTTAAATGTTGCGATGGCTGGCGCGATAATTATGTATAGCTTTTCTAATATTAAATAAGTAATAATATGATTCCCACATTTAGTATGAGGGCTTAACGGTTGATTGAAAAACATCTTTATATAAAATTGTTTATTTATAGATTGTTATAAATACGTGTAGCTAAGGCGTAGTTTTTAAATGCTTTATATTTGAAATATGTTAAAATAAAGTCGTGAGTTAGTCGTGAGTTAGTCGTGAGTAGGAGGGTTTTATGTCAATACCAATTTCAATCGAAAAATTACTTAGAGATAATGTTGTGGAATGGGCTAGAATCGAATTTAAAGAAGGCTGGAATCCAGATACTACATTAAAGACAATAAGCGCTTTTGCGAATGATTTTGATAACTGGGGTGGCGGATATATTGTTATTGGGGCCAAGGAAGAAGGTGGCAAGTTAGTTCATCCTGTCAGTGGTTTAAACAAGGACTCTATTGATGATATTCAAAAGGATATATTGAAATATTGCAATTATTTAACGCCCAAATATATTCCAGAATGTGAAGTTGTTAAATATGAAGAGAAATATCTTTTACTGATATGGTGTCCAGGCGGTTATGATAGGCCATATAGGTGCCCTAAAAAACCTACTAGCACCAATCATGAAAAAATATATTACATTCGTAAATTATCTAGTACTATTGAAGCAAGTGATGCAGATGTAAAAGAATTAATTTCCTTAACTCATAATATACCTTTTGATGATCGTATTAATATAAAAGCTGATATTACCGATTTAAAACTACCGTTAATTAAAAATTATTTACAAGAAGTTAATAGTAATTTGTTGTTTCAAATTGATAATAGAACCATTGAAGATATAGCTGGTAGTTTAAGAATTGGCGATGGTCCAAAGGAATATTACAAACCATTGAATGTGGGCTTATTATTTTTTAACGACAGTCCCGAAAATTATTTCCCATATTGCCAAATAGAAGTGGTAAATATCCCTGATCCTACAGGCCAGGGGATGGAGGAAAGGGTTTTTAAAGGACCTATTGATCAACAATTAAGAGATGTTTTAAGGTATCTTAAGAACAACGTTATTGTAGAAAAGGTCTTTAAAACTAGTAATGAGGCAAAGGCTATAAGAGTTAAAAATTATAGTTATGAGGCGTTAGAGGAGTTTGTTTCTAATGCTGTTTATCATCGCTCTTATCAACTTCATGACCCAATAACAATTAGGATTGAAAAGAATTGTATTGAAATAACAAGTACACCAGGTCCAGATAGATCAATTACTGATGATGATATAAAAAAATTAAGGATGCGTTCAAGACGCTACAGAAATCGAAGAATAGGTGATTTTTTAAAAGAGCTTCATTTGGTTGAAGGAAGAAACACGGGCATTCCTACAGCCTTAAAAGGCATAGAAAAAAATGGCTCACCTCTTCCGAAATTTATTACTGATGAAGACAGAAGTTTCTTTTCGGTTGTTCTCCCTATTAATAATAGCTTTTTAAGTGGTGAAGACAAAACTAAAAAAAGAAGATCAAAAGAAGATATAAAGGATTTAATTATTGAAAAATTAAATAATGAAGATGTTTCGGCTACTTCCTTGTATCAAGAAATTGGCTACTCTGGCAATATGTCTAAAACTTTTAGAGCTTGTATAGATGAATTAATAAAGGAATCAAGAATCAAGTATCTAAAAACAAATATAAATTCTTCCAACAATTTATTGACGAAAATTAGATGACTTTAATTCGCAAATATTATTTAGCTACTAATATAGAATAGAATTTATTTGAGAGTAATGTTTTTTAGGCATTTATGGTTTAGCGCAAATCTCTTCGCCAAAATACCGCAAATCTCTTCGCCAAAATGCCACAAATCTCTTTGTTTGAGTTATATTGTAAGTGGCTATTTTGTCCCTTTTGGCTGTCTAAAGGATTAGTTATGAGTTTTAATTTAGAATTAAAATTTAAAAGAAAAGTATGGATAAGAAGAAAAAGAAAATATTGTTTATCATATTAGGCGCTATGATATCAACTTTTGGCATTTACAATATTCACGAAAGAGTAAATATTACAGAGGGCGGCATTATTGGGCTAATGCTTTTTATTGAGCATTGGCTAAAGATATCACCAGCCTATATCACACCTATTTTAGATGCTTGCTGCTACTTATTGGCTTATAAATACTTGGGCAAAGATTTCATTAAAACATCTATTGTTTCAACTTTGCTTACAGCCCTTTTCTATAAATTTTGGGAATTATTTCCCCCTATTTTGCCTGATTTATCAAATAATCCATTATTGGCTTCAATACTTGGAGGTGTGTTTGTTGGCGTTGGTGTAGGGCTTATTGTAAAACAAGGTGGTTCAGCGGGTGGCGATGATGCTTTAGCTTTAAGCTTGGCACATATCTTTTCTTGGCGATTATCATTTTGTTACTTATTTTCCGATATAACTGTTTTATTATTGTCACTATCTTATATTCCGATAAAGCAAATAATTTATTCACTTATTACCGTTAATGTATCATCTTATTTAATTGATTTTATTAGTAATGAATAGAAAAAGTTCTTTCTTTTTCTATAATATTTATCTTTTTAATAGCGTAGTCTTCAATGTTTATAAAGATACTATCAGTATTTAAAATACCTTTTAAAAAATTGGTGATATTTTCTTTCTCGCCTTGTATTTCAGCTTTTACATCGCCATTTTCTAGATTACAAACATAGCCAGTTAAACTATGTTGTTTGGCTATAAGTTGACAAGTATATCTAAAGCCTACTCCTTGTACTCTTCCTTTGAAAATAATCAAGTATCTTTCCATACTTAAATTATAAATGTTACATAGTTGAACAATCAACTTTGTGGTTTACAATTAAAGTATGGACAAGAATTTTACGGACGTGGATTCTTCTATATTGTATAGATGTAGTCAAAAATATTATGATAAGGCCCTAGCTAAATATAATCTTGGTTATACGCATTTATTGTTTCTTTTAAAAATATATGAAAATGAAGGCTTAACCATGAATGAACTCGCTAGTTTTGGCAGTTTTGATAAGGGGACTATTACCAAATCATTAAAGGTGCTAGAACAGTTTGGTTATGTGGATATAATTAATAACCAATTTGATAAAAGGAGTAGATGTCTTTATACATCAGATAAGGCTAATAAGATTATTCCTGAATTATACATTTTAAGGCAGCAGTGGCAAGAATATCTTTTTAAGGATATCTCTAGCTTTGATTTTGCGATATTTGAAGAAGTTATGGGCAAAGTTATTGATAGAGCTAGAGAGTATGATTCTTTTAAACAAGTAAGTGATGTAAAGGTATATGGTCTACAAAAACTTACTTTACTAGATTATCCTGACAAGATGGCTTGTACTATTTTTACAGGTGGTTGTAACTTTAGGTGCCCATATTGTCATAATCGTTCTTTAGTTTTCTTAAATGAACAAGATGGTGAATTTGATAAAGATGATCTTTTTGATTATTTAAATCAAAGAAGGAATATCTTGGATGGTGTTTGTATTAGTGGTGGCGAGCCTTTATTACAGGATGGCTTAAGCGATTTTATTAGAGAAATTAAGGATTATGGTTTATTGGTTAAACTTGATACCAATGGTAGTAATCCTGATAAATTAAAGGAATTACTTGATTTAGGGCTTGTTGATTATATAGCTATGGATATTAAAAATACTAAGGATAAATATGCTTTAAGTATTGGTCTTAATGATTTTAATATTGGCGATATTGAAAAAAGCGTTGAACTATTAAAGAGTAGTAGCATTGATTATGAATTTAGAATGACAGTTACAAAAGAGTATCACAAAGATTTAGATGTCGATGCTTTGGGAAATTGGTTAAGGGGTTGTAAACAATTTTTCTTACAAAACTTTGAAGATAATGGAAACTGTATTAAACAGGGTTTACATAGTTTAGATGGAGATGTAATTTTTGATATTAAAAATAAGCTTGAAAAATATATTGATAAAGTCTATGTAAGAGGTGTGAAGGAGTAAGCATGTATAGAGTTATTAAAAGAGATGGCAGTATTAGTGATTTTGATTTAAACAAGATTTCTGAGGCGATTAAAAAGGCTTTTATGGCAGTTAAGCGCAATTATCATCCTAGTGTAATTGAAATGCTGGCTCTTAGAACTTGTGCCGACTTTGAGACAAAGATTAAAGATGATAAGGTAACGGTTGAGGATATTCAAGATAGTGTTGAAAAGGTTTTAAGCGAGAGTAACTATGCGGATGTGGCAAAGGCTTATATCCTTTATCGTAAACAAAGACAAAAGGCTAGAGATATTTCTAAGACAATGCTTGATTATAAGGATTTGGTTAATTCTTATGTGGATTCTCTAGATTGGCGCGTTAAAGAAAATTCAACCATTACTTACTCGGTTGGTGGTTTAATATTATCAAATTCTGGGGCTATTACAGCTAACTATTGGCTTGGCGAAATTTACGATGAAGAAATTTCTAACGCTCATAGACAATGTGATATGCACATTCATGATTTAAGTATGCTTACAGGCTATTGTGCTGGTTGGTCATTAAAACAACTTATTCAAGATGGATTAGGCGGGGTTAAGGGTAAGATTACATCTTCTCCTGCTAGGCATCTTTCGACATTATGTAATCAAATGGTTAATTTTTTGGGTATTATGCAAAATGAGTGGGCTGGTGCTCAAGCTTTTTCTAGTTTTGATACTTACTTGGCTCCTTTTGTAAGAGAAGATAATTTATCATATAAGGAAGTTAAGCAATGCATACAGTCTTTCATCTATGGTGTTAATACACCATCACGTTGGGGAAGCCAAGCACCCTTTAGTAATATTACTCTAGATTGGACGGTTCCTGAGGATTTAGCTGATCAATATTGCATTGTTGGTGGTAAGGAATTAGATTATACCTATAGTGATTGTAAAAAAGAGATGGATATGATTAATAAGGCTTTTATTGAGGTTATGATACAAGGTGATGCCAACGGTAGAGGCTTTCAATATCCAATTCCTACTTATTCCATTACTAAGGATTTTGATTGGTCCGATAGTGAAAACAATAAGTTATTATTTGATATGACAGCTAAATATGGTACACCATACTTTTCTAATTATGTAAACTCAGATATGAAGCCAAGTGATATTAGGTCAATGTGTTGTCGCTTAAGACTTGATTTAAGGCAACTTAGAAAGAAGTCTGGTGGTTATTTTGGATCTGGTGA
Source organism: Oscillospiraceae bacterium (assembly GCA_963654705.1). Classification (GTDB taxonomy): domain Bacteria; phylum Bacillota_I; class Bacilli_A; order Erysipelotrichales; family Erysipelotrichaceae; genus Colivicinus. The sequence continues at coordinate 74,388 of CAVKAO010000006.1, forward strand.
ATCAACAGGTAGTGTGGGTGTTGTGACTATCAATATGCCTAAAATTGCTTATTTAGCTAACAATATCGATGATTTCTATTATCGTCTTGATAAGATTATGGATATTGCATCTAGATCATTAAAGATTAAAAGAGATGTGATTACTAAGCTTTTGGATAATGGCCTTTATCCTTACACTAAACAATATCTAGGTTCTTTTAGAAATCATTTTTCAACAATTGGGCTTGTGGGCATGAATGAGGCTTGTTTAAACGCAAAATGGTTAAACTGTGATTTAACACAAGTTAAAGGCCAGGATTTTTGTGAAGAAGTATTAAAACATATGCGTGATCGTCTTATTGCTTATCAAGAAATGTATGGTGATTTATATAATCTAGAGGCTACACCAGCGGAGAGTACTAGCTATCGTTTAGCTAAACATGATAAGGAAAAATACAGTGATATTATTACCGCTAATGATGGTTCTAAGGTACCATATTATACTAATTCATCACATTTGCCAGTGGGCTATACGGATGATATTTTTGAGGCTTTAGATATTGAAGATAGATTTCAAACACTATATACATCAGGTACTGTTTTCCATACTTTCCTTGGAGAAAAACTTCCTGATTATAAGGCGTGTGCTACCTTGGTAAGAAAGATTGCCCAAAATTATAAATTGCCATATTATACAATTTCTCCTACCTATTCAATTTGCCCAGCACATGGTTATTTAAATGGAGAAGTATATAAGTGTCCAAAGTGTAATGAAGCAACGGAGGTTTGGTCAAGAATTACGGGCTATTATCGTCCTATTTCTAATTGGAATGATGGCAAGGCACAAGAGTTTAAAGATAGGAAAGAGTATATTCCTATAAACTCTATTTTAAAGGCTAAGGAACTTGTTAAACATTCTAAAGAAAATAGAGAAGAATTTTTATATAAACCTGATAAATTAACGGTTTTTAAAGTTGAGCAAGGAAACTCGGTCCTATAGGTCCAAGATGAATTGCTTTTTTTATTATTCTTTCAAGCTTACGGTAATTAAATCCTGAGTTTGACAGTTAAAGAAAGTAAAAAGTGGCTATAAAGCTTTATTTA
>CAVKAO010000007.1:0-74764 GCA_963654705.1 Oscillospiraceae bacterium
TATATGAGTACCTTATAAGACCATTCAATCTAATTCCACTAACTTAATGACATTAATATCACATCCCTTTTAATTTGCTTGTTTAATATTTTCAATTTCTTCATCGATTAATTTAGAGAAAGTATTTTCATCTATTTCCATACTTTCAATACCTGACTTAGATTTATCGGCATACTCATCAAAGATTTTTTGTTTACTTTCTAAAAGCTGCGTAATTTTTTCATCAATCGTATTTTCACATAACAGTCTATAAACTAAAACGTTTCTGCTTTGGCCCATACGATAGGCCCTAGATATTGCTTGATTTTCAATTGAAGGCTTAAATTGTGGCTCACATATTACCACTACACTTGCACATTGGATATTTAAACCCGTACCACCCGATCCAATTTGGGCAGGCAAAACTGTGCCACTTGGTGCATCATTAAATTTATCGATAATCTCTTGTCTTTTATTAGGCGATAAAGAACCATTGATAGGACTAGTACATTGTCCTTCAAATAATTGACATACCTTTGAAATAGTATCCAAAAAGAAGGAAAAGACTATAACCTTTCGGTCATCTTCTTTAGCCTCTTTAACAATTTCTTTTAATCTAATAGCCTTACTAGACTTGCTTAAATCATCCATATTAAAAGAAACACGACGGATATTGGCATAATTTTTACTTAATAATGAACCAGTATAAACAATCTTTTCTTCTTTTGTTAAGCTACACCATTCTCTATTTTCAATCTTATCGGGAAGTTCACTTAAAACATCTTCTCTTTTTCTTCTAAAGTAAACAGGTGCAACAAGCTCCTTAAACTTTTCCTTGCTTGTATTGCCAACTAGTAATAATCTTTCACATTTTGCCGCAATATCTGCTCGCAACATATAAAGTAAGGCAATCATTTCATCTAGATTATTTTCTAAAGCCGTACCTGTCATAAATAAGATACGTTCACTAATATCGCAAATCTTAGATACTGATTTACTACGCTTAGTTTTATCGTTTTTTATATAATGCGCTTCATCCACAATTAATAAGGGTAATTTAAAATCACTAGGGAAAACAAAATCACTAACGCCTTCATAAGTACATACAGCTGCCCCACCATTTAAAAGCCAAGAATTAAAATCTAATTCTTTATTATCACCATGTAGCTTATAAACATTAATAGTTGATTTTTCTTTAATTTCCTTGCACCAATTAACTATTACACTAGCTGGGCAAACAATTAAAAAATGATTTTGGTCACATGCTAATAAACTAACCATAACGCCAATAGCTTGTATCGTTTTACCAAGTCCCATTTCATCACCCAATAAGACTCTTTTTTGATGAAGAACAAACTTAACGCCATACTCCTGATACTTACGTAAACTACATTTTAAATCATCCTTATAGCATGTTTCCTTATCTACTTCTAAAGCTAATTGTTCAGGTAAACTATAAGTTTTATTATCCTTTTCTAGACAATCAGGATTGATTTTATTAATTAGAGAAATGTATTTTAAAGGTTCTTTATTAAAATCAACATAAACTTGATTATTTGAAATATTACATACATCTTTTATCTTTTTAAGATAATTGATTCCACTTTGGTAAAAACCACCTATATAGCTTTGTTTTAAAGCGTTAATAGAATCATTAGTTTTTTGTTTTGTGTCATTACTAGAAAGAAAACTAAAAAAGCGATCACTTTTATTTACTAATAAAATATCTTCTTCAATCTTTTTATAATTTGCTAAATATAAGCTATTAGCTTCCTTAATTAAATCGGCTGTATTTAAATAAATATAAATGCTTTTAAGGATATTTAGTGTATCAATGTTATTATCATCACTATTTAACTTTAGTTTTTGATTCTTTAAATTTTCTTCAAAAGCATTATTTGTAACACTCTTAATATTTCTAGCACCAGTATCACTAATACCTTTGATTGTAGTCAACTGTGCCAATGGCGCATTATATAAACTAGCTAAATCATTATAGCCGTTATCGATAAGGAGCCTAGTTTTAATATTCTTATTTTTTAAAAAACTTAAATCAATTTCTTTTAAAGCGTTTAGTGTCTTATTTTTTAAATAGGCATCAATCGACTTATTGATATTTTGTTTAAAATTATCGCTTAAACTTAAAGTCTTTTTTAAATCAATAAGTAAACTATTGTGTTTATCGATGATTTCTTTTATATTCTTATCCATACTAATCTAAAGGTTTTTGATAGTAATTGCCATATATTGCCAAAGTATCTTGGATATTAATAAAGGCATGAGAATCAACGTCCATTACAATTCTAACCACTTCCTTATATTGAAAAGAATTAATAATAGTATAAAGAATAGTTGTATCATCCTTACTATAAAAGCCTGTTGCCTTAATTTCAGTAATGCCATGGCGTACATTCTTTAATATCGCATCTGCAACCTCATCGGGATATTTAGTAATAATCGACAAGGTTTTATGTGTATAACGTTGATGGAATAGTTTAATGATTTGCGTACTTGCGAATTGATAAATAATTGAATATAAAGCTCTATCCCAGCCATATATTAAACCAGCTGTTAAAAGAATTAGTAAATTTACACAAAAGACATAATTCCAAACATCTTTTTTAAACTTTGAGGCAATATAAACACTAATAAAGTCAAAGCCAGCACTTGAAAAATTATAGGATAAGGCAATACCAACACCTGTTCCATTTAAGATACCACCAAAAACAGCCAATAATAGTTTTTCATCAACAAAGATAATTCTAGGAAAAATACTAGTTAAAAAAGAAACTAGTACAAATTGAATTGTTGAATATAATAAAAACTTATGTCCAAGTTTTTTAAAAACAAAAATCAAAACAATAGCGTTCATTATTAAATATAGCTTCGAATATGAAATACTTATATTTAAGAAGTCGCCAAATAAATCCGATATAATTCGCGAAATTCCTGAAAATCCTGCTGGGTACAAACTAGCGGGAATTGAAAAATTCACAATCGCAAATGAATATATAGCAGCTGAGGCAATAGCTGCCAATAATAATTTAATATCTACTAATTCTTTAATCGTTTTCATCTATTTCTCCTGAACTTATTTGCGCAAATTTTTTAATAATTTTATTTGAAGTGATTTGGACACGTTCAAAATCCGGAATAATCTTTTCAAAATCTCTTTGTAAAGTTTCATTGCGATCTTTTAAACGTGAAAATTCAATACTTAATTCATTTAATAATTTTTCTATTTCTTTAGCCTTTTCATTTTTAATCTGACCTAAATAAATACTTCTTATAGCCGTTAAATAAGCCATTAAAGTAGTTGGTGAAACAATATAGACTTTAGCTTGGTATGATTTGTTTACAATTTCATCATAGTTAGCATAAATCTCCGCAAAAATAGCTTCGCTTGGTACAAACATATAAGCCATAGGAGATGTAACACCAGGAATAATATATTTATTTTTAATGTCATTAAGATGTTTTAAAACATCGTTTTTAAAGTTAATTTTAGCCTTTTGTCTATCAATATTGGCTAGATTATCATCATACATTCTTTGATAGTTTTCAAGTGGGAATTTAGAATCTACACAAATAAGCCCAAGATTATCGCCACCAAAAATTACCGCATCAACCTTACAATTATTTGGCAAAGTATATTGTTTTTGATAACGAGTATAGTCATTTCCAAAGGCAAGCTCTAAGATTGAATAAAGTTCAATTTCACCAAAAGTACCCCTACTTTTTTTATCTTGTAAAATAGATTCTAATGAAACGATATTTGTTGATAATTCATTTAATGATTTTTGAGCTTCATCAATTTTAATCATCTTCTCACTTAATTTAAGAAAATTATCATTGGTCAGTTTACTAGACTCAAAAATATTTTTATTGACCTTATCTTCTAAGTTGTAGATTTCTTTTAAAGTAGAAGTATTCAACTTATTAAAATCATTATTTAATTTATTAGAAAAGTTAAGTAAGTCTTTATTTAAAGATACTCTTAAATCACTATTATTGTTTTTACTTTTAAGAAGCATTAAAACAAGCGTTAATAAAACACCCAATAAAATGATAATCAAAACTATTAATAATATTTCAAAAGTACTCATTCTTCAGTATTTTCACTATATTCCTTAAGTAACTTTAAGTTTTCTTTAGCGCTACCTGTTAAATGTGCAGAAAATATTAGGCCAAGTCCAACCTTAATACTAATAGCGGCTAAAACAACCAAAGATAATAAAGATAATGTTTCATTTAGATTCTTGATCATTACTTAACTTATTATACACTTCTAAAGCTACATTTTTAGGTAAAACGCTAGATAGTTCCTCAACGCTTTGTTTTTTAATATTGGCAATACTTTTATACTTTCTAAGAAGCTTTATTTTAAGTTTTGGACCTAGTCCCTTTATATCATCAAGCGAAGATTTATAGATAGCCTTATTTCTTAATTTTTTATGATAAGTAATCGCAAAACGATGCACTTCATCTTGGGCGTTTGCTAGAAAGAAAAATAAATTAGAATTTGGTTCAATGTCTACTTTTTCATAATTTGAATTCATCAAATAAGATGTATTATGACTATCATCTTTACCAAGCCCACATAAACAAATATTCAAGTCTAACTCTTCCAATATTTCTTTAGCCATCTTTATTTGATTAATGGCACCATCCACAATAATTAAATCCGGTCTTTCAAGATTATCCTTTAATACTCTAAAATATCTTCGATATAAAACCTCTTTCATTGATTTTAAATCATCGGCCCCTTCTTCAAGTTTATATAAACGATAATCTTTCTTACTGGGCCTTAGATTTTTATAAACCACCATAGCCGCCACAGTATTTACACCAGCTGTATGAGAGTTATCAAATAATTCAATACGTTTAATATCAACATTAAAAATTCGCTTTAATTCGTTACTAACATTCTCATAATATTTGTTTTTACTAGTAAGCACATCTTTATTTTGTCTTAACGATTCTAAACAATTTTCTTTCGCTCTATTAATTAAACCAAGTTTATTACCTTTAGTAACTGTTTTAACTTCAATTTCATCTAGTCCACTTAAATAGGTTTCTAATTCTTTTGGAACATATAGGGCTTTAGCCTTAGGATTAATTTGATAATATTGATAAATATAACTAGAAACATAGTTTTCAACATCGCCCACTAAATAATCCAAATGCTTATCAGAACCAAGAAGTATGCCATCTCTTATAAATAACCCTGTTATGGCAATCATGCCATCTAGTACATCATAGTTAAAGACATCAAAACTTTCTTTACTAGCTGATTCAACAACCTGCTTGCTGGTGGATACTTTAATATCATTAATTAAATCACGATACTTAGCTGCGCTTTCAAAATCTAGCTTAAAAGAAGCTTCATCCATCTTGTCTTTTAAATCTTTTATAACCTTACTAGTATCGCCACTTAAAAAAGAGATAATTTTCTTTTTGGTATCTAAGCATAAATTTTTATCGACTTGTTTAACACAATACCCAAGGCATTGTTTAATGTGATAGTAAAGGCATAGTTCCTTACCCATATTTTTGCATTTCCTAGTTGGATAAAGATTATTAATAATAGCCACCGTATTTCTAGCAGCACCAACATCTGGATAAGGGCCAAATAATCTCCCCTTATATTTACGATGGCCCTTTTTAAGTCTAACTACCTCAACACATGGTTCATCACTATCTTTTAAAAGAATATAAGGGTATGACTTGTCATCTTTAAAGACAATATTGTAATAAGGATCATACTTTTTAATTAGATTATATTCAAGAATTAAAGCCTCTTTCTCACTATTTACAACAATATAATCAAAGTCACATATATTACTTACTAGTTTAGTTGTTTTATAATCATGGGCACCACGAAAATAGGAATTAACCCGATTTTTTAAAACGATTGCCTTGCCTACATATATGACCTTGCCATCCTTATCTTTCATAAGATAACAACCAGGCTTTGTAGGCAAGGTTTTTAATTTATCTTTAATATCCATCGCCACTACCAGTATTACTTACTTTATAGACACAAGCTTTTTTCTTTTCTGACCAAATCCAGTCTTTAGAATGCATATACTCCTTACAAGTGAGAGCCTTAGGGCTATTTGTATCATTACTTGAACTATTGGCATTATCATCTTTTTTAACTACTTCCTTAAACGTATATGTATAAGTATTTACATCACTTTCTCTATAACCTTCTTTAACTGCTTTAATGTATAAAGTTGTATTAGTATCAATAACAAATAATTCATCTTTATACAAGGTGTACTCACTACCATTTATTGAATAATAAATATCGCTATCATCTAAGCTATATAAATTTACATAGATACTTCCTTCATATTCTCCACTTATTGCGCTAGAAACAGGTGATATCAATTTGTCAGCTTGTTTTAAGCTAACTTCTAAACTTACTTGTTTTCCATCGTTATAGACATAATCCGGTAATGTTAGACTTGCCTTAATGGTCTTAGTTTGGCCATTTAGATTATCTAAATCGAATGATAGTTTATCAAATGTAATAGGACAATTAATAATTTGGCCATTACTTAAAGTAACATTTACGCAATTTGGCAAAGTATAATTATTATTTTTATAATCATCTTTACTTATTTTTAAAGAATCTAATGTATCAATCGATCTTATAGTCTCTTTATCTGTCTTAGGAAAAGTAAAATAAATAGAACCATCATCATTTAGATTAACTTTAATATCAGCATTTTCCTTTCCGTTAACAGTAATCTTATAATTATCATCATATATAACAAATGACGTATTATTTATATCTATATTATCAAGGCAAACTTTAGCAATATAAGTGGTATTAGCCATAACTTTTACATCGCTAGTAAGCCAAGAAAAGTCATTTAAATAAGAACTTAAATCAAATTTGCCATCATCAAGTTTCATTGTTATACCAGCATCTTTAATATTACTAGGCAAGCTTGCATCTAAAGTTAATTCTTTAATTGTAAAATTTATGCTTGAAATAATTGGATTATATATAGCATATAGTGTAATATCTGAATTTATATTATTAATGGTTATAATATCATCATCTTTTATATAAGAAATGCCATTTGTATCCCATGTATCAAATGATACATTAGGCAAATCAATCGGCAATAACGTAATAGAACTATTTTCTTTACATTTATACGTTTTTAAAGCATATTCATTGTTAGTTCCATCAGTTAATTTATTTTTTAAAGTGACATTATAATAAATAATTTCTTTTCCTACCTTATAAGAAAAAGATACTTTTTCAGAAGTTTTATAATCATCATATGCCCAAGCAACAATAGTATAAGTGGTTATAGTATCAGGAATATCTTCTAAGCTTATTGGGCCAACATAATCTAAAGCATCACTAGTAGTTTGCTCGCCTATTGCATTAGTGGTGATAAGTTTATACTTTATAGCTTTATTATCAGCTTGTGAAAGTTTAACTGTAACATTATCACCATCTATTTTTTCGGCTGTAGGTGCTTTTAAGTTTGAATACTGCCCATCAACTATAATAGCTATTGTAGCTTTTACTCCATTATTATTGCCATATGTATCCCCTTCTTTAAAAGGTATTTGTACATAGGTATAATCGCTGTTTCCATTGTTAACAAATTTACCATCAGCAAAAAGTCCCTTCCAATCAATAGAAGAATCTTCATAATTTAAATAAGCATCAACATAAATATTATCATCGATAATTGCGGTACAAGTTTTTGGTAAGACATCCAAGGTATCACCAGCTTTTAATTTTAAGTAATGCGTATAAGCAGAAAACTTAATTTGACGTTTTTCAGTTGTGATAGGATTAGCTATTACATTTAAAACAAGCTTATTATTAACAGTTGAAAAATTTATCGTAGAATTTTTTTCAATACTATTTGTACCATCGGTATAAATAACCTTAATACTCATATCTTTATTAAATGTTAAATCTTTTGAAGTATCTTCATTAATCGAAGCTATAGCCATATAGCTAGTACCATAGGTAGCTTTGCCATCGACTCCTGCATATTCACTACTACCATCTTGATTTAAAACACGCCAGCCAATAAAAACATCATTTATTGTTTTAATACTATCGCCAACCTTATAAGACAAAGTTCCATTATGTAAATCAAAAAAACTTGAACCAACCTTAGGTAATCCAACCGTTAAAGTAACTTCACTTATTGGCTCGCTATAATTAGCACTCAATCTAACTTCTTGATCATCAGACATAATAAAACTAGTAACAGCGCTATTTAAATCATTAATAGTAACTTTATCTGAAACATTCCAAGAAGAAAAACGTTTACCACTTGTACTGGCATCAATTAAAACATAATCACCCTTGGCATATGATCCAATTAAATTATCATTTACATAAACTTGTCCTTGTTTTGTAGCATACCCATAGCCAATAAGAGTAGCGCTTTTTCCTCCACCATCAGCCTTACAATTATATGTATATGAATTATCAGATGTTTTATATACAACTTTAAAGTTACCATATAAATCTAGATTGCTGCCAAAAAATAAGTGCGTATTGTCATCTTTATTAATAAGCGCTTTAACACAATAATCCGTACCATATTTAGCAATTTCTTCGCTAATTTCTTTATAATTTCCATTATTATAATCAAGCCAAGAAACTTTTACATGTAGCGTTTGCTTACCATCTTCATTGTTCCAAGATAAAAAACCGGTGCTTGCTAAAGGTTGTCCAGCAATTGGAGCATCAACTGTTAAAGTAGCTTCACTAATTGGGGCATAATCAACAGTATATAAGGATACTGGCCAACAAGGCATAGTAAACACGATGCTATTAGTATCCTTGTTAGGTCTTAGTAATTTAGTATCTAAATCACTTGTTTTATAGCCATAAAAATAATAGCCATCATCATTACATGAAACAGTTACTGTTTCCCCTACTTTATATCTTTTAAAATCTTCATCATCAACTTTTACAAGATAGGTTGTAGCACCACTTCTACTAGATAAGGTGTTATTACTTAAATATAAGAAACAATCATTTAAATAAGCACTCAAAAAATAGGTTCCATCAATATAGTTTGATACATCCTTGACCAAATCACGATAATCTCGATTACTGTCAAGTCTTATACCAACTCTAGAGCTAGAACTGATATCACCATAGATATAAGCTTTGGTAGAGAAAAAACCGGTATTTAAAAAAACATCATCATAAATATCATCGCCATCTGTGCCACGATAATTATTTTCGACATAAACATCGCCATCAAAGCGAATATCATCATCGCAACTTACAAAAATGCCTCCACCTTTTCCAGAAGCAAAGTTATTAGTAATTGTTGTATCTTTAATAACAGCGCTCTTATAGGCTTTGCCGCTATTAACATAAACACCGCCACCTAATTTAGCTCCATTTTTTTCAATTAAGCAATCAATGATTACGGCATTATCGCAATCTATATAAACACCACCGCCATCACTATCATAAGTTGTGTGTTTATAATCAGTTACTGTTTTAGTTGTACAATAATTGTTTCGAATAGTTAAATTTTTAATTGTTGGATGCTTTGTCACACTACTTGAACCAGAGTAAAAGACCACTCCAGCGCCATACTTTTTCATATAGTTATACTCAATTACACCTGTCTTATCAGATGATGTTAAAAGGTTGTTACTATAATTGATTCTCACTCCACCTGCACAATCTTCAGCTGTGTTATAAGAAATAGTAGAGTTTTGTAACATATCAAAAGTATTATTATCGCCACATAATCCTAAGCCACCAGTGCTATACTTAGCAGAATTGTGTGAAATAGTCGTATTCTTTATTATGGACTTTGTATTATTTCCAACAATCGCAATTCCACCCGCAAAATCCCATGCATAATTCCAGGAAATAGTGACATTTTCAAGCTCCATGTAACAATTATTATCGAAGATATCAATTGCTCCACCACCATAGTTATTGCTAGATGTATAGTTACCACACATGGCAATATTAACAGCATTTAAACTAGCGCCCTCATTTAAGCTAATAGCTCCACCGCCTCTTTTACTCCAACCATGCGTTAAAAGGCCACCGGCAGTTACTTTGCCATTATAGGTACGATCACCATTACTATCCCAACCTTTAAAATCAAATTCTCTTATCGTACTACCATATAAATTTAATTTAGAATGTTTTTGAAGAAAAAAGATACCGGTTTTACCATTGCCATCAATCTTATGACCATTCATATCTAAAGAAATAGTTTGTCCTTCGGGGACCACTAAATAGCCATTCAATATCCAATCGGCCATCATTTTAATAGAATGACCATTTTTAGCCGCTTGCCAAGCATCAAGTCTACTATAATATTTATTGCCATTTTCATCTTCACCATAAACTTGTTGATCGCCATTTATAGTTAAACAAGCATTTGTAAGCAAAGAAAAAGATAATACTAGAGTGAATAATATTTTCAATATTTTCTTAAGATATATCTCCATAGGTTCTCCTTATTTAGATTTAAATTTAACAATAGTCACATTAGATCCACCATCATAGATATCACCATTATCAAAGCTATCTACAATTTTATTTTTCTTAAGATGCTCTCTAATACCTTTTCTAAGTTGACCAGTTCCAAAGCCATGAATTATTTTAACTTCCTTAAGACCTGCACCAAAGGCATTATCTAGATAATTGTCCATAATCTCTAGGCCATCTTCTACTCTTTGACCAACTAAATTAAGTTCTCTACTTACTCTATTTAGTCTTTGTTTTGGCACATATGCTACTTTAACCTTTTTAGGAAGCTTTGTTAGTTTATTTTTGTTGGTCTTAAATATCATACCGTTAATAGAAACAGAGAAACTATTACCATTAATCTCAACTATTTCGCCAACCGAATTATTACCAATGCGTACTCTATCGCCAACTTCAAAGATAACTTCTTTATTAACCTTTTCTTGATTGACTTTTAAATCCTCAATTTGCTTAACGACATTGTTATCTTTCTTATAATCTTTAATATCATCTAGTTTATCTAGAGCCTTTTGTTTAAGTGATTCAATATAATCATTTAATTCATTTAAATATTTTTCCTTTAGAGCATCCTTTTCATTTTCAAATTCAGTTAACTTATCATTTAATTCTTTGTTAAGTACTTCAACTTGTTTCTTTTCTTTTTCTAAAGAGTCTTTTAACATTTCGTTTTCATGAATTTCTCTGCCAAGTCTTTCCAAAAGCTCTTCTTGTTTACTCTTACTTTCATCTAGATAGAACCTTGCATAATCAACAATCTTTTTATCATCTAAGTATCTACTAGCAATATCAATGGCATTAGAAACACCAATAGAATTTTCGATATATTTATACGTTGGCTTAAGCTTATCCATATCAAAGCCTACACTACTTAGTAAGATAGTTTCATTTTTATAGGCAAACTCTTTTATATCATCATAGTGAGTTGTAATAATAAAGTAGGAACCAATATCGAGTATTTTTTTAAGGATGGCTAAAGAGATGGCTTGAGCTTCTTTAGGATCGGTACCACTAATTAATTCATCAATAAGAATAAGTGACTTATTATTAGCACTAGATAAAATATTATTAATATTGTAAATATGAGCAGAAAAAGTACTTAAATTATTAGATATAGATTGATTATCATCGATGTCAATATAAACATTTTCAAAAAAGGGTATACTTGCATCTTCGCATAATAATGGGATACCCAAATAAGTCATTAGTACACTTAAACCAATAAGCTTTAAGCCAACGGTTTTACCTCCAGTATTAGTACCCGATATTACAATACCTTTATATGGCTTATTAAGTGTATAGGTATTACATACAACATTATCTTTACTAATTAAGGGATGGGCGATATTTTTTAAATAAAGGTTACATTCACTATCAAAATTACCTATCGTACCATCATTGTAAAAGCCATATTCAGCCTTGGCAAATATAACATCTAGTTTAACTAAGGTTTCAATATTTTTAATACACAAATTAGAAACAGAACCAATATAATAGGAAATTTCTTTTAAAATGCGAACGATTTCATCTTCTTTTTCAATCTCTAGTTTAGCAATCTTATTATTTAATTCAATAAATTCATTTGGTTCAACATAGGTGGCCAAACCAGAAGAGCTAGTGCCATATTGATAACCGTTAAATTTATTTTTGTCTGAATTTTTAAGTAAGAAGGCTACACGATTATTTCGATAAAAGACAGTAGCTTCTTGCAAGGAAGATGAGTGTCTTGAAATAAAGGTGGCACACATGCTACGAATATCGTTATTAGCTTTAATAATCGAATTATTTAATTCCTTCAATTTGCCACTAGCGTCATCCTTAATATTACCTGATACATCTACAATCTTATCGATACGTTTAATTAAGTCTTCATTTACATATAAAGAGTCACCATAGCTTTTAATACTTAAATCTTCTTCTAACAAACTAAATTTATTCTTAATACGAACACTATGATTTAAAAAAGTTAAAACACTAGCTAGTTCAATAGAGTCTAGCGCAATATCTTTACTAGTTTTAATAAACAAAGCAGATATATCTTCTATTCCATCAAAAGAAATGTTAAAGTCGTTTTTAAGCAACTTTAAAGCTTCCCTTGTATCATTTAATTTACTTTTAATAAGCAAGGGATTAAAAATAACTTCTTCATTTAAAATATTTTCTTTAGCTTTATCAATAGCACAATACTCAATAACTTTAATCTTTATTTGATCTAAATCGATCGCCTTAAAATCATTCATGGAAAACCCCTTTTTCAATTAGCCATTTATTAAATTCTTCTCTTGCACTATCAATATCAAAATCTTTAATTGAATCTTTAATTGAATCAAAATTAATGTACTTCATGCTAACATCCAAAGCTTTTTCGCATAAAGTGTCGGTATACTTTAAAAATGTTCCTTTTTTAATTTCAACACCATTTGAAAATAATGGTGTAGTTAATAGTAAGCCTAGGGCCAACATAATAAAAGTGGCATTAATAAGTCCAAATAAAAATCCCCCTACTTTATTAAAAAAGCCTAACAAAGGAATATTAGATACTGATTTAAAGACAGGTTTAATAAAGATATATAGAATTCTTAGGATAATATAAACTAAAACACAATATATCAAAGTATCAATCAGGACATTTATATTGAGTTTGGTGTATATCTCTTCCATTTTCACAAGTGGAAAGTGAGCCGCTAAAATAGGTGAAACAAAATAAGAGGCAAAGATAGCTAGGATATTAAATACCAAGTCTATCATTTGCAACATCAAACCGTTTTTAAAGCCAATTATGGCAAAGATGATATAAATAAGTACTAAGACAATATTTATATATAAAAAGTATTCATTGGAAATTTGCATAACTAAATTATAGTTTAAGAAAAAGAAATGGTAAACTTATCTTATGAGTAATATTTCCTTAAAACTAGATAATGAAAAAATTAATAAAATAAAAGAAACTTTTAAAGATGATATAAAACCTAACAACAACGAATACATTGATACTTTTATAAGCAATGATAATGTAACTATTTCTATTTATAAAAGTGGCAAGGTTGTATTTCAAGGACAAGATGCTTTATTTTATGGCTCAGCTTTTATTGATAATAAAGTAAATGATCAAGCTGGATCAGATGAAGTTGGAACAGGCGATTTCTTTGGTCCTGTTTGTGTTTGCGCAACCATTGTTGATAAGGAACAATTCCCTTTGTTAGATAAGTTAGGTGTTACCGACTCTAAACAACTTGATGATAAAAAGATTAAAGAAATAGCCCCTACTTTAATCAAAGAAATTAAGCATTCTTTATTAATACTAGATAACAAACAATACAATATGGTTCATGAAAGATATAACCTTAATGCCATAAAAGCGAAACTTCATAATAAAGCTTATATCAATATGCTAAATAAAGGATATAAGATTCCTAAAGCGGCATATGTAGATCAATTCGCACCAGAGAATTTATATTATAGTTATCTAAAAGATGAAAAAGAAGTATATCATGATTTAACTTTTGAAACTAAAGCTGAAAGTAAGTATCCCGCTGTTGCCACAGCTAGCGTTATTGCCAGATACGCCTTTATAAGTAAGATGAAAGAAATGGAAGAAAAATATAAGATGGAATTTCATAAGGGTGCTGGTGAACAAGTTGATATAGATATTGGCAAATTCATAAACAAATATGGCAAGGATCGCTTAAATGAAGTAAGCAAACTACATTTTGCCAACTATAAGAAAGTGAATTAAAGGCTGTTAATTAACAGCCTTTAATAATTATTGATTGCTAGAATTTTTCTTTACCACAACATCATGTGCGCCACCTTCAACAATCGAAGTTGAAGAGACAAGAGTTAGCTTAGCTTTATCTCTAAATTCAGGTAAGGAGTTGCAACCACAATTAGACATCGTTGACTTAATCTTAGCGGTTGTTACTTTTACATTATCTCTTAAGTAGCCTGCATATGGTACATAAGAATCTACACCTTCTTCAAATGACATGCCTGATTTTTGGCCCACATCATATCTTTGCCAATTACGGGCTCTATTAGAACCTTCACCCCAATATTCTTTGTAGTATGATCCATTTAAGATAATCTTATTTGTAGGTGATTCTTCAAAGCGTGAGAAGTATCTTCCTAGCATTACAAAGTCTGCACCCATAGCTAAGGCTAAAGAAATATGATGATCATAAACAATACCACCATCTGAACAAATAGGTACATATATGCCTGTTTTCTTAAAGTATTCATCACGGGCTTTAGCTACTTCAATTACAGCAGTAGCTTGGCCTCTTCCAATGCCCTTGGTTTCTCTTGTGATACAAATAGAACCACCGCCAATGCCAATCTTAATAAAGTCAGCACCACAATCAGCTAAGAAATTAAAACCATCTTCATCAACAATATTACCAGCACCAACCTTAACTCGGCCATCATATTCTTCATGAATCCAAGCAATAGTATCTTTTTGATATTCTGTAAAACCTTCTGAAGAATCAATACAAAGCACATCAACGCCAGCTTTTACAAGTGCAGGAACCCTTTCCTTATAATCTCTAGTATTAATACCAGCACCAACCAAAAATCTTTTATGTTTATCTAATAGTTCATTAGGATATTCTTTATGTGCTTCATAATCTTTTCTAAATACAAGATAAACCAATCTTTTTTCATCATCAATAATAGGTAGTGTATTTAGTTTATTATCCCAAATAATATCGTTGCATTCACTTAAATCTAATGAAACATGGCCACAAACAAGTTTATCAATTGGCGTCATATACATCGATACTGTATCATCCATTTTTACTCTACCTAAACGATAATCTCTAGAAGTAATAATGCCTTTTAATAAGCCATGGTTTTTACCATCATCTGTAACCGCCACGGTTGAATGCCCTGTTTTATCAATAACTTCTAATAATTCTTTGATAGTGCTATTTGGTTTAACATTAGCGTCACTTATAACAAATCCCGCTTTATGTGTTTTTACTCTTCTAACCATTTCTGCTTGATCTTCTATAGATTGGGAGCCATATATAAAACTAATGCCGCCCTCTTTAGCTAAAGCAATTGCCAAAGTATCATTTGATACTGATTGCATAATAGCTGATACCATAGGCAGCTTTAATTGAATTTCACTCTCTTCCCCTTTTTTAAATCTTACTAAAGGAGTAGTCAAATCAACATTGTCTGGAGTATTTTCTCTTGTAGATAATCCAGGAACAAGTAAGTATTCGTTAAAAGTTCTTGATTCTTCTTTAAAAAATTTTGCCATAAATACCTCTTTTATATTGCATATAATATAACACAAAAAAGTCCATTTAATGATAAAATTTATAAAGTTAGGAGCAGTTTATGAAATTAAAAGATTCTTATTTTTTCACATTAAGAGAAGATGTTCGAGATGAAGATTCGAAAAGTGGCAACTTGCTAGTAAAGGCAGGCTATATAAAGAAAACTAGTGCTGGAATCTATATGATGCTTCCACTAGGCTATAGAGTAGAAGAAAAGATTGAAAATATTATTAGAAAGCATATGAATAAGGCTGGTGGTCAAGAAGTTAAAATGCCAGCTTTAATTGCTAGTGAATATTATGAAAACTCTGGTAGATTAAAAGGCTTTGGTCCTTCTATCTTTAAGCTTAAAGACAGAACAGGTAAAGATATGGTTCTTGGTCCAACACATGAAGAACTATTTGCTTTTGCATCAAAATCAATGATTAGATCATACAAGGATATGCCATTTAATCTATATCAAATTCAAACTAAGTTTAGAGATGAGCCTAGAGCGCGATTTGGTCTAATTAGAGTTAAAGAATTTGTTATGAAAGATGCCTATTCATTTGATGTTAATGAACAAGGATTAGATGTATCTTATCAAAAAATGTTTAATGCCTACAAAGATATCTTTGATGAAGTAGGACTTGATTATCGTATTGTTAAGGCTGACACAGGTATTATGGGTGGCTTATTATCTGAAGAATTCCAAGCTATTACCCCAGTTGGTGAAGATAGCGTAATCTATTGTGATTGTGGTTATTCTAGCAATGAGGAAGTAGCTGAACTAATTTCTACCCCATCAAATGAAGAAGAAAAGCAACTTGAAAAAGTTGAAACTCCACACTGCAAAACCATTGAAGAAGTATGTACTTTATTAAAGATTGATCAAAAAGATTGCGTAAAAGCATTATTAATGAATATTAATGATGAGTTAACTATCTTCTTTATAAGGGGTGATAGAGAACTTAATGAAAATAAAGTATGTAAACTATTGGGTTGTAGCGAAGTTAATTTTGCAGATGATAGTTTAATCGCCACAAGCAATGCTGTTCCAGGCTTTACTGGCCCTATTGATTTAAACGCTAAGATAGTTGTTGATAAAGAAGTAATGAATATGAAAAACTTCTGTTGTGGCGCAAATCAAGTTGGTTATCACTATATCAATGCTAATGTAAAAGATTTTAAGGCAGATATTGTTGGTGATATTTCAAATGTTAAACAAGGCGATTTATGTCCATTATGTGGTAAACCATTAAAGATGACAAAAGGCATTGAAGTAGGCAATACATTTAAACTAGGTACAAAATATTCTAAGGCTTTAGATTTAAGTTTCTTAAACAGTGAAAACAAGCTTGAGGATGTTTGGATGGGTTCTTATGGAATTGGTGTAGGTAGAACAATGGCAGCAGTTGTTGAACAAAACAATGATGAAAAAGGTATTGTATGGCCATTAAATATCGCACCATATCATGCAATCATTCTTATCATGGTAACAAAAGATGAAAATCAATGTAAGATTGCCAATGAATTATACGATAGATTAAATAGCCTAGGTGTTGAAACAATGTTAGATGATAGAAACGAAAGACCTGGTGTTAAATTTAATGATGCTGAATTAATTGGTATCCCTTATCGTATTACGGTTGGCAAAAAAGCAAGTGAAGGCATCATTGAACTTAAAAAACGTGATGAAGATGAAGTTAAGGAAATGACAATCGATGAGCTTGTAAGTTTCCTAAATGAAGTTGTTCACAAATAGTACTGTACTTAAAAAGACGCATTAGCGTCTTTTTTTATTGTACGATTATTGACTCATTAATTTCGATATCGAAAAGTGAAAATAAGGTAACAAGTTCATCATAGGCATCAACAGCATAAACAAATTCAAGACCTGAATCATTATAGTTTGAAATAACACTATCTTTATCGCTATAGCCAAACATGTTTATATCAACATCTTTTAAGGCATTTTCTAAAGTTGTAGTATCACTTTTATATTGAGTAATACTATTTCTTAAAAGCCTTGTAAAGGAAGCTAAATCACTTTGTTTTTCTTTTATAAGAGAGCTTTTAACAAACATGCCATAAGTAGGAAAATGACTATAACTATATTCTTGCGTATAGATTTCATTTATATCCTCAATCTTACTTAACGCAATAGTGTTATTAATAATGTTATAGTCCATATTATCAACTACCACAGCTTCTATAACATCATTACTTAAATCTTCAATAATAGAATCTAAAGAATCATAATAAACAAAATTATAGTTATTAAATGAGCTGGATAACTTATCTAGTACCCCTTCTATTACAAGGCCACCATTATATACAGCTACATCACCTTTGTTGAAGGTTTCATCAGTTGCATATATCGCATAGTTTGAATAAGCGATAATAGATAATAATTTATAATTATCACTGCTCAAACATTTATTTATACCTGTATTTAAAGGAGAAATAATGATATCTTTTTCATTTTCGTCAAAAGCGTTATTTATTAAATTTATATCATCATAAATATCGATTTGATCATTATCTTTAATTAAAGAAATCAAAGATAGCGAAGGGATCTTATTGTAGCTTACAATTGAAAAAGATTCTTCATCACTAACACTTGTACTAGCAGGTCTACATCCCACTAGCACAAGCAAGAAAGCGAAAACTAATATAAGCTTTTTTAACATGCAAATTTACTTACTTCATCCTTAAATGATTTAACTGCCTCTTCAAGTTTTAAAGAAGTATTGCCTTGTATACCATATCTTCTAATATTTACAGAGCCATCACTCATCTCACCATCACCAACAACGATTTGAACTGGAATCTTCTTAAGTTGAGCTTCTCTAATACGATAACCAAGTTTCTCATTTCTTGCATCTACTTGTACTCTAAAACCTTCATTAGCTAAAGCTTCTTTAACTTTGTATGCATAGTCAGCATGAATTTCACTATTTACTGGAACAATAACAATTTGTTCAGGAGCTAGCCATAATGGGAAAGCACCCTTTGTTTCTTCAATAATAAAGGCTGTAAATCTATCGAAGGTGCCAAATATTGCTCTATGTATTACAACTGGAACTTGTTTTTCACCATTAGAATCTACATAATTTAATTCAAATCTTCTTGGAAGTAAGAAATCTAATTGGCAAGTAGATAATGTTACTTCAGGCCCTACCGCTGGTTTTACTTCGACATCTAATTTTGGACCATAGAAAGCAGCTTCACCCTTAGCTTCAAAATAATCAACATTAAGTTCGTTTAATACTTCTCTTAATTTATTTTCAGCATTATCCCACATTTGGTCATCATCAAAGTATTTTTCCTTATCTTCTTTATCTCTTAAAGATAATCTAAACTTATAATCTTTAATGCCAAAATCTTTATAGACATCTAATATTAAGGCTACAACTTTCTTAAATTCTTCACCTATTTGGTCTGGTCTAACAAATAAGTGAGCATCATTTTGACACATGCATCTTACTCTTTCAAGTCCTTTTACAGCACCTGATGCCTCATATCTAAAGTCAGTTGCAAATTCACCAATTCTTACTGGTAAATCTCTATATGAGTGAAGTTTATTCTTATAAACAAGCATATGATGAGGACAGTTCATAGGACGTAAAACAAATTCTTCATCATCAACCTTCATAAGTGGGAACATATTCTTTTGATAATGGTCCCAATGTCCTGAGGTTACATATAATTGTTTAGTACCAACACATGGTGTATAAACGTGTTGATAGCCTAAAGCTTGTTCCTTTTTATAGATATAGTTTTCAAGTTGTTTTCTTACAATTGACCCATTAGGCAACCATAAAGGCATACCAGCACCAACAAGGGGCGATGTCATAAAGATTTCTAGGTCTTTGCCAATCTTTCGATGGTCTCTTTCTTTAGCTTCTTCGAGTTCTTTTAAATAAGCATCTAAATCTTCTTGATTTTCAAAGCATACACCATAAATTCTTTGAAGCATCTTGTTTTTAGCATCATTTTTCCAATAGGCACCTGAATGCTTGATAAGTTTAAAATGTTTTAAAAGTTTAACGCTTTCAACATGGGGTCCTCTACATAAATCAGTAAAATCGCCTTGGGTATAACACGAAATAACGGTATCATTTGGATCCATTCTTTCAATTAAATCAATCTTATATGGATCATCTTTAAACATTGCCAAAGCTTCTTCTTTAGATATTTCATGTCTTACAATACGTTTGCCATCCTTGGCAATCTTTTTCATTTCTTTTTCAATTTTCTCTAAATCTTCCGTTTTAATTACATCATCACCCAAATCAATATCATAATAGAAGCCTTCTTCAATAACCGGTCCTACCCAGAATTTAGCATTTGGATATAAATGTGATACAGCTTGAGCAAGTAAATGAGCACAAGAGTGATTTAAAGTATTTAATTTTTCATCTTCTTTAATGTTTATCATAAAATTACCTCCTAGAAAATAAAAAGGTGATACAAGGGCGAAATATCGCGGTACCACCTTATCTTATAACTTAATCTCTTAACGCGAGCATACGTCCATTATTAGTGGAACTCATAAGTAGTAATCATATTATTTAGTAATTGTTTGCACCATCCACAATCTCTCTTAAACATCAATAATATAATCGTGTCTTAATCTTTGTACGCAAACTATTATATGACTAAGAAATATCTTTTTTCAATAATATTTTAGTATTAGAATACCCCTCTAGTCATGCCAGATAAAGATTTCATAACCTTCTTTGATCTTTCGAATTGATTAATTACTTTATTTACCTGATCTACACTTGTGCCAGAACCTTTGGCAACTCTTCTTTTATGCGAACCACGCATAATGCTAGGATCTTTCTTTTCTTCCTTTGTCATCGATTGAATGATAGCCTTTGTTATTTTCATGTTCTTATCAGCTTCATCGTCATTGACTTGGTTTTTAAAATCTCCCATACCAGGAATCATACCCATAATAGAAGATAAAGGACCAAGTTTCTTTGTCTTTTCGATTGAGAAAAGCATATCATCCATTGTCATCTTACCAGAAAGCATTCTTTTAGCTAAGTCTTCAGCTTGTTTCTCGTCAAAGTCTTCTTGAGCCTTTTCTACAAGTGAGACAACATCACCCATACCTAAGATTCGATCAGCTAGTCTATCAGGATGGAAAACATCTAAATCATTAATCTTTTCACCAACACCGGTATATTTAATTGGAACACCTGTTAATGCTTTAACCGAAAGAATAGAACCACCCTTAGCATCACCATCAAACTTAGTAACAATTAAACCAGTTACATTTAATCTTTCATTGAATGTCTTAGCAACATTACAAATATCTTGACCAGTTAAAGCATCAACTGTTAATAAGATTTCATCTGGTTTTACGCTAGTTTTTATATCACTAAGTTCTTGCATAAGTTGTTCATCAATTGATAAACGTCCTGCCGTATCAATTAAAGCAACATCAAAGCCATTTTCCTTAGCATATTTAACACCATCATTTGCCGTATTTAAAGCATTTACAAAAATGCCTTTAGAATATACTTCAACACCAATACTTTCACCTAATGTCTTTAATTGGTCAATGGCAGCAGGTCTAATAACGTCACAAGCAATAAGTAATACTTTCTTGCCTTCTTTTTTCATTTGATTGGCAATTTTTGCAACTTGTGTTGTTTTACCTGTACCTTGTAAACCTACCACCATGATAGTGGTTAAGCCATTAGCCTTGTAATGAATTGAGTTATCATCATCACCTAATAATTTGATGATTTCATCATGAATGATTTTAACTAAAAGTTGTCCTGGATCAATCGCATTTAAAACATCTTGTCCCTCTACTTCCTTACGGATTGAATTTAAGAAATTTTGAACAACAGTATAATTAACATCAGACTCTAAAAGAGCAACTCTTATCTCTTTTAAAGTATCTTCCATGTTACGCTCAGAAAGTTTGCCCTTACCAGCAATATTCTTAAGCGATTTCGTTAAACGATCTTGTAATGAATCAAAAGCCATATTTAAATTATAAAAAAATCCTCGTAATAGCACAAGGATTTAATCATTAAGATATTTCACATCAACTCTATTATTGATATTACAAATAAGTTCATAAGGAATAGTATTTAAATTTTTGGCAAGTTTATTGATATCACCATAAACAATAACTTCATCATAAAGTTTACAATCAACATCACTTACATCTAACATCATTTGGTCCATGCATACATTACCTAGAATCTTGCATTCTACACCATTTACATTAACAGTATTAATACCACTATTATATCGATAATAACCATCACCATACCCTATTGCTACGGTTGCAACTTTAATATCTTTATCAGCAATAAACTTGCGATCATAGCCAATCGCTTCACCTTTTTTAACATCTTTAATATGCGTTATGATTGTTTTTAATGTTAGAGCTTGTTTTAAGCCTTCAAACCCACCAAGACCATATAAGATAATACCTGGTCTAACCATATCTAAATGATAATATGGATGCTTAAAAATCGTACCAGAATTAGCGCAATGTTTAATTTTAAAAGATATTCCTTCTTCTTCTAACTTTTTAATATCATTTATGAAAACATTATATTGAAAAGCAGAATATTCATCGTCTAAACAATCCGAGAAATGAGTGAATACTCCTTCAAAATCTAAATTTGCTAAGTGGCAAACTTCAATCATTTCTCCTATATCTTTAAAGCCAATGCGGTTCATACCACTATCGATTTTCAAATGACATTTAATATCCACGCCTACTTCATTTATAGCCTTACCATAAGCAAGTGAATAAATACATTGAGTAATATTGTATTCATTTAATAGCCTTGCTTCACTTATTGGTGTATAGCCTAAAATTAAGATAGGTGTTTTAATGCCATTATCTCTAAGTATTAATGCTTCCTTTAAATTGCTTACCGCAAAATAATCAGCATTAAGTTTTTCATATAGTTTGCCAATGACTACAGCCCCATGGCCATAGGCGTTATCTTTGATAACGGGACAAATCATTGCCCCGTTAGCTTTTTCTTTTATTAATTTATAGTTTTCTTCGATTTTTTTTAAATCAATTTCAATCCATGCTCTTTTATCCATAGAATTATTCTATCGCAAAATAAAGCAAATGGCTTAAATAAGTGTTTTAGTACCAAATGGTCTTGTTACAAGTTCTAAGATTGAATCATTATCAAATACTTCTGATAATGCTTCTTTATAATCACTAACTAAGTTATTTGGAACAACAGCTTGAATCGTGCCACCAAAGCCACCACCATGTACTCTAAAAGCACCATTATCACCTAACACCAAATCACTAACAGCTAAACCAATTGATAAAGGTTGAATCTTTGGTTGAGAGCTTGGATATACGTTTTGAAGATACATATAACTAGATCTACCAGACTTATTAATAAGTGCAAGCAATTCTTTAATATCCTTTTTCTCAATAGCTTGTTTTTCTAAAATAGCACGATTATCTTCAGTATAGAAATGGATTGCACGAAGAATGCTACGATCATTTTTGATTTCGTTTCTTATTTCTTTTATATGATCAAAGAAATATTCTCTATCTCCATCAACTAAAACATCAGCATTTAACACTTTAGCAACATCTTTCATTTCACTTGGAACAGCTGAATATTCATCGCTCAAGTCGGCATGGTCGCCTTTAGTATTAACTAAAATAAGTTCATAACCATAGTCGGCAAAATTAAATTCATAATTTTCAACTACAGGAGCACCAGGATTTTTAAAGTCCATCGCAACAAAGCCACCTACAGAAATAGTAGCTTGATCTAGTAATCCACTAGCCTTACCAAAATACTTATTTTCAGCATATTGTCCTATGATAGCTCTATCAATTGGACTAACAACACCATAATTGTATAGACAATTAAAGATTTCACAAACCATTACTTCAAAACAAGCCGAACTAGACATACCAGAGCCAATTGCTACCCCTGAATCACAAATTGCCTTAAAGCCACCAATCTTATAACCTAGTTCATTAAATCTAGCACCAATTCCTCTGATTAATGATTTAGAAGTATTTTTTTCGCTTTCTACAATTTCTAGATTACTTAAATCAACGATACAATCATCAAATTTTTCATCAATAAATGTACAAACATCTTCATCACTTGCTTTTACTACACAAATATTATCGTAGTTAATTGTTGCTGATAAAGTATGCCCATGTTGGTGATCGGTATGATTGCCACCAATTTCGGTTCTACCTGGTGAAGAAATTAAATGGTAATCGCCATCACCAAAACGTTGATAAGCTTTTTCAATAAGATCTAGATATCTTTCTTTTTCTTTTTTTAGTTCATGAGTTCCCTTAATCTTAAAAAGCAAGTCATCAATTTTTTCGCTTAATACATATTCTTTTAATTCACAATAATTCATATTTTTACCTTTCGTTTAAAGTATAAGTAATGCCATGTTTAACAATTTTATTGGCATAAATGTATGGTTTTAAAAATTTTTCATAATGCATAGCATTAGGATAATATTGGCATTCAAAACAAATACCATAATAATCATGATAATCTTGATTATTTTTGCCTATAATATCACCAAGATAATTAGCAGTATAAATATGCATACCTGGCAAGTCACTTGAAACAACTAGTTCTAGTTTTTCGTTTCTAAGTCTTCCCATTTCTTTATAATCCATATTTTCAAAAACATAATTATGATCTAAACCATTTTTAGATAAGTTTTCATGTCCTTTATCTAGAACTTCTTTAATGTTATGATATTCTCTAAAATCAAAGGCTGTACCTTCAACCAAGATAGTATCTTCACTAGCCATAGGTCCAATATTTAAAGCAACCTCTTCACTATTCACTTTAAGCTCTTGATCAAATACTGTATCAGTACCACCATTTAAATTAAAGTAAGAATGATTAGTAATATTCAAAATACCATCTTTATCCGATAAAGCGGTAAATGAATATTGTAATTCTTTTTCCACTAGTTTATAAGTAACATCTAGATTTAAACTACCAGGAAAGCCACCAGACATATCACCATCAAAAATAGTCAAAGTAATAGAGTCCTCTGTATGTTCTTTTATTGAATAACTTCTAAAACTTAAATCGCCAACTCCAGAATGCAAAGTTCTATCTTCTTCGTTAATTGACAATTGATAAGTTTCGCCATTTATTTCAAACGTACCTTTATCAAGTCTATTGGCATTTCTTCCAACAGTAGCCCCTAAATGAGGTCCACTATTTTTAAAATAATCTTGTTGTTTATCAAAGCCCAAAACAATATCAGTATCACTACCTTTGTCAATAAAAGATACAAGTGTAGCACCAATACTAGATACAACAACTCTTAAAAATTCATTTTCAATTGTATAAAACATTATTCACACTTCGACTTTACTAACATAGCAGCACCAATTACACCTGGTTCTTTAAGGCTAGCTGCTACAACCTCAGCAGGTTTAATGCCATTAAAATATTTATGATATGCCGCAATCATACTAGGCCAATAAGCATCAGCTTGATGTCTTGCAACACCACCGCCAATAACAAATATATGTGGATCACAAATTTGACCAATAGTAGCCAAAAGTCTTCCCATTTCATCGGCCATTTCATCAATTGCCTTAATTGCTTCAGGATCACTTTCAGCATATTTTTCAAATAAGTCTCTTGTCGTTTTGCCCTCACCATATAGTTCACTAGCTCTTCTAGCTAAACCACGTCCTGAAGATTCGGTTTCAATACTACCAGGATTTAAAGTAGCAGAATAACGTTTACAACCATCTTTAACGATAATATTGCCAATCTCGCCGGCATAACCCATTTGGCCTGATAAAACTTTATGGTCAACAATTAAAGCTCCACCAACACCAGTTGAATGCGTAATAAAGTAAACAATTGGTTTGCCTTTTCCAGCACCAAGCATTGCTTCGGCAAGACCTGCCATATTGGCATCATTGTCCATATAAACAGGTACACCATAACGATCAGATAAAATTTTGGCAATTGGATAATCAGTAAAGCCAATCAAATTGTTTGACATAGGAATAGTATTCGTATAAACATTAACCGGACCTGGTACGGCAATACCGATTCCCTTAGTGTTTTTAATGTCACTAATCTTATCAAGTACTGAATAAATAGAGTCCCTAATCTTGTCTCTTGGACCAATTAGGCCATAGGATTCTTCAACATATTCTTCAAGAATATTGCCATCATCATCCATTTTGCAAGCCCTTACATTAGTACCTCCTAAATCAACACCAACATAATAATTCATGATAAATTTCTCCCTTAATATCTTTATTATATCAATTCAGCTATTAAATCATAGCCTTTAAAATCGGTAATTTTTACATCAACAAAACAGCCTATATCTAAAGTCTTATCAGACTTAATATAAACTACCCCATCAACGCCATCTGGAGCTGACATATATGATCTAGCCACATATCTTTTAAATAAAGATTCATATCTTTCAACTAAGACTGTATAAGTATTGCCAACTCTGTTTTTATTTAAATTAAAGTTTATTTCTTGTTGTGTTTCCATCAAGATGTTATATCTTCTATTAGCATCCTCTTCATCTACTTGAGGCATATCATAGGCCTTAGTATCTTCTTCTCTTGAATAAGTAAAAGCACCCATAGAATCAAACTTACATTTTTTAACCATATTTAAAGTATCATTAAATGTTTCTTCTGTTTCATATGGAAAGCCAACAATCAAAGTAGTTCTAATAATCGCATCTTTAAAAATACTTCTAATTTTATCTACTCTTTCTTCAATTAATTTAACTGAACCTCTTCTGTTCATCTTCTTTAATATTTCATCATTACCATATTGAACGGGAATATCGAAATAAGGAAGAACATGTTTAGAGTTTTTCATCACATCTAAAAGTTCATCAGTTATTTCATCAGGATACATATAAAGGATTCTAATCCACTTAAAATCAATTTTATCTAGTTCCCTTAATAGATTAGCTAAAGAAGAATTAATATCTTTACCATAAGTAGTTGTATCTTGAGCAACCACGTTCAATTCCTTAACACCTGCATCATATAATCTTTGTGCTTCTTTAACCACTTCATCTTGAGGGAAAGAATAATACTTTCCTCTAATTAAAGGAATAGCACAATAAGTACAACAATTATTACAACCATCGCCTATTTTTAAATAAGCACTATAGTCTTTAGTGATTAGTTTTCTTTTATGGCCATAATATGAATTAAAATCATGATTAAACAATTTAGCTAATTTCTTATCTAAATTTGGATAATCAGCAATTCTAACAAATAGATCAACTTCAGGAAATTCTTTTACACAATCATCATAATATCTTTGTGAAAGACAACCACAGACAATCAAATATTTTAAGCGATCTTTTTTTAGTTCAGCCATCTCTAAAATGGTATCAATCGATTCTTGCTTGGCATTTTCAATAAAACCACAAGTATTAATTACAATCGCATCACATTTTTTTGGATTTGACTCAATCTCAAAAAAAGGATCATCAAATAAGCCGATGATATGTTCACTATCTACTAAATTCTTGGCACAGCCCAAGGAAATAAAACCAATTTTCATAACTAAATTATAATTTATAAACCAATAGAAAAGAAGAGATTAATCTCCTCTTTTTTCTCTAGCTTGTCTTTTATACCTTTCTATCTTTTCTTCTTTAATTTTACCTCTGATAAAATCTCTTCTTTGTTTTCTTTTGATTTCATCAATAGCTCTTTGTTTCTTCTTTTTATAATTAGGCTTAACCTTTTCATTTTTCTTATATAAAGTTTTAGCTATAGCCTTTTCAACTTCTGCATTATTAACTACACGCTTATAAGTTGGTGATTTAACATCCTTAAATTCACCATTTTTGATATCTTTGGCAATAAACTTAATATTGTTGTTTTTCTCTAAAGATTTAATACTATTAACATCATCTTCTTTATATAAAACATAGCTAACGCCATCTTTAGTATTACGCCCTGTTCTTCCAGCTCTATGGATATAGAAATTCAGCTCCTTTGGTAAGCCTAAAGATATAACATGTGTTACGCCATCAATATCAATACCTCTACTTGCCACATCGGAGCATACAACATATGTATATTCTTTATTAGCTAGCTGTTTAATAGCCTTTTGTCTTTGTCTATTTTCTAGGCCACCATGTAATAGTAACGTCTTATAGCCAGCACTCATTAATGTTTCATAGGTACTATCAGCATTTTCCTTAGTATTGGCAAATATCAAACAAACATAAGGATTTAACAATGGTAATAAATCTAATAGTTTATCTTCATATTCTTTATGCTTACAAGGCAATAAATAATGTGTAATCTTAGGATCTCTTTTTTTATCTTCTACCCTTATTACCGTTGGATTATTTAAATATTTTTTAACAAACTTATCTAATTCTTTGGGGAAAGTTGCTGAAAAACATAATACTTCAGGATTTTTTACCATGTGTGAGAATACCGCATCAATATCTTCTAAAAAGCCATATTCTAGTGTCATATCCGCTTCATCAATGACAAACATTTGTACAAAATCGACTCTTATAATGTTATTTACAAATAAGTCTTTGATTCTTCCTGGAGTACCAATAATTATATGAGGAGCTTTACTTGAAAACTTTGACTTATCTTTACCACCGGTCAATAAAGCAATTCTTAAATCAGGCAATACTTCTTGCATAAGTCTAGCATTTTGATAAACCTGGTATGCTAATTCTCTTGTAGGCAAAGAAATCAAAACTTGTGTCTTATCACTTACAGGATTGATATTTTCACAAATAGGTATTAAATAAGCATGCGTTTTGCCCGTACCTGTTTTAGATAAAGCTATAACATCCTTTTTACTATTAGCTAATTCCAATACTTTCTTTTGAACATTTGTTAGTTCGCTAAATTTATTTAACTTTAAAAATTCTTCTGTTGTCTTTTTCATCGGTACAATTATAACACATGCTAAAATAGGTTTATGGAAATAAAAAGAATTGTACCAAGTGGATATTGTAAAGGCGTTGTAAATGCCATTAATATAGCTAAAAAGACTAAAGAAAAATATAAAGATAAAAATGTTTATGTACTAGGAATGATCGTACATAATTCTTATGTCACAAAAAGTTTAAAGCAACTAGGCATCATCACTTTAGATGATACTAATAAAACAAAAGAAGAATTACTTGATGAGATAAATGATGGTGTTGTTATATTTACCGCCCATGGTAGTGCTGATAGTGTTAAACAAAAGGCGAAAAATAAGGGATTAATTTGTGTAGACGCAGCATGTGTTGATGTTAATAAAAACAAAGAAACGGTTATTAATTACTTAAGTAAGGGCTATGAAGTACTTTATTTTGGCAAAAAGAATCATCCTGAAGCTTTAGCAATTCTTTCAATAAATAAAGAAAAGATTCACCTAATAACTTCAAAAGAAGACATTGATAATCTAAATATTAGTGGCAATATCGTGATAACTAATCAAACTACTATGTCATATCTAGAATTAATTGATTTATTTGCTTACGCTAAAAATAAGTTTCCAAATATTTTAATTGAAAAAGAAATATGTAATGCCACTAGCACAAGACAAAAAGCTGTAAGTGAGATTACTGATGGTGATTTATTATATGTTGTGGGCGATGTTAAATCTAATAACACAAACAAATTAGCTCAAATAGGAAAAAAGAACTTTAAGAAAGTTCTTTTAATCAATAATAAAGATGAAATTAATGATGATGACTTAA
Source organism: Oscillospiraceae bacterium (assembly GCA_963654705.1). Taxonomy (GTDB): domain Bacteria; phylum Bacillota_I; class Bacilli_A; order Erysipelotrichales; family Erysipelotrichaceae; genus Colivicinus. Next base: position 29,521 of record CAVKAO010000007.1, read on the forward strand.
TCGGAATAAATAAGGTTTATGTAACAGCGGGAGCTAGTACGCCACCAATATTAATCGATGAAGTCATGAATTATTTAAGCCTTAAAGCGCTTTAAAATAGCTTTAGGACTAATCTTACGAATATGTAATATTTGTTGAGGCAAATTAAAGTAGCTACTTACAAAATAGTAAATCACAAGCATCAATCCACCACATCCAAGCATTACCACAATATCAATAAGCCTACTTGTATAAGATACATTAAGTAACATATGCAATCCTTTTACAGGAAGCACCATTATTAAAGTAGAAATGATTGTTAAGAAAACTTTTTTTAGGGTCATGGTAAATTTTGTACCAAAGCATTTCTTTAAAATAAGCATATAAGCTACTATTACAAAGAAAGTACTTAAGGCTGTTGATAAAGTCATACCAATTGATCCAAATTGTTTTACAAAAACAAAGAAGGTCAAAAGCTTTATTAGACAACTTAGAATTAAGGCAATAGTAGCCTCTTTTTTTAGTCTTAAAGTAATCATGATACTTGATAGAATTGGAGCAATTGTATCGGTAAAAGTAACCAAACTATATACACCTAATAAACGAGTTCCAACTTCAAGATTAGAATTTCCATACATAATATAGTAAATATCTTTTGCGAAAAAGAAATATACAAATACACATGGAATAAGGATAAACAACACCGTCTCACAAATGGAAATGATTTGTTTATTTAACTTTTTAACATCTTGTTGTTCAAGACTTTCAGATAAATAAGGAACAAGACCTGCCGAGAAACCAAGTGTTAAAACTTGAGGAATACTTGATAATTTATTACAGTTAGCAAGTAAAATACCCATTTCAAGCTTCATTTGAGCAACGTCATAACCAGCTTTAGTAGAAGTGTCCATAAAGAAAGTTGAATTAACTAAAGAACTAAGACTTCCTAAAAAAGAAATAAGCAAATATGGAACACTTAAATTAATAAGTTCTTGTAAAAGTCTTTTCTTTGATATAGCAGGACTTTCTTGATTACTAACTAATTCAGCAATTTTCTCATCATCCTTTTTTGTCATAAACAAGAAGAAGAAAATACATACTAAAGCAGCAATACCGGCAGCTAAAATAGCCATATATATTGCGTATATTGAATCAAAATGTAATATTGAAACAAATAAATAGCCAAGTAAGATAATACAAGCTACTCTTACAAATTGCTCAAGAGCTTGTGATGCGCCATATAAATCAAGACGTTTTAAGCCTTGGTAATAGCCTCTTACCGCACTTAGATAAGGCACTAAGATAACAGCAATTAATAAGATATAAAAGATATTTCTTAAATGAACGATATCTTCTACACTTGCCCCTGATCCCATTGATTGTGATGCCAGAGGAGAAGCGACAAGGGCAAAAACTAAGGCCACAATAAATGTAAGCCCCATCACTAGCGAGATGCCCATTTTCTTAATTAAAAGAACGGTTTTGTAATCCCCTTTAGCAAAATACCTTGATACTAAAGCAGCAATCGCAAAAGGGATTCCAGCACTAGAAATCTTCAAAAGCAAATCATAGTAGGTATAAGCAATTGAATAAAAGGCCATATTCGCTTCACCAGCCATTGATGAAAGTGGAGCATAATATAAAAGACCTAAAGCTTTAGAAATAAAAATGCCAAAGGAAGAAGTTAAAGCTGCAATCATCAAGGATTCATTTTTCTTCTTTTTCATTGGCTATCTCCTAAATCAATTTTAATATATTCATGATAGTTAACACTCAAATCCTTGTTATGCCAAGATATCGCCACATATAATATGGGATTTTCAACCGTTGAAGTCCCAGATATGGTAATACCCTTTACAAAGTTTTTTGATGAATTAACTTGTCCTGGAATCATGCTATATTCATTATCTTCAAAAAGACCGATATTAGCGGCCATAATATTTGAATAGTCAACATCTTTTTCAATGGCAATAGCTTGTATACCATACATTGCTTTTTTAGCATTATCGATAGTTACATAAAAACGATAGCCATCATTAATTGCAGCTATTTCGCCATCAATATCAAAATATTCACTTTCATCTTTGAAGTCTGTACGATCATTTAATTGATCAATTAGACTTGTATATCTTTGATTGGCACTATCATTTATTGTATCCCCACTAGAACAACCGCATAAAACAAATAATAGAGCCAAACTAAATATAATAATCTTTTTCATCTATTAAAAATTTACAGCGTAATAGAACTTCTTACCCTTCTTAATGATTGTAAGCTTGCCATCAAACGCATCTTCTTTCTTTAACACAAAGTTTAAATCATTAACTTTTTCACCATTAACAGTAATTGAATTTCCACTAATTAAATCTCTAGCTTCTCTTTTTGAATTAGCGATATGTAAACTAATTAGCGCATCAATTAGTGGCGTACCATCTTCAATAGTACTTTTTTCTAAATCGCTTGTTGCATCCTTCAATTGTTTATAAGTTAATTCTCTTATATCACCTTTAAAGAACACATCGGCAATCTTAACTGCATTATCATAAGCCTCTTTGCCATGAATGAAAGTAATTACTTCTCTAGCTAAAGCTTTGTGAGCTAGTCTTAAATGTGGTTCCTCTTTGTTTGATTTTTCCAAATCTTCAATTTCTTCTTTTGATAAGAAAGTTAAGAATTTTAAATAATCGATAACTTTATCATCTTCGGAATTTATAAAAAATTGATACATTTCATAGGGACTAGTCTTATTACCATCAAGCCAAATAGCCTTGCCATTTGTTTTACCAAACTTAGAGCCATCAGACTTTGTCAATAAAGGCATTGTAAAGCCATAGGCTTCCTTACCAAGTTTTTTTCTAATAAGTTCTATGCCGGCTGTGATATTACCCCATTGGTCTTGGCCAGCAACTTGCATAACGCAATCTTCATTTTCATATAAATGTAAGAAATCATAAGCTTGCATAAGCATATAAGAGAATTCAGTATAAGTAATACCTTCATCAAGTCTTCTTCTTATAATATCTTTGTTTAACATGTAGTTAATATTGAAATATTTACCTACATCTCTTAAAAATTCAATATAAGAAAAATCTTTTAGCCAATCATAATTATTGACAACCTTAAAACCAAATAAATCATGAGCTTGTTTGGCAAGACATTCATAATTGTGCAAAACGGCTTCCTTGGTTATCATTGGTCTTTCACTATCAGGTTTTGGATCACCAATTAAACCAGTTCCTCCGCCCACAAGTAAAACAGGATTATGTCCTGCTTCCTTTAATCTTTTTGAAATCAAAAAGCTTGAAAAATGACCTATATGTAAGGAATCTCCGGTAGGATCGGTTCCTATATAAAATGTCATTCCTCCTTTATTTAATTTTTCTCTTAAATCTTCAGAAGAACAGTCTTTAATAAGACCTCTCCACTGTAATTCTTCATATATACCCATTTATTTTGTCGTCTTTCTTTCTTTATAAATATAACCTAATACTTTTTGTTTATCTTCTACTTTCTCATTCTTTAAAAGCTTTGTCATTAAACGCATACTAACAGCACCTAAATCATAAGAAGGAATCTCAAAGGCGCTGACTTCTGGTCTAACCATTGAAAGATATTTAGTGTCATTTAAACAAATAATTTCCATTTCTTCTGGAATCTTAACACCATTTTCAACACATGCATTTAAACATGCAAGAGCTTGTGAATCACGGTTTACAATCATTAATTGGTGACGATGATTCTTAAAATAGCTCTTTAAAAACTTATAAGTTGAACGTTCATCATTTGAAAATTCTAGATATCCATTGAAGTTTAAATCATGGTCCTTATAACATTTTTTAGCACCTTCAACCATCTCTTTAGTCATGTTCCTATTACGACGGTCTTCTAGTACAACAATATCTTTAATTCCTTTGTTAAGTCTTTCGTCAATTACTTCATAAACAGCTTTTGAATAATCAACACATACGGAACAAATGGAATTTGTGATAATACGATCATTTACAACAACCATAGGGATAGAAAATGTATCAAGTTGTTTTGTCGCATCTTCTAAATCCTTATTACAATAGATAACAACTCCATCAACTCTTGATTTAATAACATCATCTAAAACTTCTTGAATATTTGTAATGCCTTGAGTAACAGCATGTAAATAGATGTTGTAGTCGTATATTTTAGCAACATCACATAAACCATTTATTAATTGTCCAGTATTGGTTATAGATTCTTCTGGAAAAATTAAGCCAATAGTAGTGGTGCGTTGTAAGGCTAAACCTTGAGCTATAGCACTAGGCTTATAGCCCAAAGTCTTAATTGCTTCCTCAACTTTTGTTTTAGTTGCCTGTTTAACAACATCTGAACCATTCATTACTCTAGAGACAGTCGCAAGAGAAACATCAGCTTGTCTTGCGACATCATAAATAGTAACGCGCTTCATTTAATTATTCCTTATTTTCAGTATCTTCTGATTTTTCTTCTTTGTTTTCTTCAGGCTTTAGCCATGCTTTTAAAGCCGCAACAGCTTTTTCTGCAACATCGATAGTTGCATCTTTTGCCTTCTCGATATTTTCTTGTACTTCAGGCTTATTTAGATAATCACTTACACCTGTTTTAGCCTTTTCATAAGTATTAGAAACAGCCCCAACTACCTTTTTAACGTTTTCATTAGCCATTACAGAATCATAAGTAGACTTGCAACCAGCTGAAACCTTTTCGCCAGTTTCCTTTGCATAATTACTTACATTTTCAACAGTCTTTTTAACGTTTTCATTTTCTTTTAATTCGTTATACTTTTTACAAGTAGCGTCAGATAATTCTTTAGCCTTTGTTTTAACAAATTCTAAAGTATCTTTAACTTCTTTTGAATCAGCTGCGCTATTATATAAAGTTTTAACTTTTTCAATCGCCTTGTTTAATACTTCAACAGACTTTTCCTTAACTTCTACAGCCTTTTCTTTTAAATCACCATCAACATTTTCTGCGCCTTTAGAAATTTCATCAATCTTCTTTTTCATTTCTTCGACAGTTTCATCGATTTGTTCTTCAATCTTCTTTTCTTCAGCCATAATTATTATTCTCCTTTGCTTAATATATCATCTAAGCTAAGTTCACTAGGTTCATCAACCTTCTTTTCAGTTTTAGATCCTTGAACTTTTTTAACAACATCAACCACCTTATTCTTGATCGTATCAGCATTTTTAACTACATAATCCTTAGCCTCATCAATAGCCTTAATGGAACTATCATATGCTTTATCAATGCCTTTACAAGCCTTTACAGTGGTGTCAACTGGCACTTGGATTTTCTCTAAAGTCTCTTCCACTTTATCGATTGAACCATGTGTCTTTAATATTGTTTCTTCAACACTTCCCAATAATTTGATTATTTTGATTAAAAGCACAATTAAGGCAATTAAGACAAATACACCCAATATTGGTAAAAGTCCCCTAAAAATTTCCGAAACTTCTTGCATACCTAGTACCTCCTATATACTATTCTATATTAAATGTAAATATTTTCAAGATTTTGTAAGCACTAACAAATAGCGCTAATTTAGTTATTTGATATTTAAACTTTAAACAAAAATTAAAGATATTTCTTAGTCATATCAGCGATATTATAAATATCTTTGCTAGACATAAATACATATACGCTATCACCATTACTAGCTAATTGTTTAGCGCCATCTTCATTTTCACTTAAAACAGTTGAGCCAGGTATCATTTTAGCTAAATAAGTGATATCAATATCAGTTCCATCTTGTTTATCATCAATTGAAGTAAAATCTAATAGATAAACCTTATCAGCCAGTTCTAAAGCATCCTTGAATTCTTGTGCAAAATGTAATACTCTACTTGCCCTATGTGGTTTAAATATCGCGATAATTTTTTTATCTTTATAACGTAAGCGACTAGCTTGTAAAGTTACCTTTACTTCGGTTGGATGATGAGCGTAGTCATCAACAAATATCGCGTTTTTATATTCTTCAATAACATAACGTCTTTTTGGACCATGATAGTTATTTAAGGATTGGTTTACGATAGCTAAGTCTAATTTTAAATAATTAGCTAAAGAAAGAATACTTAATGCATCAATAAGTAAATGTCTTCCTACAAATGGTAAATCAAAGTGATATAAAAATTCTTCTTTATAGAATAAATCAAAGCTAGTGCCATGGCTATCTTCCACAAGATTTAATGGATAATAATCATTCTTGGTATTGATACCAAAAGTAAAATGATCAATATCGCCAAAAGTTAATTTATTACACCACGCATCATCGCCATTTATAAACACCGCTTTAGATACATTGCCTACAAACTTTTGATAAGAGTTAAAATAATCTTCTTCATCCTTAAAAAAATCAACATGATCTATTTCAATATTCGTTATAAGAGCATATTCAGGATAATAACTATGGAAATGATTTCTAAATTCATCCGATTCAACACATAGATACTCACTATCCTTACTTAAATAACCTTCACCATCACCAATCAAATACGCTGTATTAAAGAAAGAAGATAGTACTGATTTACACATTGTAGTAGTTGTGGTTTTCCCATGACTTCCCGCAATGGAAACACTCTTATAATCTTTCATTAGTTTTCCTAGAAATTCATGATATCGATAACAAGTACATGTTTTATTGTTTCTTGCCGCAATAACTTCTTCAAAGTCTTCCAAGAAAGCATTGCCAATAATAACTGTATAACCATCTTTTATATTTTCTTTATTAAACGAGAGTATCTTAATATTGTTTTCAACAAGTAAGTCTTCAGTAAAGAAATGTTTTTCTAAATCAGAGCCCATAACTTCTTCGCCAATGTTTTTAAGCATAATAGCTAATGCAGCCATGCCTGATCCTTTAATTCCAATAAAATAATACATTTATTTGTCCTTTGAATAAGAGAATAAATCTATCTCTTCACTTTGCATATCATCAAAATCTTTATTTTTATATTCATTAGTTGGGAAAACATCATCAAAGTTTTCTTCTACCATTTCAACAACTTCTTCCTTTGTTTCCTCATGTTTAACTTCAGGAACATTAGGATTAGATTCATAACCATAGATAGGTGATAAAACAGTACCTAAATAACTAGAACCAGGTTTTTCAATTGGCGTATGAGTTACATCTACATGAACCTCTTGTTTCTTAGCTGTTTTATCGATATTGCCAAAAATAGGAGATAAAGCAGGTTTAGCTACATAATTCTCATCATAAACAGGATTAGTCTCTCTTACTTCCTTTTCTTCATTTTTAACATCCTTAGTTTCATCATAATTAATAAAAGCACTATTAGAATTAACTGGCTTAGTTTCAACCTTAACTTGTTCAACAGGCTTTTTAACTACTTCAACCTTTTTAGGTTCTTCCTTTTTACCATATAAAATATCGCTAGCCTTATATTTATTATCATTAGGCTTAGCTTTTGGCTTTCTAACTGGCTCTTCTATTTCATCATCTTCAAATAAAATATCTAGAAATCTTTGTTTGATTGTTTGTGTATTATTTCCCATGTGTGTTTCCTCACTAATATTTTACATCATTTTTTTAAGTGAAATATCATTCACAATTAGATATATTGTAACTTTTAATTTAAATATTCACAATAAAAAAGAACTTATTACAGTTCCATCCTCTTATGTTTTCTAAAGCAAATAAAAAATCGCTTATTCAGCGATTATTTAGAGCCACATTTAGCACAAACTCTATGAGCTAATTTATATTCTCCACAAGATGGACATTTAACCATCGCAGGAGCACTTAGTTTGTAATGAGTTCTTCTTTTAGCTTTACGTGTCTTTGAATTTCTTCTCTGTTGAACTGCCATCTAATGTTATTCCTCCCTATACTCCAATAATTTTGCTAACCGAGGATCAATTTCTTCCTTCGAGCGTTTATTATACTCCTCTTCGGTAAGAATTGTCCAGCCATCTCCTCTATAATATCTTTTTTCGTCAGGATTTTCAACCATAATCGGTGCTTCTGGTTCAATAATATATGAAACAAAGTCATTTATTTCCACGTTATCGATAAAATAGAAGCCATCTTCACTCTCACTTGTTACCACATTTAAATCATCTTCAATATCAAAAGGTACATCAACATTTTTAAGTGTCATACTATCAGGACAAAGCATAATACCCTTTAACTTGTAGTTAATACATAAATCATGATTATCGTCGTAATAAAAGACTATATCTCCTTTTACTTCTTTTACACCATTGATAAACATATTATCTTTGATTTCAATATCTTTTAAATCAATTTCATACTTTTTTTCATCTGCTATGTTAGCTAAATCTCTAAAACAAATTTTCATAGGGCTATTATATAATAAATCCATGAATATAAGTGGAATAGTAGTTGAATATAATCCATTTCATAATGGGCATATATATCATTTAGATAAAGTAAAAGAGTTAACTAATCCTGATTTAGTTATTGCGATAACTAGTGGTTGTTTTAGTCAACGTGGAGAAATCTCTATCATTGATAAATTTAAAAAAACAAAGGCCGCCTTAAATCATGGTGTAGATATCATGATTGAACTACCTTATATCTATACCGTACAAAATGCTAGTGTATTTGGTGAGAAAAGTGTAGAACTATTAAAGAAGATGGGCATTAATAATCTAATTTTTGGATCAGAAACCAATAATTTACAAGAACTTATGGATTTTGCCTCATATAATATTCAAATAGATTATTTAAAAGAAATATTAAGTCAAGGCAATTCTTTTCCAAAAGCCTACGGTTTATTAGCTGGTAGCCTTTATCCAAATGATATTTTAGGAATAAGTTATCTAAGAGCTATTCAAAATAGCGATATTAAGCCTTATTTAATCCAAAGGACAAATAGTTATCATAGTGAAGAACTTTCAAATATCGCTAGCGCAAAAGCCATTAGAGAAGCGATTAAAAATAATCTAGATTATAGTATTGCAACTCCAGTTAAGATTAACGATCCTATCTTTAATCAAGATATCTATCCCTACTTACAAAGATTATTATTAACAATTGATAAAAATTCATTAAAAGATATCTTTTTAGTATCAGAAGGAATTGAAAATCTACTCATTAGTAATGCGGCTAAATATGATGATTATGACGAATTTATAAATGCTTGTGTATCAAAAAGATATACAAGGGCTCGCATACAAAGAATATGCGTACATATTATTAATCAAATAAGTAAGCAAGAGGTTTTAAATCTAGAACCACTTAACTATGTTAGAGTGCTTGGCTTTAATAGCAAAGGTCAAGAATATTTAAGAACATTTAGGAAACAAGATGATATTAAAATTGTTACGCAATTTAAAAATATTCCTGATTCCTACAAAACAATAGAATGGAAAGTATCTAACATGTATGCTAGCTATACAAATAATCGCAAAGAATATTTAAAACAAGAATTAAAAGGGCCAATCATCATTGATTGACCCAATTTTTTTATTTAATCTTATCTAAATGCCAAATATCATTTACATAATCGTTAATTGTTCTATCACTTGAGAAGAAACTTGAATTAGCGATGTTGCAAAGGCACATCTTAGCCCATTTATGCTTATCAAGATATAAACCATAAATCTTATCATGTGCTTGTTTATATGACTCGAAATCAGCAAGAATCATATATTCATCATTTCTAAGTAAGAATTCATTAGCGATATCTTGGAACGCATTTCTATCTTCATCAAATGTACCATCAGTTAAAGAATCAATAACTCTTCTTAGTTCTTCATTATTTTGATAGTACTCATATGGACGATAATCAGGCTTTCTAGCAACAACCTCATCTTCGCTCATACCAAATATCATAATGTTATCATCGCCAACTAAGCCTCTAATTTCAACATTGGCACCATCCATAGTACCTAAAGTTAGAGCACCATTCATCATAAACTTCATATTGCCAGTACCAGAAGCTTCTTTACCAGCTGTCGAAATTTGTTCAGAAACATCAGCAGCAGGCATTAGCTTTTCAGCAATAGTCACACGATAGTTAGGTATAAATACTACCTTAATAAATTTGCTGGCAAGTGGATCATTATCGATAGTCTTACCTACACAATTAATTAGTCTAATAACATCTTTGGCAAAATAGTATGTTCCAGCAGCCTTAGCACCAAAGATAAAAGTAGTCTTTGGCATATCAAAATCTGGTTCTAAATGGATTCTATGGTATAAAGAAATAACATACATGATATTTAAAAGTTGTCTTTTATAAGCATGTAAACGTTTAGCTTGTACATCATAGATACTATCTGGATCAATTTCAATACCGTATAGTTTATTTAAGTAATCAGCAAGTTCAACCTTTTTACCCTTTTTAACAGCCAAAAATTGTTCTTGTAAGTCAGCATTATCAACATACTTATTCAATTCACTTAAAGCATTGAAATCTTTTCGAATATCAACATTAGTATATTTCTTTATTAAATCAACAAGTTCCCTATTTGAATATAATAGCCATCTTCTTTGGGTGATACCATTTGTCTTATTGTTAAACATTTCAGGATAAATTTCATAGAAATTCTTGAAAGTATCTTTAATTAAGATATCACTATGGATTTTTGCTACACCGTTAATTGAGAAAGAACCAACAATTGATAAGTTAGCCATCTTAACAGAACCATTTGAAATAATCCTTACAGAATTAATAAAGTTATCGTCTTTGCCAAGTTGTCTTAAACCACAAACAAAACGATTATCAATCTCTTCAATAATTAGATAAATTCTAGGAAGAAGAGTCTTTATATAATTTATAGGCCATTTTTCTAAAGCTTCTTGTAATACCGTATGATTTGTATAGGCAAAAGTATGCTTAACAATATTAAACGCTTTATCCCAAGAATAACCATAGTCATCCATTAAAATTCTCATAAGTTCAGGAATAGCTAATGCAGGATGTGTATCATTTAATTGGATAACAACCTTATCAGCGAAATTATCTAGATTAGGATTATTCTTTAAATGTTCTCTAATAATTGTTTGTAGGCCAGCCGAAACAAAGAAATATTCTTGTTTAATACGTGTTAATTTACCCTCTTCGGTATAATCTTCAGGATATAGATTTAAACAAATCTTTTCAACATCTTGTAGATAATCAGGATATGCCATATGGCTTGGAAGATTATCACTTGGTTCAGCAGACCACATTCTTAATGTATTAGTAGTAAAAGTATCTGAACCGACAATTGGCATATCATATGGTACAGCAAGTACTTCTTCATAGTTAACATGATTAAAGCCTAAATCACCATTTTCATCTCTATATACTTCAACATCACCATAAAATCTCACTGAAACACCCTTTTCAGCTTTTCTAATTTCCCAAGGATAGCCATATCTTAGCCATTGATCTGGTACTTCAACTTGCTTATTATCAATGATTAATTGTTTAAATAAGCCATTACGATATCTAATGGTATTACCATTGCCTGCATAATTTAAGCTTGCAAGAGAATCTAAGAAACATGCAGCAAGTCTTCCTAAGCCACCATTTCCAAGACCTGCATCAGCTTCGCAATCTTCAATTTCATTAATATCAATGCCAAGTTCTTCCAAAGCATCCTTTGTCATATCATATAAGCCTAAAGACATTAAGTTGTTGCTTAACATTCTTCCCATTAAAAATTCTAATGAGAAATAATACAAAGTCTTATCTTGGTCCTTTTTAACGCTTTCTCTTGTCTTTTTCCAGTTAGCCATCGCATGAGCCATAACTAAAGAACCCAAAGCTGCATATTGTTCATATACAGTAGATTCTTTTACTGACTTACCGAATTTAACTTCTAAAAATTTGACATAAGCGCCCTTTAGACTTTCTTTGTCTTCAAACATTTTAGAAACTTCAAAATCAAAGTTGTTCATAAATCCTATAATTACTCCTTTTTTTTCATTCAACCGTTCTTTATTATATCAAGAACCCTATCTATTTCACTTACTTTTTTATTTAGCCTATCTACGCTACCGTCCTTATTAAAATAATTACAAGTCTTTTTTAAATCATGTAAATATTCGACGAATATAGCTTCTTTTTTTTCTAATAATAATGGTCCATAGTTGATTTCCATTTGACTATAAGCTTTATGATAATCACAGTTAAAAACAATAATTTGATAAAACTTATCTTCTTTAACAATTGCTTCATCAAGTATTGTATAGTTGTTATCACTTATAAATTGTCTTAGTTTATCAACATCCTTATTAACTTGAACAATAATACTATGATACCTAGTCAAATCCTTATCTTTAAAGATATCCATGACAGTATAAAAACCCATTCCTGCAATTGTAATAACTTCAACATCACTTTTTACATCATTTAAACCATCACTTAAGATAGGGATAACCTTATCTTCTAGATGGTATTTCAAAATAGCTTCTTTACTTCGATTTAAAGGGCCAATTTTATTATCAACTGCATAAGCTTTAGGACAAATATTATTTTGCACTAAAAAACAAGGTAGTAATCCATGGTCACTTCCCACATCATATACTACCTTATTTTTTGATACTAAACTGGCTATTTTTAATAGTCTTTTAGATAACATTAGCGTTTATCTTCCACAAATTCCTTTAGACGCTTGCACTTTGTAGGATTCTTTAATTTTCTTAATGCCTTAGCCTCAATTTGTCTAATTCTTTCTCTTGTAACATCAAACTCTTTACCAACTTCTTCAAGCGTTCTAGTTCTACCATCTTCTAGACCAAAACGAAGTCTTAATACTTTTTCTTCTCTTTCAGTTAATGTAGAAAGAATAGCATTAATTTCATCCTTTAATAGCTCATTATTAGCATATTGGTCAGGTGAAACAGTTGTTTCATCTTCAATAAAATCACCTAAATGTGAATCATCTTCTTCGCCAATTGGTGTTTCAAGCGATACTGGATCTAGAGCAATCTTTTGAATATCTCTAACCTTTTCAGCTGACATGCCATTACCCATCTTTTCAGCAATTTCTTCAGGGCTAGGATCTCTACCTAACTCTTGAACTAGTTGTCTTTGAATTCTTGTCATCTTATTAATAGTTTCAACCATATGAACAGGAATACGAATGGTTCTAGCTTGGTCAGCGATAGCACGCGTAATAGCTTGTCTTATCCACCATGTTGCATAAGTAGAGAACTTAAAGCCTTTATGATAGTCAAACTTATCAACCGCTTTAATTAGACCCATATTACCCTCTTGAATCAAATCAAGGAAAAGCATACCTCTACCTGTATATTTTTTAGCAATAGCGACAACTAATCTTAAATTGGCACTAATTAGTTCATTTTTAGCTTCTTCAGCATCAGGTCCACCAGCTTCAATTCTTTTAGCAATTTCAATTTCTTGATCAGCCTTTAAAAGTGGTACACGACCAATCTCCTTAAGATACATCTTTACTGGATCATTTACTTTAGTATATTGACTCGCAGCCTCATAGTTAATGATGATATTTCTTTCATCATCTGGATTTTCTTCATCCTCATCATCATCGCAAACTACTAAATCATCATCTTCATCTAGTAGTTCATCTTCTTGAGTTTCATCTACCAAATCAATATTGTTATTGTTGGCCCAATCATAGAATGCATCGATATCTTCATCACTCATATCAAAACGGTCTAAAGCATCAACTACATCTTTTTGGTTAATATCCTCATTAGCCTTATTTAAATCAATTAAAAATTCTTTTAATTCATCTAAATCATTAAATTTTTTGCCACTTAAAGAGTTAGCAGATTTACTTGATTTTTCTTTAGTAACTGTTTTCTTTGGTTCATCCTTAATAACACGAGGCTCCATTCTCTTTGGCTTAGCAATAGAGATTTGCTTTTTTGGCTTAGCCACTTTAGTACTAGTTTGTTCCTCTTGTGTGTTAGTAAGTTCTTCTTTCTTTTTAGCCATTATTCCCCTCCAAGTTCTTTAATTAATTTTTCACGTTCTTTAATATACTCAATAGCCTTTTCTTGGTCAAGTGAAGCAATGTCGTTAATATTCTTTCTAAGATAAGCTAGCTTACGCTTTTTAATCTCCGTTTTGACCTTGTTTATGGAACCAAGTAAAGTCTCTTTGTTGTAGTTTTGTGGTAAACCATCATAGGTTGCGATAAATAAGATTAGATTCTTAATCGCTTCATCATCTATTTCATCTAATAATTTAGGCAAAGATACACTTTCACATTTTCGATATTCATCGATTATGATATTGGCTAATTTCTGATTAGTTTCATCAAGTAAATAGCCTAGCTGTTCATTATATATATTTACTGCATCTTTGCTTAAAATCATTTCGATTAAGATGATATATTCAGCCTTGGTTATGCCATCAAGAGAAATGCTTTTTTCAAAGGATTTCCATTCTCTATTATACCCATTTATAGGCTTATTTGGCTCATTACTTTTATGAATCTTGGTTATTTCATATAATTCGTTATAATAATTTTCCTTATCATAGTCATCATTTAATAATTCTATTAAATCCGACATTTTAAGAGTCATTTCTTTTCTTTCACTATAATTATTTAAATTATAGGAATCTTTATAATAAGCCATAGCGTAATCGATATAGCTAACACGCTTTGAACTTAAATCTCTTAGAGCGTTTTTATCATATTTATTAATTATTTCATCAGGATCTAGTCCGCTGTTATTATCAATTACTTCTACATTACAATTTTCTAAAAGTAAGGCATGACCATTTTTCATATTGGCCGCTTTACCTGCTTTATCGCCATCATAAGAAAGAATAATAATTGGTGATAATTCCTTTAATAGTTCAATTTGTGTTTTAGAACAGGCTGTACCAAGTGTTGCGACAGCGTTGTATATACCTGCTCTAGCATAGGCTATAACATCCATTACACCCTCACAAACTATAACCTTACCATTTTGTTTACAAGCAAGTTTAGCACGATGATAGTTATAAAGTATATTGCCTTTTACATAAATTTGCGTTTCAGTTGAATTAATATATTTGCTTTGAGAAAAGCCTGTAAAGTCTCTTGCACTAAAGGCAATTGGATTGCCATATTTATCATGAATTGGGAAAGTAATACGGTTTTTAAAGACTTCACTCATGCCACCATTTCCCATTCTGGCAATGTTTACTTTTATCATTTCTTCATCAGTTATTTCTTTAGCCTTTAAAGTTTGATATACTCTATCGCCATCTGGATTATAACCAATGTTAAAATCTTTGATGATGTTTTCATCAAGGCCTCTTTTATTTAAATATTCCAAAGCTCGAATTCCAAGTTTTGAGCCATTTAAAATATAAGAAGTATATTCAATATAAGAATTTAAAACATCATAAAGTCTTTGGTAACGATTTTCTTTTTTGGGCGTATTAAATTCAATATTAAGTGGCTTACCGATTAAGTCAGCTACTTCTTTAACTGCTTCTGGATAACTAATCTTTTTATAATTTGAGACAAAGGTAAAGACATTGCCGCCACTACCACATACGAAGCATTTATAAATTTGTTTATCTTGAGAAATAGATAATGATGGATCATGGTCATCATGAAAAGGACAAACAGCACTGTAGCTTTTGCCCTTTTTGGTTAATGGGATATAGTGGCCTATTACATCAACTATATCTGCACTATTTCGAATATCATTAATCGTTTCTTCTGGTATTCTCATTAATATTTAATTCTATCTTTAATATAATCCTTTAATTCATCGATGTTAATACGTTCTTGTTTCATTGAATCTCTTTCTCTAACAGTTACACAATGATCATTTAAAGAATCAAAGTCATAAGTAATGCAGAAAGGAGTGCCAATCGCATCGTTTCTTCTATATCTTTTACCAATTGAACCAGCTTCATCATATTGACATGAAAATTCACTAGTTAAATCATGGAATAGCTTGCTTGCAGGTTCAGAAAGTTTCTTTGATAATGGACATACACAAGCTTTGACTGGTGCAATAGAAGGATGGATATGCATGACAATTCTTTCATCATTTTCCCCTACCATTTCTTTATCATAGGCATCGCAACAAATCATCAAGAAAAGTCTTTCTACGCCAACCGATGGCTCTACACAATATGGGATATACTTTTCATTAGTTTCAGGATCTAGATAATTTAAATCCTTACCTGAGAATTCACTGTGACGTTTTAAGTCATAGTCTGTTCTATCAGCAATGCCCCATACTTCTCCCCAATCAGTAAATGGGAAGGCATATTCAATATCACTTGTGCCCTTAGAATAGAAAGCTAATTCTTCAGGATCATGAGGTCTTACTCTTAAATTATCTTTATTAATACCTAATTTCAAAATAAAGTTGAAACAATAATCAACCCAATACTTATACCATTCAAGGTCTTCACCAGGTTTACAGAAGAATTCAAGTTCCATTTGTTCAAATTCTCTGACTCTAAAAATAAAGTTACCTGGGGTAATCTCATTTCTAAATGATTTACCAATTTGACCAATACCAAATGGAAGCTTTTTTCTTGAGGTTCTAAGTACATTATTGAAGTTTACAAAGATACCTTGAGCAGTTTCAGGACGCAAATATACAACTGACTTTGCATCTTCAAGTGTTCCAATAAATGTTTTAAACATTAAGTTAAAGGCACGTGCACCAGTAAAATTATGTTTACCACAATTTGGACATTTGATATTATGTTCCTCAATTATCTTATCCATTTCATCAAAAGACTTGCCATCAGCACTTAAACCAGTAGCTTGTTCAATTAATTGATCAGCTCTAAATCTTGATTTACATTCTTTGCAATCAACCATGGCATCCGCAAAACCTTTTAAATGGCCTGTTGCTTCCCATGTCTTAGGATTCATGATAATTGAACTATCAATTCCAACATTATATGGTGAAGTTTCAATAAACTCTTTCCACCATAAATCTTTAATATTTTTCTTTAAAGCAGCACCAAGAACACCAAAGTCCCAAGAATTAGATAAGCCACCATAGATTTCTGATCCTTGGTAGACAAATCCACTGCTTTTTAAATGTGATACTATTTCATCAAAATTATACTTACTAGGCATATAAAAACTCCTTTTCAAACACGATAATTATAGCATAGTCAACATTAATAAGTGTATTTAGCTTTTAATTTAAGAAAGTGATAAAAAACAATGTATTTTCGTTATAATTTAGAAAAAAGATACTATGAAGAATTCTATATTTAACACAAACAAAACAGTAGATTTAATAGATGAACTAAACGACGCTCAGCTTTTAGCTGTTGCTTATAAACGTTTAGAAAATCTTGATTCTAGCAAATTCATAACTCAAGATGAAGTCTGTAAAAAATTAGACATCAAAGATGAAGACCTTGAAGATTATGATTTGGTGGAATTTGAATGAAACGTTCTAAATAAGTAAGAATCCTATATAAAAACCAAGACTAATCAATCTTGGTTTTTTCATATTCTAATAATGTAAATCCTTCAAATTTAGTTTTATTTATAAGCTTATAATTATTTAAATCAAATTCAGGAAAGAAAGAATCACCTATATGTTTTCCTTCAACTAAAGAAATATATAGTTTTTTACAATATGGCAAAGCCACCTTATAAATACTTGCTCCACCACATATCATAATTTCTTCATCCGTATTTTCATTTTCTTTTAAGAAAGATATTAAATCAGATACATAAGATACATTTTCACTGTTCTCTTTGATATTTTTAGTAATAATTATTGTGTGTCTATTTGGTAAAGGCTTGCCAATGGATTTAAAGGTATTGTTGCCCATCACAATTCTTTTATTTGTGGTGTGTTCCTTAAATTGTTTTAAATCTTGTGGCAAATGCCAAGGGATAGTATTTTTATAGCCAATAGTCCTATTTTCATCATAGGCAACAATTAAACTAAACATTATACTGATACTGCTCCTTTTATAGCAGGATAAGGGTCATAATCTTCAATTTTAATATCTTCATATTTAAAGTCAAAAATATCTTTTATTTCTGGATTTAAAATAAGCTTTGGTAGTTTTCTTGGTGTTCTAGATAATTGTTCATGAATTTGATCTACATGGTTTAAATAAATATGGGCATCTCCGAAGGTATGGACAAATTCATATGGTTGATATCCACATACTTGTGCCACCATGGCTAAAAGTAAAGAATATGAGGCAATGTTAAAAGGAACACCCAAGAATACATCACCACTTCTTTGATATAGTTGGCATGATAATTTCTTTCCATCAGCACTTACATAAAATTGGAATAATGAATGACATGGTGGCAAAGCCATATCTTTTACTTCACTTGGATTATAGGCAACAACCATATGTCTTCGAGAAAAAGGATCTTTCTTTAAATTTTCAATTAATTCTTTTATTTGATCTGCACCATTAAAATTACGCCATTGTTTGCCATAGACAGGACCAAGATTGCCATATTTATCTGCAAATTCTTGATCATTTCTAATCTTTTCAACAAATTCATCTAGTGTTTCACCTTTATAATCAGGGCTACTTGTATAGTCTTTATATGGCCATTCATTCCATATACCAACTTTTTTGTCAACTAATGGTTTAATATTTGTGCTACCACTTAAAAACCATAATAGCTCTTCAAAAATCCCTCTATAAAAGACTTTTTTGGTTGTAAGTAAGGGGAAACCTTCTTCAAGATTAAAACGCATTTGATAACCAAATGTAGAAATAGTACCTGTACCAGTACGATCTTTTCTAGTTTCGCCATTTTCTAAAATATGTTTACATAAATCTAAATATTGTTGCATAATTATCCTTCCAAATATTCCTTTAATTTTTGATATCCATCATCTAAGCCTTTAAACGCAAAAGCATTTATACCTAAATTTATAGCAGCCTCAACATTTTCTGTCCTATCATCCATAAATAAACACTCGTTTGCCACAAGATTATACTTTTCAAGTAAAGTTTGATATATCTCTTTTTCTGGTTTAATTTTAAGTACACTATAAGATATAAGCATACCATCGGCATTTTGTATAAAAGGACAGATATTATAAGTATATTCAAAGGCATCTTTAGGATAATTGGATAATATGTAGTACTTTAATCCTTTTTCCTTAACCAAATCAATCATAATTTGATTTTCTTTTATTGGAAAAATCACCTTTTCATACCATGGTCCACTTAAGAAATTAGTTATTTCTTCTTTCAAACTAGGATGTTTTAAACAAAACGCTTTAATGTATTCCTCTTTTGTTTGATAGATACCTCTATCCATATCGCTCCATATTGAGTCGTTGATAGTGGAATTCATTATTTCCCTAGCTTTTAAATCATCATAGCCTAGAGATTTAATATACTCTAATGGGTGGAAATCAATAAGTACATTTCCTAAATCAAAAATTACGTTCTTAATTGTCATGAACCTATTCTACTATAATTTATATAAATTAATCATTTAAATAATGATACCATTTAAATGATCTACTTCATGTTCAATTATCTGTGCAATGATTCCTTTATATTCTTCAATATGTTTCTTAAATGTGGAATCATAATATTCAACTTTTATTATTTGATGACGAATACACTTTCTTTTATCATTTAAAGATAAACACCCTTCATAAGTTTCATAGGGTTGATACTTACTTATTATTCTTGGATTAAACATTAACACATCAAACATCCCCATATTAACAACAATAATCGCCTTATTTATGCCAATCATATTGGCAGCCATGCCAACACACTTGTTTTTATTGACTTTTAAAGTATCAAGTAAATCTTCTCCTATACCAACATCATCAATAGTAGCTTTTTCAGCTTTTTTGGATAGAAATAAAACATCTTTACAAATTGGTCTAATCATAATTAATAGAAGGTAATACCATTTCTGCCATTTTCTTTTGTACGATATAAAGCATTATCGGCATCATTAAAGATGGAATCACTAGGATTTTTTCTATCTGTTAAGGCTACGCCTATACTTAAAGTAACTACTGGTTCACCATCTTTTGAAGCGCTTAATTCTTTATTTATAAATTCAATTTTTTCATTGATTGTATAATTTAAGCTTGATGTCATATCAACCATGATAATAGCGAATTCATCACCACCTATACGACATACATGATCTATCGTTCTAAAGGCATTGGTTAAAGAATTAGCAACTTTCTTAAGTATTGTATCACCAACGCTATGGCCATAAGTATCGTTAATAGTTTTGAAATTGTCAATATCAACTATTATTAGTGCAAAATTACTTTGATCTTTAGTATAAATATCCAATATTGAATCAAAGGATCCTCTATTTAAAGCATTGGTTAAAGGATCATGTTCGGCATTATGCTTCATGATTTTTTCTCTTTCTTGATTTTCTGTAAAGATCTCATTATAAGTAGAAGCTAATATTCTAAGTTCCTTTACCCCTTGCAAAGGAATGAGTTCATCATTTTTAATAGCCTTATCATAATTTAAAATAGGTTTCACCACATTAGCAAACATTAAATAGCAATTAAAGAACATCATAAATATTAAGGCGCAAACCACAATAATAAGAGTTAAAAAAGCACTGGCAAAAGCCTCATTTGCTTTACTTTCCCTTTCTAAGAAAATATTTGAAACCTTGGTTAAAGTAGTAGTTATTTCATTAGAAATAAAAGTATTATCGTTTTCATAGTTTTCCGAGCTAATTAAAGCAATAGCTTTCTCTTTCTTTTCTTTATCACTTAGATTTAAATCTTCAAAAGAAAGTTCATAGTCAGCTAATTCACTTGGCCAATGTGTATTTTCATCCGCAATAACATGTTCAATTAAACACAAGGCATATAAATCATTGGTTACTTTTTTATTCGATAAAGATAAAGCTCTTTGTAAGTATTCGTTTACTTCCTTCGAATCAAATAATGAAGAAAGTTCTTCCACAGCAGATTCACGGCTTTGTAAAACATTAATTTCAACAAAATAATCATCAATATAAGATTGTTTACTAGTAAAAACCGCTTGTCTTACTTTACGCGATAATTTATTAACCCCGCCTTCAAAACGATCTATAATTTTTACAGCACTATTATAGTCATTATATGATTCTTTTAAAGAATTATATTCTTTAGAAGTAAAGGCTATAAAAATGACACATAAGATAGATAATGCAGTTGTTAAAAAAATGCATATTTTTGTAATTGTGGATGCTTTAAATTTCATTAACACTATTCATTATAGCATCGTAATTATTCTTCAATCGCAATAAAAAAACTGCAATCATCTATAATTGCAGTTTATGTTTTATTCTAGTTCGAAAGCACCTGTATACAATTGATAATATTGGCCTTTTAAAGCTAATAATTCTTCATGCGTACCACGTTCTATAATGTTGCCATGATCTAGAACGATAATAACATTAGAGTTTTTAACTGTTGATAATCGATGCGCAATAACAAATACGGTTCTACCATTCATTAAAGCATCCATGCCTCTTTGAACGATTGTTTCAGTTCTTGTATCGATTGAAGAAGTTGCTTCATCTAGAATCATTACTGGCGGATCTGCTACAGCCGCTCTGGCGATAGCTAATAATTGACATTGTCCTTGTGATAAATTAGAACCATCACCATTAAGCATTGTGTTATAGCCATCTGGTAAGTGGATTATAAAATCATGGGCGCCAGATAGTTTAGCTGCCGCAATACATTCTTCATCGCTCGCATCAAGTCTACCATATCTGATATTATCCATTACCGTTCCTGTAAATAAGACAGTATCTTGTAAAACAATGCCAAGTGATTTTCTTAAAGAAGACTTTTTAATCTTGTTGATGTTTATACCATCATATCTTATCTTTCCATCAGCAATATCATAGAAACGATTGATTAGATTAGTGATAGTTGTTTTACCAGCACCAGTAGCCCCAACAAAGGCAATCTTTTGACCAGGCTTTCCATATAGTGTAATATTGTGCAAGATTTGTTTATTTGGATCATAAGCAAAATCAACATCATTAAATCTTACATCACCCTTAAGTTCAGTATAAGTTAATGTACCATCGTGATGAGGATGTTTCCATGCCCACATGTTAGTCTTTTCATCACATTCAACAATTTCACCATTTACCTTTTTAGCATTAACAAGTGTAACATAGCCTTCATCCTGTTCACTTTCTTGATCTAAAAGTTCAAAGACTCTTTTAGCACCTGCAAGGCCCATTACAATTGAATTTATTTGTGGTGATATTTGTTGAATATTACCAGCAAATTGACGTGACATACCTAAAAATGGTACTACTACTGCAATTGAAAATGGCAAGCCAGAAATAGATACATTATTAATAGAAGATTGAATAAATAAGCCACCTGCTACAGCTACAAATACATAAACAATATAAGAGACATTATTTAATATTGGCATTAAAGTATTTGAATACTTGTTTGCTAAATAAGCTGATTCATATAGTTTTTCATTTACTTCATCAAATTGTTGTTTAGTTTCATCTTCATGATTAAATACTTTAATAACTTTTTGGCCATTGATCATTTCTTCAATAACGCCTTCTGTAATAGCTACATTTTTTTGTTGAGCCATAAAGTATTTACTTGACTTACCACCAATTCTTTTGGTGATAATAAGTGAAACAATTGCTCCAAAAATAATAACTAGGGCCATATAAACACTATAGTAAAACATAATACATAGAATTGTTATTAAAGCTATACTAGATATCATTAGCTGAGGGAAACTTTGCGAAATCATTTGTCTTAGTGATTCAACATCATTTGTATAATAAGACATAACATCTCCTCTTTGATTACTATCAAAGAATTTGATTGGCAATGTTTCCATATGATTAAATAATTTAATTCTAATCTTACTTAAAGAGCCTTGCGTAAAAATGGCCATAAGTTGGTTATATACAATACCAGCAATCAAGCTTGTTAAGTATAGACTAGCTAATATTGAAATAAGTTTAACAACATCAGGTTTAATCATATCGAATGAATAGCCATTTTCCCAGGCATCTTGAATTAAAGCAACGATGTTTTGTTGGAAAATTGATGGTAACGAACTAATAACAGCGTTAACTATTATTAGTACAATAATCAAAGGTAACAACTTAGGATAAAACGAAAATAATAGTTTAATTAGTCTTTTAAAAGTATGAATACGATTCTTATCTTTCTTCATCATTTTCACTCCTTTCTGTACCTTGTTTATTTTGTGAATAATAAACTTCTTGATAAATTTTATTATTCTTTAATAGTTCTTCACTTGTACCAATAGCGTCAATCTTACCGTTATTCATAACAATAATACGGTCTGCATCTTCAACTGAACTTGTTCTTTGAGCAATGATAATTTTTGTTGTCTCAGGAATATAATCTTTCATAGCTTTTCTAATCTTAGCATCAGTTTTAGTATCAACGGCACTAGTAGAATCATCCATAATTAAGATTTTAGGCTTTTTTAATAGTGCACGAGCAATACAAAGTCTTTGTTTTTGACCACCAGAAACATTGCTTCCGCCTTGTTCAATATATGTGTTATATCCTTCTTTTCTTTGTTCAATAAATTCATCAGCACAAGCTAGTTTACATACATGTTTTACTTCTTCTAATGATGCTTCCTTATCCCCCCAACGGATATTTTCTTCAATAGTGCCTGAGAACAAGACATTTTTTTGTAAAACCATGGCAACTGAATCTCTTAAAACAGTTAAATCATAGTCTTTAACATTTCTCTTGCCTACTCTTACCATGCCTTCAGATACATCATATAGACGAGGAATAAGTTGAACTAAACTTGTTTTAGCGCTACCTGTTCCACCAATAATGCCAATTGTTTCACCAGACTTAATATGTAAATCAATATCTTCTAGAACCGGTCTATCAGCATTTTTTGAATATTTAAAGCGCACATGATCAAAATCAATCGAACCATCTTTTACTTCTGTAATGGCATTTTCTGGAGAAGTTAGGTCACTTTTTTCTTTTAATACTTCACAAATTCGATCAGCACTTTCTTCAGAGAAAGTAAGCATTACAAATAGCATTGATAACATCATTAAGCTTGATAGGATTTGGAATGAATAAGTAAGTAATGTTGAAAATTGACCAATATCTAAAGAGGCACCATGAGTTGTAATAATGGTTTTTGAACCAAAATACAACACAAATAACATCACTGAATACATGCATAATTGCATAAGTGGACTATTAAAAGCCAATATTCTTTCAGCTTTTGTAAAGATGTCTTTGATATCATTGCTTGCCTTATCAAACTTTTCTTGTTCAAAGTCTTCCCTTACAAAAGATTTAACTACTCTAATACCTTTTATATTTTCTTCAATTGAATTATTTAGAGTATCAAATTTTGGGAAACCTTTTCTAAATAAAGGCATGGTTATTTTAGCTATCGCATATAAACCAATACCTAAAATCGGAATGATTATTAGGAAAATAATCGCCATTGAACCACCCATATAATAGGCCATAAAAAATGAGAATATTAAATTAAGGGGTGCTCTAAAGGCCATTCTAATAAGCATCATAAAGGCCATTTGCACATTTTGGATATCAGTCGTAAGACGCGTAACTAGTGAGGCACTAGAAAACTTGTCAATATTGCTGAATGAGAATTTTTGAATGTTGTAGAAAACATCATGTCTTAGGTTTTTGGCAAAGCCACATGTAGCATTAGCGCATGTATAGCCAGCTAAATAACCGAATAATAAAGATGTCATCGCAAAAGCCAATAAAATATATCCATAATGCAAGATTGTATCAATAGAACAACCAGCTTTAATTTCATTAACCAATAAAGCGATAACATAAGGAATAAGAGCTTCCATGATTACTTCACCAATAACAAACAAGGGTGTTAAAATCATTGGTTTTTTATATTCACGTACACTTCTACCAAGTTCTTTTATCATAAAATCTCCCTTCTTTTCAAAAATATGAACTGTTATATTCTACCTCACTTTAATGAAAATTTCATATATAAAAAATAAGTCATCAAGACTTATTTTCTTCCCATATTTCCAAGTACGATTAATGCGGCTGCAAAAATAAAGATAACATAATAAATAGCAGTTGAAATCTTATCAACATATTTATTATAGACACTAATACCTATTATTAAGGCTAGTCCTAGATAAGCGATGAAGTTTTTTCTCATTCAACTACGCCACATCTATTTTGTAAAGGAACTTTACAGATATCATTAAAATAAGAAACAACTCTACCAACACCAATAACACATGCAATTGTGCCAATACCAATGCCGATTAGTTTACCAGCGAATATAAAACTAATAATACATGTAACTGTTACGCTACATAAATCAAAAATATTTTTAGTAATACCTACCCTTTTATGCACAAAATCAGCAATAGATTGGACAATACCATCGCCAGGATTTGGTACAATACGCATATCAAGTGACATAGCACAACCAATTCCTGTAAGAATAATGCCTAATATCATAAACAAGATTCTAGTGATTAGCTTAGTTGGAATAATAATATATTCAGCAAACAAGTCCATTAAAGTAGTGAAAATGATGGTAACAATAATTTGCGCTAAATCCTTAAATATTACCATCTTTAAATTTTTAACTTTGCCAATTACATGTAAAACTATTTCCACAATTACAAATATGATGTATTGATAAAGTGTAATTGTTGCTAAAGTTTGTCCACTAATTTGCGAAATACAATAGGCAACAGATAAAATTGGGGAAACACCAAAATTTGATTTGGTATTTAAAATAAGACCAAGTGATAAAATACCTAGACCTAAAAAATAAAATATAACTCTTCTAACATTCTCTATTTTCATAACCACGTTACATTTTAGCACCATAATATAAACTTGTTAAACAAAATATTAATTTAACAAGTTTATTTTTTTCATACAAAAAAAGGTATTTAAAGTTAAGTCAATAAGTAAAAAACCTTTTTACAAATAAAATACGCTTAAGATAATTTGTTATGTCAAACTTTAAAATTGTAATATCATTATCATCTTTCAGATTAATTATTAAGCTAATAAAACCCTACTATAAGTAATGGAATTTTTGTATCTCACTTACCTTTTTTTGTAGGGCTTTATTATTTTTGTTTAATTATTATTTAGCACTTGTATTACTTACTTTATATACGCATGCATTCTTTGATGTAGACCAAACCCAGTTAACAGAGTCCATCTCTTCTTGACAAGTTACTACACCATCATGATTCTTGTCTTTAGGACTATAACTCTTGTTTGTAGTGCTAGAATCAGATTTATCTGTATTAGTTGATGGGGTTGGAAGTTTTTCTACTACAGCCTCTAAATTAATATTCGATTTAATATTAATTAAAGTTAATTTGTTGCCAACCATGTCACTAATTTTATTAGTTCCATTAACTAAAACTTTAGTTAGTCTATATCCAGACTTTGCAACAATTGTAAATTCTTGATCATCACCATAATTTATTGTTACATTTTCATTTGGTGTAATAGTAGCACCTGTTACATCTTTAATAGTTATAGTAAATGGTATTTTCTTATAACTTACTCTAACTACTTTATTTTCGTTCATAGTAAGGTTTAGTTTGCTACCAGTAACTGTAGTTGGAGTATCATTTACCAATACTTTATCAATCATATAACCAGTATCTGGTGTAAATGTTACTTCTTCTTCACTTCCTTCAACTATGTTAGTTTTAGATGTTGAAATAGTGCCATTAGAGCCATTTACACTAGTTGTTAAATTGAATAAATTTTTTACTAGTACTTGGATATCAATATCACTAATAGTTTTGTAATTAACGGTATCTTGAGGTGTAAATGTTGCCTTATATGAATTATTTCCGGCTGTTAATACAGTATCAGGATAATTCCAAGTAAAACCTTCAGGAAGAGTAACATCTTTTAAAGTTTTTCCTTTAATACTTGTTAAATTATTAGGAATTGTATAAGTAGGTGTTGCTTGTACGATAGACCAATTAAGCGTTATATCATCACTTGAACCATCATTCCATTCATAATTATTAGTATCCTTTAATTTCGCTACTATTTGATAATTGTTAACTCTTAAAGAAGTAGTAGTTCCCCTAATTTCAATATTATCATTTGTATTATTTATAGTTGGAGTAATATCACTTCCAGTATATTCAAAACTATTGTTTGAAAGAATTACTTTTTCAAGTTGTGCTTTCTTAATAGTAAAGTTATAACTTACACTTCCTGTATAATCAGCGTTACTATCCTTAACTTTATAAGTTACTGCATAAGATCCAGCATTAGTAGGAGCATTTTCACTATCATAACTAACTCCTGTATACTTTATATCTAAATCACTTAATGAAACATTTTCATTAGAAATCGAGATTGAGCCAGATGGTTGTTTAGAGCTTCCATCATAAGTAAATACTTCATTATCATTAAGCCCAGATATAGTTACAAGTTCTTTATTTACCACGTTAATAGTGAATGATGTACTGGTTTCTTTATATTCAGGTTTGCTATCTCCATTAATATCTATCGCTGGAGCAACAACATTCATTGTGACTTGCCCCTCATTTGAACCGGCAGTAAATCCACTAGTAGTATCAAAGCTTCCAGCTGAACCACTTACATACTCAATATTATAATTATTCAAATTACAATTTAACTTTTCCATAATTTGTTCTATTGAAAGAGTTCCACCAACTTTAACATATACATTTTGATTTAAACTAACATTTTGTGAAGCCGATTCTACTTGTAAACTACCAAGTTGGTGTGTTCCAAAAGTATAGTTAGAGGTTATATCTTTATCTCCTCTTTTTATAGTTACACTACCAACCGTATTATTAGAAGATCCAGCATAAAGTTGTTCTCCTGTAATATTAGCAGTTAGAATATCTCCTGCTAATAAAACTCCTTCAGTATAACTATAAGTACCATTAGTAAGCTTTTCTCCATTGTAACCTCTTGTAGCACTTTCAGTAGTTACTACAATTGGTGTTGTAATTGGTGTGATAGTTAATGTACCATAAGTTACTTTAACATCATAACAATCACTATTTTCTAATGTATAAGTTGCAACATTATTATGCTCACTTGTATCAACAACATCTTTAACACTAACTGTTACAGTAACACTAATTTTATCTCCAGTGCTTAATGTTACATATCCACTTCCTGAACTTACTTTGTTGCTATTATAATAAATCTCATATCCATTATCACTATGATCACTTCCATCATATTGCCATGATTTAGAATTTGTTCTAATTTCAAGCAAAGTATTTTTTAAAATAGTAAACTCAGCAGTCACATCTTCTGCTACATAATTTTCATTTGTAACATGAAGTTTTACTATATAATCTCCTGCTTTAGTAGGTTTAGTAGTACTAAATTCAGTAGAATCTTTTTTAGCATAAGTAACTTTATAATCAGTTTCATTTAGACCTGACAAACCACTTATATTTGGATTATTACTATCTTTACCATAAGTCCAACCAGTCATAGCAATGCTATGGCCTGTTATTGGCTTTTGGTTTACTTTTACGGTAGCTGTAGAAGTATATGTATTATCATTTATATCCGTTACAGTGATCATTGTTGTATAAGTACCAACAGAAAGACCATCTTTTGCCTTGATTTTAAAATCAGTATTAGTTGCACCAACATTTATTGTTGGTGTGCCAGATCCCTCAACAATAAAGTTAGAATCAGAGCTTGTAACTGATTTAACTTGTAAGTTAGATTGTCCTCTATTGTAGATAGAAATATCCTTAGTTCCACTGCTTGTATAACCATATATTAAATCATCTAGAGTAACATCTTTTACATCAAATCCTGTATCATTAACAATTTTAATGTAAGATTTTGTATCCCTAATTGTTTGTAAATCAGCTACATTTTTAGTTCTATCAGTTAATTCTTTTTCTTCACGGCCAAATGTGGTTGTTTCTGCCAAATAATATATTTTAGAACTTTCTGGAACTACATCTTGAAATTTAATACTAGTAAATCTATTGCCACCCAATACGCCATTATTTGAGTTGTAATATGTTAAAGCATTAAATTTAAAATTCATCTCAATATTTTTATCGACAGTAGGAACCCATAATAAGTCTTTATTAGTGGTAAATGTTCCATTTTTGATTGTGATATTTGCCGTGATGCATTTGTTGTAATCATAATAGTCACTAGCAAAAAGCGTAATTAGATTATATGTTCCATCTGTATTACTATAATTTCCACCATCTATAGTGAAATTATAAGTTTTATCATTTGTCGATGAAGTATTTCGAGAACCAACAACTATATTTTTAGCAACAATCAATTGACCTTGGCCAGTGCTACTTGAATCGGTGAAAGTAAATGATCCAGTATCATAATCATCTGTTTTATCAGATCCAAAATTAATGATAAATTGTTTTGCTATATCTAATTTATAGCCTGCTAAATCAAAAGTTAATGGTTTATCATTTAGATAAACAGCTAGATAATCAGAAACAGTAATATTAGAATCTAGTTTAATAGTAGTTTCTTCTGTATACTTACTAGCTAAAGCGTTTTTTAACTCTTCTTCAGTTTTAACGGTCACTTCAGATTTTGCTTCCAAATTTACAGCACCTACAAAAGTAAATATGATAAGGCATATAAATATAGATAGCATTTTTTTGAAACTTGTTTGTTTCATTTTCATATCTTCTCTCCTTTTATACCTAAATTCTATATATATATATATATATATATAAATGCAAGATGAAATGAAAAAATGGACCCTATTAAAAGAATCCATATAGTTTTAAATGTATTTAGAGATGGTTTGAACTAACCATTTCCCGTCAATCGGCTTAGAAATATGATCATTCATTCCTGATGCGATTGCTTTTTGTTTATCTTCTGCAAAAGCATTTGCTGTCATAGCGATAATTGGTATACTCTTTGCATCTTCTCTATCAGAAGAGCGAATCATTTCTGTAGCTTCATAGCCATTCATTATTGGCATCATAATATCCATTAAAATAACATCGATTTCTTTTGTTTTAGATGCTTTATAGATATTTACTGCTTCTTGTCCATTCCATGCCACAATAACATTTGCTTTGTTTTCTTCAAGCATAAACTTTGCAATTTCCATATTTAATTCATTATCTTCTACTAGCAATATTTTCTTTCCTTTAATTGAACAGGAATCTAATTCAGGCTTTTTTTCTTTTGCTTGTTTTTTAGAAAAATCAATTTCCAATGGAATAGAAACAAAGAAAGTTGACCCTTCATCTTTTATACTATCCACTCTAATCTTTCCATTCATTTTATCAACAATGCTTTTAGCAATGCTCATACCCAAACCGGTGCCAACATATTTTGTACGAGAAGTAATGTTTTCTTGGGTAAATGGGTCAAATACAACTTTCAAAAAGTCTTGGCTCATACCAATGCCTGTATCTTTACATTTAAATTCTAAGCGTGCTTTATATTCATCTTCTTGAATTACATTACAGTTTATATAAATCTTTCCATGTTCTTTATTGTATTTAATCGCATTATCAATAATGTTCATCATTAGTCTTTTTATATGTAATGGACTACCAATGAATTTTGTAAATTTTATATCGCAATTTTCTTGGACGATAGTAATATCTTTATCTTTAGCTTGTTTACTAACAGTATTTAAAACATCTTCACATAAATCCTTTAAATCAAAAGGTATATGTTCCAAATAAATATCACCTGATTCAAGCTTGCTCATATCTAATACTTCATTAATTAAATCTAATAAGATTTGTGAAGCATCTCTTATCTTTGCCCTACATTCTTTTTGTTTGTTAATATCATCAAAATATTTATCTTCAATATCCAATAAGCCCATTATGCCATTAATAGGCGTACGAATATCATGCGACATATGAAGCAAGAATTCAGTCTTTGCAGCATTAGCTTTATCAGCATTTTCTTTTGCTAGAATTAGTTGTTTTTGATATATTTCTTCTTTTTCTCTTTCTTTTTTCTCTTCAGCTAGATGTTCTTCGATAATTGAATCGATGTTTTGAAAGCCTAAAATAATTACATCATCACTAGTAGACAGTTTGCAGGCATTATATTGATAATATGAAATCTGCCCATTGGCAATACTTCGATAATTTCCAACTAATTCTTCTTGTTTAGAAAGTTGTTCTTTTAAGTTATCAACACTTAATGCATGTCTTATCATTTCACGATCATCAGCATGTACCAAAGTATCAATCCAAGGAAAAATTAAAGCATCATAAGATATATTTTGATTTTCATCGATATCAGGAAGATTAATATATTTTGTTTCAAATTTTAGAATACGTGCATTCCTTGTTTTTAGATTAACAAGATATACATTTTTAAAATTACGGGCCAAAACATTAAAAACAGATTGTGATTGTTCAATTTGTTTTCCTAAAGTATGAGGAAATTCTTCACTTTCTAATTGTTCCTTATCAGGTATAGAGTGATGAATATGCAATACTTTCCATTGATCATTTACTAGCCCATATAACATTGTAAATCGCGTATCCATATTGATTGCGACTAAGCCACTTTCAAATGTTCCAAGAATAACAACAGTACCATAAACTAGTACATGGTTTTCATCTAATATTTGAACATTTGAATCAAAGTTTTTCCATTCAAAATAAACTTCTTCGCGATTTTCAAGTTGATTAGCAAATACATCTAGAAATTCTTGAAGATTATGATGAAATTCTTGTTTCCCTGTACCAATAACACTCATTTGTTCATCAAGCAATTCCACCACTTGCATATTCTCTTTGGAGGCATTAAGATAGGACTTTAAAATATATTCTGTAAGTTCTTTAAAATAGTTATTTAAATCATTTTCTTGCAATACTTTTATAGACATATTTACCTCCTCTTATTCTTTTTTATTTAATATTACGTTACATTAATCTTCTTAGCTAACGCTTTTACATTTTTTATACATAATTAAGTTCTATATATAATAAGTATAGTTATTTCAATTAATTTTCTAGTTACTGATATCAATATCATTATAACTATATCTTTGTTAGAAAAAGATACTTTTTTACTTACTTAGTAGCATCACTGTTTCAACATGGTGTACATCAGAAAATGGGAACATATCAACTGGTTGTATGCTTTCTACTTTATAACCGTTTTTAGTTAAATCATTGAGGTTACTTCTAAGTGATTCAGGCCCACAAGAAATATAAACAATCTTGTTTGGTCTTAAACGATATACACTCTTTAGAAATTTATCGCTAGCTCCAGCTCTTGGTGGATCCATGATTAGTGCATCAAGCGATTGTTTTTGTTTTACCAGCAAGTCCATAAAGTGTCCCGCATCATCACAAATAAAGCTAGCATTGTTTATATTATTCAATTTAGCATTCTTGTTTGCGTCTTTTATAGCACTTTGATTAACTTCTACACCAATTACTTTCTTAACTTTACTTGAAGCAATAAGGCCGATTGTTCCCGTACCACAATAGGCATCAACAATTGTCTCATTGCCTTTAAAGTTAGCTAAATTAATTGCGGTATTATAAAGAACTTCTGTTTGTCTTTTGTTTATTTGATAAAAGCTATGGGGACTAATTTTAAATTTCATCCCACAAAGCAAATCATAGATATATCCTCTACCATATAATGTTGTATTTTTATCACCAAGTATCATTGATGTATGCTTATTATTAAAGTTTTGAACGATGGTTGTAATCTCTGGATTATATTTTAGGATATCCCTTATAAAAAGTTCTTTTTTATTTATGTTAAAACTACCGGTTACAATAACTAACATTATTTCATTTAGATTACTTGTTCTAATAAGCAAATGTCTTAAACAGCCTTTATAAGAATGTTCATCAAAGACACTTATCTTATATTTATTAGCTAATCTAACAACTGAATCAATTATCTTATTAGCTTTGTCATCAATTATTTGACATTCTTTAACTGGAATTACCATATGACTAGAAGGCAAAAAATTACCACAAACAACTCTTCTTTTATCATCATAGTCAAAAGTTACTTGTATTTTATTACGATAATTATAAGGGTCTTCCATTCCCTTAATAGAATTGACTTTGCAAAATTTGTTTAATAAAGAATTAATATAGTCTTGTTTCATTGAAAGCTGTTTACTATATTCAATTCCTTGCAAACTACAACCACCACAATACTTTGAATATTCGCATTTATTTCTCATTTTTGTCCACTTTCTTAATTATTATAATAAAACCAAGCATGCCTACAAAAGCCGCAACACAAGCTACTAGTTCCATTTGTTTAGTGCCAAACAGGTCCGCAATATTACCAGCGCTTAAGCTTGCAAAGAAGGAACCAAATACCATGGCCATTGTTGTTAAGGCTTGACCTCTTGTGATTTCATTTTTATTTAAAGTATTGGAAGTAAAACTTACCATACCAGGTGTAATTAAGGCAAATGAGAAAGCTTGTAAGATTTGAATTGCATATAGCATATATACGCTACTTGCTAGATATGATAACAAAGCTTTTAAAAAGAAAGCAATAACGGCTATTATTAAAATATTACTTGTTTTCATCTTTTTAGTAAAATATGGAAAAACAAAGAAAATGCCTAGGGTTTCAATAATAGCCTTAATTCCTAAAACATAACCTAGATTAGAGGAATTTCCGCCAATTTCTTCCACCACAAGCAACATGAAATTATCAAAAATTAGATAGCCAAAATAAACCATCGCCAAAAAGAAAATTAGAATAAAGAATAGTTTGTTATTTTTAATAAAAGTTAAATAAGAAACATTCTCTTTTTTCTCTTCTTTATATTCTAATGTCTCAGGAATAGCTTGATATTCATTCTTTAAAAGATGTATATCGAATAATAAACAAAAGGCGAAGGCTATAAAAAAATATAAAACAATATCATAGCCAAAGCCTTCTGTTAATGTTCCAAAAATCAGTGAAAAGATTGCATAAGAAAATGAGCCATACGCCCTCGCTTTAGAAAAAGTAACGCAAATCCCCTTACTTGCAAATCTTGTATAAAGCGTATTAATCAATGGTTCAATAGCTATGTAAATTGATACATAAATAATAAATACAATAGTTAAGAATATACTTTTTGTATTTAGCAGTTTGTTAAAAATTGAAAAAACAAAAATAACAAGTGCACAAATAAGGCTTACTTCAAATACTCTTTCTTTTTTAGAATTATCCACATGATTAGCCAAAAATGCTTGTAAGAAAAAAGCTACAAAACTAGATATCGCAAGACATTCACCAGCACTCGCTGCACTATATCCTCTGGCTTTTAAACTATATATTCCATATCCATATACAACGCAAGTTATAGCGTGTAAAAAGAAGAAACATAAACTATAGGTAAGATTAACTTTTTTATTCATAATCTACATTATAAGCTATTTAAAGATTTAGTTATCAAATATAAGACTCTTATTTTATTATTCAAACTTTAAATTAATTCTCTTTCTAAATTATTAGTACAAGTTTGAATATTAATTAGTGCATAAATACCAACAATTAATTCTGTTATTGGCATGGTATAGAATAAAAAGTCCTTGCCAAAAAGCATAGGCAATAAATAGACTAATAAACCACTTAATATTAAGCCTCTAAATACCGAAACAACAAAAGCTTTTTTAGGTTTAGCAATGGCACCAAAATAATAAGTAGAAAAAACATTAATTGGTAAAAAGATAAATGATAAACTATAGGTTCTAATAATAGAAGGAGCCATTTCAAGAATTGACTCTGTTGGTTTCATAAAAATGTAAATGTAGACATTTGGAAAAGCTAATGAAATAGCAGTCCAAAATAGAACGAAAAATAAACTTGTACATAAAGCATACTTTAATACTTCTTTAATTCTTGGAAATTGTTTAGCACCAAAATTAGTTGAAATTAAAGGTTGGCTTGCTTGACCTACACTATAGGCACAACATTGAACAAATGTCGATACATTAATAATTGGACCATAGATAGCTAAGGCATCACTTCCTAAATATTTCATAATTTGATTATTAAAAAGAATAGTCAAAATACCCATGGCTACATCAATAAAGAATGTCGAAAAACCAGTTATGGTAATATTTTTGATTTTAGATAATAGGTTACTTACTTTAACAAGTTTTAATGTATTATGATCAGATTTAAAATGAAACATCATTATCACAAATGAAATAACACAACCTATTGCTGTGGCAAGCCCTGCACCAAAAATCCCCATCTTTAAAATAAAGACAAAGAAGTAATCACCAAAACAATTAAATAAGCCGCCTGCTAAAACAGCTTTTGTGGCAAGACTTGGATTATTATCATTTCTTAAAAAAGCCGCTAACATTTGATTAAATAAAAATAGTGGCAAAATAAATAAAATGCTTTTTAAATATATTAAGTCTAGTTCAAGTAAGCTTTCATCTGCACCAAAAAAGATAAGAATATTTTTCTTAAATAAAATAAAAATAAGCCAAACAATAATACTTAGTGCAATCGATTCAATAACAGCGCTTGTAAAATATTCATTTGCCTTTTTATCTTCCTTGTTTTTACCTTTGATCGAAGAAAAAATGACAGCACCACCAATTCCTGTTAACAATCCTAAACTATAGATAATATTCCATACTGGCGCAATAATGGCTAAAGCAGCCGTACCAAGTGGGCCAACGCACTGGCCTACAACAGCTGTATCAACTATCGAATAGATTGATGTAATAAGTGCTGAACCAAAGGCCGCTTTTAAATACTTTAAATATACTTTTTTAACATCGTCATTTAGAAAATCCATAAAGCCTCCATAAAAAACGCCGGCTAAGTGACGACCATAAGTCATCTCTTATCCGGCTTAATCATTCATTTTTAAATGATGTGTCCTCCAAGTGACAAAAAGTATAATAACACAATCAAAATTAATGTCAACTACTCTTTATCTAGAATATATTCCATTTGATACTCTTTTACTTGCATGTTCATTTTTTTATAGAAGTTAATAGCGTTATCATTCCCTTCCCAAACATTTAAAGTAACTTCATAGCATCCAAGTCTTCTAGCTTCAGACTTTACATGTTCAAATAAAGCCTTGCCAACACCTTTACTTCTAATATTTTGATCTACACATAAATCATCGATAAATAATGACTTATGAGGGACCATGGTCGTAGAAAATGGAACTTCATGTAGTTCACAAAAAGCATAACCTAAAATCTTATCATCTTCTTTTGCTACATAAACAGGATTATTATCATCTCTAAACATTCTATCTAACATTTCATTGGTATATTTGGTTTTACCTGGCATAAAAATATCTGGTCTAATATTATGATGTATTTCTAATACTTGATTTAATAATTCAAGTATTTGTTCTCTATCTTCACTTTTAGCTCTTGTAATTTCCATTTTAGTCTCCTTTTAATAAATCCAATAATTCGTCTTTAGACATTGAAGTAAGTGATGTATTAGCGCCAGATAATATCTCATCAGCTAAATTCTTTTTATCTTCTTGTAACTTCAAAATCTTTTCTTCAATCGTTCCTTTAGCAATAAGTTTATAGACAGTTACGGTATTTTTTTGACCTATACGATGGGTTCTATCAGTAGCTTGAGATATTACCGCTTCATTCCACCATGGGTCATAGTGAATTACAATATCAGCACCTATTAAATTCAAGCCTGTGCCACCAGCCTTTAATGAAATTAAGAATACCTTAACATCATCCTTATTAAACTTATTGCATAAGTCCAATCTTTCCTTCTTATCGGTAGAACCAGTAATCTTGTAATATTTAATATTGCGATTATTTAATTCATTTTCCAAGATTTCTAGCATACTTGTAAATTGTGAAAACAACAATAATTTATGTCCACCATCAATTGACTCTTCAATAAGTTCAAGACAAGTATCTTTTTTAGCACTTCCACCATTATAATCATTCAAAATAAGACTTGGATCACAACATATTTGTCTGGTCTTTGTAAGTTCAGCCAAGATAGCAATTTTATTCTTAGTAAACTCTTTAATATCCTCATCTTCTACAAGCTTACTAATTTTCGAAATTTGAGCATCATATACTTCTTTTTGTTTACTATCAAAGTTTGCATAATAAACTCTTTCAATCTTATCAGGTAAATCCTTTAAGACATCAGCCTTTCTTCTTCTTAAAATAAATGGGCCAATCATCCTCTTTAAGATATTTGACATTATTTCATCGCCACCATTTACAATAGGAATTTCAAAATGTTTTCTAAAGTATTCATACTTATATAAGTAATCTGGCATTAAATAATCAAAAATGCTCCATAATTCAGACAATCTATTTTCAATAGGAGTACCAGTCAAAGCAAATCTTTTACTAGCATTTAATTCTTTAACCGATTTTGCAGCACCTGTATTTTGATTCTTGATATATTGTGCTTCATCAATTATTTCTAAATCAAATTTAATCTTTTCATATAATTCGATATCTCTTTTTAATAAATCATATGAGGTAATCAAAACATCAAAGTCACGATGATTAACAACAATACTTGTTCTTTCCGCCTTATTACCTACAATCATCGCTACTTTTAAATTTGGTGCAAACTTTTCAAATTCAGCGTACCAGTTATATACCAAAGAAGCAGGGGTAACAATTATAGTATGAATCTTTTCTTTATTTTCTTTTCGATATTGTATTAAAGAAATAGTTTGTAAAGTTTTACCAAGACCCATTTCATCAGCTAAAATGCCACCAAATCCACAATCATATAAGACATTTAACCATTTAAAGCCATGCACCTGATAATTTCTTAAGTCAGCATTTAAGCCACTTGGTAGTTTATAATCACTTTCATCAATATGTTCAAATTTATCTACAAACTCTTTAAAGTTGATGTCTCTATTAACGGAAACATTCTTGAATTCATCAAGATCACCATCCAAAGTTAATGCACGATAGCTAGGCAAGTTAACTTCGCCTTTTAATAGTTTTTTATCCGAGATATTAAGCTGTTCCTTAAGACTTAAAAGTTTATTCAAGTCTTCATCTTCCATATCAACAAATTCGCCAGTGCTTAAACGATGGAATTTCTTCTTTAACTTATAGCTATTTAAAACGCCAATTAATTCTTGTCCACTTAAATTAGACATTAAAGAAAGGTTTAACAAATCGCTTTGAATGTTAACACCGATATTAAAATTAACTTTTTTCTTACCTCTTAAACTATCAAAAGCACTAGTAGAAAATACTTCGCCATATTCTCTTAATTCATTAACACCTTCTTTTAAAAATTGATATAGTTTATCATCATTATCAATCATATATGTATCATCATATTCAACAAAATACATAGCAATAAGATTCTTAATAAAAGCTTCTCTTTCTTTATCTCTTAAAGATAAATCATCATCTAAAAATAAAGAATAAACTTTTTCTTTATAGTTAACATTACATTTAATTGTGACAGCACCATTTTCAACATCTAAATAAAATTTAAAAACAGGTCTTACAGGAACATTGTCAATTATTTTTTCCTCATCTTCAATTAATAAATTTGGATAAGATTTAAGCTTAGGTAAATAATCATAATAAAAATCAGCTAATTTACTCTTGCCTATTTCAATATCCCCTTTACCATTAGTATTTATCAAATCAGCTAATCTATTATCGCTAACAAGCCTAGAGAAAGAGGTTTCACTAGCGTGATACTTATAATTTTTTCCCTCAATTACTTCAATTGGTGCATGTTTAATATTAATACCGTTAAAGACATCACCCTTAAACATTGGTTTAATCTCAATGTCACCATCATTGTTCATAATGTTTAATTTAACAGTCATTTTAGATGTCCTAACATTTTTATCAATGTAAGAATATTCGATTTCTTTTCCATAGCACAAATCAAATACCTTATCTAAAAAAGCACCACTTAAATTAAATTGAGATTTTTTATAGCCACTATAAAAACCTTTATCAAATAATTCTTTATATATTGAATCAATTTGATCACAATTATTATCAATTAGATTAAATAAAGGCAAATATTCATCTTTAAAATCTTCTTTAGAAAAATCAATTGAAGTTTTAGTTGAAAGACTTAAAACATTTCCATTTTTATAAGCCTCGCACATTTCATAGACATCTTTAACATTGTAAAGTTTATCTTTTCCAATTTTAAATTTTAAAAGATTACCATTATATTTTGTTCTATCAACACTAAAATAAGGCACCAATTTTAAAGTTTGAACTCTATTTATTTGATTAAAGCTATTCTTTTCATTTTCTAAATGATCAAATAACTTTTTGCCTCCATAATTTGTATAATCTATCTCATGACTTTTGAAGAAATTATCAAGCATAATAAAGGCTTCTAATTTATTTAAACAGATATCCTCTTTTTCACCTTGTTTTGGAATTAAACTATAGTGTGAGTAAGACATACAATTATGACAATAACATCGACATGATGTAAGTTCATCTTTAGTAAAATTTAGATAAACGTGATCATCGCATATTACTGTCGCAGAAAACTCACACCTGATTCCATTATCATCTCTTGTAAGATTTGCAATGCGATAGCCTGGATATCTTTCAATATTTTTAACCGCTTTATCATATTGGCTTTGATCAATATTATATCCTTTAGTGATTTTAGACATATCAACAAAGGAATGATTATCATTTTGAAAATAAAAAGGTTTTTTAATTACAGAATGAGGTTTATCAAAATCTGGGAAAGTGTGTTCTATTTCAAACATCGTAGCAGCTACATGTTTACAAAACTTATTAACATCATAATTAGGACAAGTGCATTTTGTTGAAGCTATTTCGCCTTTATTATTAATAGCGATTGTGACTTTATAATAGTTATAACGCGAACCCAAGACAGACGCCGTATATATATTATTATCTTTTGAAAGATATTCCACTTTGTAATCATCATAATAGCGCTCACCAGCTTCAAGATTTTTTAGTGTAAATTTATTTTTCCAACTCATAAAAGCATTTTATCATTAATTAGATTAATTTTTCTTTTAAAAGCCAATAAGAATAAACAACTGAACTCAAAAACCATGTAATTGGATATAGCCAATGGGTTAAATATAAATCATGAACATAGCGACCAATAGTCATTAACGTAATTACTCTTACAGCACACCAGCATATAAGCATTACAACAACAGGCATAACTGGCTTACCATAGCCTCTTAAGATAGCTGAAACAACATGAGAAAAGCCAAGTAAACAATAGAATAAAGACACTGTTCTCGCTCTTTGTACACCATACTTAATTACTTCTGGATTTTGATTAAACATTGAAATTAAATTAGGACTAAAAATAAACACTAGTATACCAATAAGTTCTACGATAACAAGTGATACAAAAAGGCCAAAGTGAATGCCTTCTTTAACACGTTCTTGTTTTTTTGCGCCCTTGTTTTGCGAAATAAAGGTCGTAAGAGCCATCGAGAAAGAAGTAACAGGTAAAAAGGCAAAGCCATCAATCTTAGAATAAGCACCAACTCCTGCAACAGCAATTGAACCAAAAGAATTTATATAAGATTGAATCATTATATTCGCAATATCGATTACACAGATTTGAATACCAGTAGGCAGTCCATATTCAAATATTTCAAGTAAGTCTTCCTTAAAGAATCTAATCTTATTAAGCGATACATGTAATATTCCTTCTTCCCTAATAAGCTGAATTAAACAAAGAAGCATACTAACACACTCCGATAACACAGTGGCAATAGCTGCACCACTAACATCCATTTTAAAATACCCTACAAAAAGAATATCTAAAAAAACATTAAGCATTGAAGATACTACAAGGTAATATAAAGGATGTCTAGAGTCGCCTCCAGCACGAAGAATTCCCACAAGCATGTTATACATAACTAAAGGAAAACTTCCTAAAAAATAGATACGTAAATAAATTAAAGATAATGGATAAACATCACTTGGCGTACCCATCATACTAAGTAAGGTTGGAGATAGGAAATAACCACTTAAGGTCATTAAAACACTTATAACAATGCCTAAGGCTACCGTTGTATGGATTGCATTGCTTGTCTTTTTAAAGTTATTAGCTCCAATTTCTCTAGCGATTATTACACTAGCTCCAGTAGAGAAACCAGAAAAAAAGCCAACAAATAAGTTAGATAAAGAACCGATTGAGGTAATTGCTGCAAGCGAAGTTTGACCTGAAAAATTACCAACAATCATCGCATCAGCCGTATTATAAAGTTGTTGAAAAAGCTGACCAATAAAAATCGGGCCAGCATATCCTAAAATTAATTTTTTTATATTACCGCTTGTCATCAAGGATAATGAATCATTTTTTGCCATAACACATCTATATTAACACTAAAATCGCTTGGATATCCAAGCGATTGTTAGTTTTATAAAATAAAATATATTAATAGATTTCAATAATAAGTAAATTATTTTTTACTCTTCTTATTTTCTTGTAAAGCTATCTTTTCTTTATTAGTCATGTGATATATAGGAATAAAAGGAAACAAAATTGGTGTATGATCTGCATAATCATTGTATTCTTTCTTATCTCCATAATGTTTAATATGACGGGTTTCAACCCTTTTTGCTCCCGATATCATAACTACTACAATAAGCACATAACCAATAATCACTAGAACCCATTGGCCACCTTTTACAGCGCCAATACCAGAAACTAAAGAACCAGTCCAAAATAATATTTCACCAAAATAATTTGGACATCTACATAACTTATATAAGCCATTCATAGCTGGCATATCAGAATTTATTTTTTTGGCTTGACTTTTTTCTTTATCAGCAATACTTTCAATAATAATACCAATCAAACTAATTAAAATGCCAATAATTAAAGCTAAATTATTCTTAGATCCATTTAACAAACGATAGATAGGACCAGCAGATTGGCATGTGTACATAGCACCCATCATAAGCCACATAATTATAGCCACAAATAGTGGAACACTAGTATCTCCACCAACTTCAGCCATCTTTTTGCGATAGCTATCATTTTTCATTTCTCTTATAAGTAAGAAGCCCCCAAGTCTAATGCCATATATCATAAATAAGATACATTGTATGACAAACAAAGGATTAAATCCTTTTATAAAAGACATGATAAGCATAGTAAGTCCTATACCTGCCGCAGCTAAGCCATAGCCAACGGACATAAACCAAACAAATCTTTTAAAACCAATTGAGCAGCATACTAATGCTACCACGAAGAATATCCACATGTTCGAAGGAAAAATATTATTCATAACAATTAAAACTTAAGTCCTTTTTTATAGATTTCATCAATATATTCTTTAAAACTATATTTGCCAGTTTGTACACTTGCAACCATATCTTCAGTCATAGTCCACTTGCCAAATTTGATTACCCCTTTTTTCCAAGCTGGTGCAAAAAAGATAATCATATCAAACAAAAATGGAGGTGCATACTTGATGACTGGTGTTTTTCCTGCAGCTGAGAAAAACATTTCGGCTATTTCTTTATAAGTATAAGTCTCATGACCACCTACATCATATTCCTTATTGTTATCGCACATATGTTCAACAATATAATCCGCAAAATCTCTTGTATCAATAACATTACATTTAATTTCAGTTTTTGTTTTAAGTAAAGTTACCTTACCTTCTTCAACTTTAGGCTGGAAAATATGAGCGGTATCATAGAAGTAACCAGTTGGTCTAAAGATTGTATAAGTGATACCTGATTTTCTAAGTTCTTCTTCAAACATCGCCTTAGCATCTAACATTGGAATATGTCTTCCCTTGTCAGCTTTTAAAACAGATATATAGGCAAAGTTTTTAACGCCAGCACTTTTAGCTTCTTCTAAAAGATTTTTATTCGCGCCAAAATCGATATCATAAGCTGTAACCTTTTCACTAGCTTTTGTTAGACCAACAGTAGTAATTACTACATCAACGCCCACAAGGCTTCCTTTAAGTTTGTCCTTATCAGTCATATCAATTTGTAAAGGTGTAAAACCCTTGAAATCCATGTCCTTTATAACCATATCTGCCGCAATAACATCATGACCTGCATCAACCAAAGATTTAAGTACATCACTGCCTAGATGGCCAAACGCGCCTGCTAATAATACTTTCATTTTTTAAAGCTCCTTTATTTTTAATTCATTTAATCCATTTTTGTCTAGTGATTTAACACCAATATATAACGCACATTGGCCAACCACATTAACACCCTCTGCTACCCAATTCATATAAGAAACAGTAAAATCTTTGCTAGATAAATAACCCATCATTAGTGAGAAGATAAACGAAACGATGAAACATACAATCAAACCATTCTTTTTCATCTTCTTAGATATTAAAATTAACGATAAGTCCATACCAAGCAAGCCAAGTATCATAAGTGATACAAAAATCATTGTTCCAGAAAAGACAACTGGTGTAAAAACTAAATTTTTAGTTTGGCTTTGTTTTAAAAACATCATACAAAGCATAGCCCCACCTGCCATTACAAAGCCGATTGCTTGTAAAGGAAAGAAAAGGCTATTTAATCTTTCAAAATCGCATATATTAGCTGCATAAAGAAGTTTATAAACAGCTTTTAATATACCAGAGAGAAAAACATCAATAGTGCCTGCACAAAACAGAGCATAAGCACCTTTTGACATCTTATTGTAGAGATTTTTTTGTAATAAGAAGATTGCCATTCCAAAGAATATTACTGGAATAAAATCAACTAACGCCATTGGGATAGAATACATAATTCACCTACTTCTTTTTCTCTTTAGCACGCTTATCATTAATAATTTTCATTTCTTTTTCGGTAATAAGAGTCACATTATTTTCCTTAGCCCAAGAAACACAACCCTTTAAAACAACCGGTAAGAACACTCTTGGTACATTTAAAATAGTTTTTAAGGCATCATCCGTAAATTTAACTTTATCATCAGCTCTATCAGCTGCGTATCTAACAGAATCAAGAGTTTGAGGACGAATAGCTAAAAGTTCAGGAATCATATGACTTCTTTTACAATACCAGAAATTTTTTGAATCACGATAGCCAAAGTCAATTGGCACATGTGGGAAATCATTCCATTTAACACCATTGATAATAGCGTCAGAATATTTTTTCTTCATCAAGATTTTATCTATCCTCAAAATAAAGTGAGCACCAAATTTTGAAGTAATGCCATTAAAATCATGATAAGGTCCTTCATATCCACTCAACTTACCAGGTTTATCGTTTTGGGCATTATCTAAATTATCCATCCATGTACATTCGATAACCTGAAAACAATCAGTTACAACCTTAGGACGTAAATCACTAGGATCTTTTTCTTGAATCATACTAGTCTCAAGTTTAAAGTTGCACTTTGGCATCTTTTCTTCGGGTTTATCACCTGGCCAAGATAGTTTTACACATTCCTTAAATGATTTACGATCATCATTTACAAAGTTAATAGCACACTTTTTAGTTCTTAAAATGTTTTGAGCTGTATTACTAGAATTACGACATTCGAGTAACATTGCATAATAATCTTTTCCCGCAATATAGTAAGGCTGAACAAGCGAATATGGTCCAAGTGTTGTAGTACCATCTTCACATAATGTCGAAATAACAACAGTAGGCATTGGAAAAAACAAAGAAGTTTGATAGAAATTATCCACTACCCTTAAATCTTCAAAACTACTCATAAAATCCTCCTAATCTAATAATTTTGAAATAAATGGTTTAATATCATCGAAATATACATCACCTCTAGAACCTGCATTTAAAACAATCTCACTAATAAATCTGCTAAGATTATT
Organism: Oscillospiraceae bacterium; assembly: GCA_963654705.1. Lineage (GTDB taxonomy): Bacteria > Bacillota_I > Bacilli_A > Erysipelotrichales > Erysipelotrichaceae > Colivicinus. The sequence continues at coordinate 74,190 of CAVKAO010000007.1, forward strand.
AATGGTACTAACATCAAACCTTTTAAGCAATTCATCAATATAAGAACTTAATTGATTGATTAAAATCTTATGTCTATCACTTTGTAAAGATAAAGAACCACCATAATCATCCCATGCAAGTTTATAGATATCGGTATATTTTTTTAACATCATAAAAATCTTTTCGATGCCAGAAATCACATCATTTACTTCTTTCAATTCTTCAACAAGTTCGTTATTTAAAACCACCCAATCTCCCCACATGATTTTAGATACCAAGACATCTTTTGAAGAAAAGTAATTGTAAATAGTTCCTGTTGCAATATTTACTTTCGAAGCAACTAAACGCAAAGTCATCTTGTTATAGCCTTCATTTAAAAGTATCTTTTTTCCTTCTTGAAGTATTGTTTCGTAAACATTTTCAATAATTTTTGCCATCTTAAATCCTTTTTATGAACACGTTCATTAAAATTATGATAAATCTTTCACAATTATATGTCAATAATTTCACGAGTCTTTGTAAAAAAACAATAAAAAAGCTCTCATTTCTGAGAGCTTTTAAACCGGCAACGTGCTTGATTTACTACCTATACAAG
>CAVKAO010000008.1:0-73445 GCA_963654705.1 Oscillospiraceae bacterium
AATCATTAAAAACATTAAAAAAGCTCGATTAAATCGAACTTATATTAACATCGGGGAATTATATGATTCTAAAGATTAATGGTGAGAAAGTCTAAAGACGGGTTTGCACTACTGGATCATCACTATATGGCGTATATAATGCTTTTAAAGGTAAGGCTGATACAATTAGAGCGATTGTTTTAGGAAAAAAAGAAAGCACTTTCATTAAATAGATTATAGTGGTAAAATAATTTTACAAAGGAGTGGGATTCTTTAATGCAAGGGATTGTAAAAAGATTTAATAAGACTAAAGGATTCGGATTCATTACTTGTGATGATGGCAGAGATGCTTTCTTCCATTACTCTCAAATAGTTATGGATGGTTACAAGACTATCGAAGAAGGTTCTAGAGTTGAATTTGACTTGATTGAAGGCGAAAGAGGTCTTCAAGCTCATAATATAAGAAAAATATAGGAGCTAATTAAGGACTGATATAGTCCTTTTTAAGTGCTTTAGTTAGCTTATCAACATTGGATGTGGAAAGGTGTGGAAAAGCGGCTAAAAATAGCTTTAAAAGCCCAAAAATTGGGAATAAGTTGGGAATATTTTTATAGCCTTGTAATAGATAATAAGGGCATGGAAGAAGGACTTATTCAAAAAGTAAGAAGCGATAACGATAACGAAGCTTTCTTGAAGATTTTAGATGAACATATAAGAATGATTCAATCTATTGTAAATAACTTTGAGGTGGATTGCGGCAATTTTCAAGTAAGCCGTGATGATATGATTCAAGAAGGCACTATTGCTCTGTTGGAGGCTTGTAAAACTTATAGAGAGTGTTATGATACTAAATTTTCAACTTATGCTTATACAATCATCAAAAGGAGGATACAAAGATATTATTATGAGGAATTTGATAAGTATAATGAAGAGAGATTCTCACTTGATAATTTAGAGGTTTATGATCACTGCTCTTTTATTGCCTATGATAATAAGGTGGATTTCACACAATGTGTACACAATAGAGTTAAACTTGAAAGTCTTATTGAAAAATTAAGTGAAGAGGATAAGCAAATCGTTAGAATGCGCATCGATAGTTATACTTATGATGAGATTGCTAAATATTTGCATATTAATAGAAAAAGGATTGATAATCGACTATATCGCATTAGACAAAAGTTTAGTAATAAGTTGTAAAATGACATTGTAGGAGGCTATTTTATGCGTAAAACTTTAAGTGCAAAACCATTATTAAGCCCAAATCCTGTTTTAATAATAGCTTGTTATAAAGAAGATGGGAAAGTAGCTATTATGAATGCAGCTTGGGGTGGAGTGGTTGATAATGATTTGATTGGTATAAGCATTTCAAAAGAACATGATACAACTAAGGCTATTTTTAGTAATAAGGAATTCTCAATTTCTTTAGCAACTAAAGAAACTTATCTATCGGCTGATTATGTTGGCATTGTATCTGGCAATAATGAAACAGATAAACTTGAAAAGAGCCATTTTACAGTTGTTAAATCAGCTAATATAAATGCACCCTTAATAAATGAATTACCTTTAAGTTTTGAGTGCAAATTATTAGACTATGATGATGAAAAAGAATACATGTTATGTAAAGTTGTTTCATTATCGATTGATGATGCGATATTAGATGGAAAAGACAATGTTGATTTAAATAAGTTTCATCCAATATTTTTCAATCCACTAAATAATTCGTATCATGAATTCGGAGATATTGTGGGAAAGGCTTTTGTTTCAGGACTTAGGCTTAAAAATCAAAAATAGTTATATTTACTATTAAGTTTTTTAAAACAAGTAAGTGATACAAATAAAGCTAGAATTTCTGCAACTGATAATGCCCACCAAATACCGTTTGTACCAAATATTCTTGGAAGAGTTAGTATGGCTACAATTTGAAAGAACATACATCTTAAAAAAGATATAAAGGCTGATACTTTACCATTTCCTAAAGCGGTAAAAAAGCCTGATGCATAGATATTAACACCAGAGAAGATAAAGGATACAGCATATATCTTAAAGGCAGTGGTAGTTAAATTCATAAGGTCATTATCATAACCAACGAAAATTAAAGATATTTCTTTTGATAAAAGAAAACATGAGCTGAACATAATTAAGCCAGTAAAGGCGATAATCTTAAATGATTTCATTAAAATATTATTTAGTTCCTTATGATTGTTGGCTCCATAGTTATAGGAAATTATGGGATTAGTGCCAATAGTATAACCCAAATATATTGCCTGGAAAATCATTTGCGTATACATTAATACTCCATAAGCGGCAACGCCACTTTCGCCTGATAGTCTAATTAATTGATAGTTATACAACATTCCAACAAGGGAAGAAGAAATTGAACTCATTAGTTCACTACTACCGTTTGCGCAAGTATTAATTAATGCTTGCGCATCTTTTTTTGGCTTGGTTATTCTTAATAAAGAGGTGTTGTTTTTATTTAAGAAATAGAAGATTGGAACAAGACCACCAATACATTGGCCTATCCCACTGGCAAGTGCAGCTCCAGCTACTCCCCATTTGAAAATCGCAATAAATAAGGCGTCCAATACCATATTGGTTAGTCCGGCAATAATAGTAATGGCAAAACCCAGTCTGGGCTTTGTGGCGGTTACAAAAAAAGATTGAAAAAAGTATTGAAGCATAAATGAAAAGTTGAAGGCCGCAATAATTCTTCCATATAATGTTGCGTCTGCCAACATGTTTTCACTTGCCCCGATAGCAATAGTTACTGGCTTTACAAGTATGCATCCTAGTATTGAGGTTACAATTCCTAGAATTAAAGTAAATAGTATTAATAAAGTAAAAATTTGATTGGCTTCTTCTTTTTTATTTTGTCCCAAAAGTTTTCCAACAATCGCACTACCACCTGTTCCAACCATAAAACCAAGTGATGCAAGTATCATTAAAGCAGGCCAAATAAAATTTACGGCAGCAAAGGCTGTTTTGCCTATATAGTTAGAAATAAAAAAGCCATCTACAATACTATATATCGATGTAAAGATCATCATTAGAATTGTAGGTATTGTAAATTTAAACAGCTTTGTAAAAGTGTAATGTTGAGCTAATTTATTATCCATTTATTTTTTCAAACTCCTTTTGTGTTTCTATCTTTAACTTTTCACCAATATCTAAAAATACTTTCAAATCAGTCTTGTTAATTGAATTTAAGGCGTTTATTTCTGCTTTAATAATTAAATCGATTGTTTTCTTACAATATTCTTCACCTTTTTTGGTTAAAACGATCTTTTTGTTTTTCTTGTTGTCATCTATAGAAAGAATAATTAGTTCATCTCTCTCTAGTTTTTTTATAGCTGAATTAATGGTTTGTTTTGGCTCACCAGTTATTTTTACTATATCTTTTCCATAAGGTAGACAAGTATTACTTCTTAAAAGATATAGAATTTGATAATAGCTAAAGGGTATATTTAATTTTTTGTTTATTAGCCTATAGATATTATCGGTTTGATAATAAGTGATGTTGTATTCTTTTAGATATTCATTGCTTTTCATATTAATTCCTTATTGTCCGAAAACGGACTATATAATATTATGTTTAATAATTTAATCTATGTCAAGTTCGTATATAATAGACAGGTAAGGAGAAAATAATGTTAGAAATATTAAAGGCGATATTATTTGGAATTGTAGAAGGTATTACAGAATGGTTACCAATTTCTAGTACTGGACATATGATTCTGTTGAATGAAATAGTATCTTTAAATGTAAGTGAAGAATTTTACTCAATGTTTGAGGTTGTTATACAGCTTGGTGCTATTTTGGCTGTAGTGGTGCTTTATTGGAATAAGATTTGGCCATTTGGCAAAAAACTTAAGCATCCAGTTAAAGAAGAAGGCATTTTGAAATATTTTGATAAGCCAAAGTGGGAAATGTGGATAAAGATTCTAGTGGCATGTATTCCAGCTGCTGTAATTGGTCTTTTGTTTAATGATTTTTTTGAAGCTTTATTCTATAACTATGTATCAGTTGCGATAGCTTTAATCGTATTTGGTGTTGCGTTTATTGTTGTTGAAACTGTAAACAAAGATAAAAAGCCAAAGATTGATAAAATCGCTAAACTTGACTATAAAACGGTGATATTAATAGGAGTTTTTCAACTTATTGCCGCTATTTTCCCAGGAACAAGTAGAAGTGGTGCGACTATTGTTGGAGCCTTGATTTTAGGAGTGAGCAGATCAGTAGCGGCTGAATTTACTTTCTTTTTGGCAATACCAGTAATGTTTGGTGCTTCTTTATTGAAGCTTGTTAAATTTGGCTTAGCTTTTACAGGCATGGAATTTATCATTTTGATTGTTGGCATGTTAGTGGCTTTTGTAACAAGTGTTTTTGTAATCACATTCCTAATGTCATATATCAAGAAACATGATTTCAAGGCCTTTGGTGTATACCGTATTGTTTTGGGTGTAATTGTCCTAATTTATTATTTCATTTTTAAGATTTAGTAAAGTATAATGTAAAGGAAAGGTAAAATTTATGAAAATTATTAACACTGAGCAATTTAATGCGATTAGAAATAATGGGAAAGTTGTAGTTGATTTCTATGCGGATTGGTGTGGGCCTTGTAAGATGCTTGGACCGGTTTTGGAAGAAGTAAGCAAGGATTATCCTGATGTTGAATTTGTTAAAGTTAATGTCGATGAAAATGAAGATTTAGCTGCCGAATTTGGAATTATGTCTATTCCAGCTGTTTTTATGTTAAAAGAAGGCAAAATTGTTAATAAATTTTTAGGTTCTGTTGGTGAAAATAGAGCCAAAGAATATCTAGACGAAGCTTTTAAGTAGATTTTTATCTACTTTTTTTATTTGGGGGAACATGACTTTATCCGATATTGTTAAATTATTAGGCGGTGTAGCCTTATTCTTGTTTGGCATGACTTTAATGGGCGATAGCCTAAAGAAAGTTGCTGGCACAAAATTAGAAGTTTTTTTATACAAATTAACTGATAATCCTTTAAAAGGAATTTTGCTTGGAACAGGGGTTACCGCTATTATTCAATCATCTAGTGCTACAAGTGCGATGGTAGTTGGTTTTGTTAATTCTGGAATGATGAAGCTTGAACAAGCTATTTCAGTTATCATGGGTGCGATAATAGGTACTAGTATTACAGGTTGGGTAATTTCTTTATCATATATTGGAACGGGTAATTCAGGTGTATTAGAACTATTATCAACTAGCTCCTTAGCGGCCATAATTGGTGTGGTGGGTATTGTACTTATCATGGGCAGTAAAAAGCGAAAACAAAAAAATATTGGTGAAATATTACTTGGTTTTACTGTTTTGATGGTTGGCATGGAACAAATGTCTGGTTCGGTTAGTGGGCTTAGAAGCGATCCAACTTTCTTAAACTTATTTGCCACCTTATCTAATCCATTTTTAGGAATAGGCTTTGGCTTGCTTTTTACAGCTGTTGTTCAAAGCGCTTCTGCAGCCATTGGTATTATTCAGGCTTTATCGACAACTGGCGTCATAACATTAAATACGGCTGTTCCTATTATGATTGGTGTTGCCATTGGTGCATCTTTACCAGTTATTATTTCTTCAATTGGTGCAATTGCTGAAGCCAAAAAGGCAGCTTATTCATATCTTGTAATTGATACTTTTGGTGGTATTATTGTCATGATTATTTACTCGATATTAAGCGCCATCTTTAAGCAACAATTCAACATGATTGTCAATCCAATATCAGTAGCTTTAACAAATACTTTGCTTAGAGTGGCGATGATTGCGATTTTATATCCATTTATTAAGATTATAGAAAAAGTAGTTAATATGATGGTTAAAAACGATGCGTCAAATGATGAACAAATGGAAGAAATCAATAAACTAGAAGAACGTTTCTTACAATATCCTCCATTAGCCGTTGAAAATGTTTCTAATGCAATTAATGCCATGGCTAATAAAACCTTAAAAATTCTATTTGATGCCTTGAATTTAATTGGCAATTATGATGAAAAAGAATATGAAAGAATTGAGAAACAAGAAGAGATTATTGACGAATATGAAGATAAGATAAATACTTATCTAACTAGAATGGCTGCTAGGTCTTTAAATGGTTATCAATCTAGAATTGTTGGTCGCTACCTTCATAGTGTTGGCGATTTTGAAAGAATTAGTGATCATGCCTTAAACATTGCACAAATTGCTCAAAAAATAAATGAAGACAAGATTGTCTTTTCCGATCATAGCAAGGAAGAATTAAAAATATTTAAGTCGGCAATTAAAAAAGTTTCTACTATGGCAGTAGATAGCTTTATCACCAATGATATTGATACATCATATAATGTTCAACCTATGGAACAAGTAGTTGATAAGATTACTGACCAGTTAAGAGAAAATCACATTGCGCGTCTTCAAAAGGGTTGTTGCAACATTGAAAGTAGTTATGTATTTAGTGATATCTTAAATAATTTTGAAAGAGTTTCTGACCATTGTTCTAACATTTCTTTGGCTACTATCGCTTTATATGACAAGCACATGGATACACACACTTATGAAATTGAAATAAGAGAAGAAGATAAGTTTAGAAAGCTATTTTCAAAGTATTTAGAAGAAAGTGGTTATGATAAGCTTGTAAGTGAGGACTAAACATCTTTAATTAGATGTTTTTTTATTTTTATTTGGACTTATAATATTAAGCATGTTTAATATTATTTTTTATGTATTTTTTATTGTTTATGAAGAATTATTATTTAGGATACTACAAAATCTAAGCATCACTAGTAATATTCTTTCTTTATTGTTTATTTCCATCAATATGGGTATTGGACTTGGCATAGTATCCAATTTAATTCCCAAGAAAATAAATCGTTTTTTATTCAATATTTTTAATTTTATATTGTGCTTTTATTATGGTGCAGCCTTAATTGTTAAGAAAGTATTTAATGTTAGTATTTCCTTAAGTGTCCTTAATATGTATACTCAATTTACAACAGGTGCTTTTACCAATACTACCGTATCGGTATTAAAAGATAATATATTAAACATCTTGTTGATAATCATACCTTTTATTGTAGGTATACTACTTACTAAAAAGATTGAAAAAGATATCAATGTATTAAGCTTTGTAGCTTTAGTATTGAGCTATTTCCTTTTCCTAGTATCTTTAAATGGTGTAACATATGATCTTTACTTCAATAAATTCAATAATAAACAAAATATTGAGTATTTTGGTGTTGGCCCTTCTTTGATTATTGAAATATTCAATGGTGGAGCTTTTGATGAAGAAATTGAAACAAGTGATATTGAAACAGATGAGACCGTACAAGAAGAAGTAGAAGAAAAGGTGGAAATTAAAAGGCAAATAAGTGATATTGATTTTAATAGTATTGACTCTGATAATAGTACTGTTTTAAGTATGAATAAGTATTTTTCTAATTCCACTGGTACTTACACTAATGAATATACCGGTTATTTTAAAGGAAAGAACTTAATTTATATTATGGCTGAATCTTTTGATGGCTATATGGTAGATGAAAAGCTTACGCCTACTTTGTATAAGATGATTCATAGTGGCTTATACTTTTCGAATTATTATTCACCAACTAATCTATCAACTATTGGTGGAGAGTTTTCTCTTTTAACTGGTTTATTGCCAGATTTACAAACTCTTAATTGGCAATGGATTCAAGACAATGATGGTTATATCAATTATTTCCCTTATGGATTGGGTAGCTTATTTAAGGAAGAAAACTATAATGTTTATGCTTATCATGATTATTATTATGCTTTTCAATCTCGAGATAAATATCTAAGTGCCTTAGGTTTTGATAACTATAAGGCTTGTTATAATGGACTTGAAGAAAAGATGACTTGTGATATTTTCCCAGAATCGGATTTAGAAATGGTTGAGGCAAGCATTGATGATTATATTAATGATGATAAATTTATGGTTTATTATGCAACTGTTTCAGGACATGGTGAATGGGGCTTTGGTTATAATGATATGGCTGAAAAAAACAAGGATTTAGTAGCTGATTTACCTTATAGTGATACTGTAAAGGCTTATATAAGTGCTAACTTAGAGCTAGAGAAAGCTTTGACTACTTTGATTGATAAGCTTAAAAAAGCTGGTAAATTAGATGACACGGTAATTGTTTTAGCTGCTGATCATCACCCTTATTTTATGGATGATGAGTATGTTGAAGAAATGGCTGGGGAAAGTCTTGATCAATTTAGCTTATATAAAAATAATCTAATTATTTATAATAGCCAAATGGAATATACTGAAGTTGATAAACTATGCAATACTATTGATGTATTGCCTACTGTATTAAATCTATTTGGTATTGATTATGATTCACGTTTAATGGTTGGCAAAGATATTATGTCAAATAGTCCAGGTTTGGTTATTTTTGCGGATTATTCATGGCTAAATGATAAAGGAAAATATTCATATGTAAACAAAAACTTCATCAGTAATGGTGATGAAGTTAGCGATGAATATATAGAGAAAATGAACAATGAAATAAATAACAAATATCTTGTTTCAAGAAATATTCTTATTTATGACTACTATAAATTAGCTTATGACACTTTAAAGTAGCTATTTAACTCTTGGAATAACTTTTAAACTTTGTTTAATTGAGATAATAAATAAAATTATCCCAATTAAAGAAAAGCCTTGCATAACCATTAAGGTTGTATTTATTCCAATCTTGTCGATTAGAAAGCCTCCCAATAAAGTTGCGACTAAGCTTCCAATTACAAGGCAACTAGATATTAATGTTTGGCCTTTTAGATATTCGCTAGATGGTATAACGTGTGATAAGTGTCTTTCGGTACTTGGTACATAAATTGAATAGCTTACAAACTGCAAAAGTTCAGCAGCGTATACAAAATAAATATTAGGTGCTAGGGCAATAAGTAGGTTTTTTGTTACCCACATAATTCCTGCTAACATCAATAAGTTTCGATTACCTAGTTTTTTATAATATTTTTTATATAAAATCATAGCTGGTAATTCGGTTATTGCGGATATAGCGGCAGCTGTTCCCAGGTTAGCACTTGTTCCCCCAATTCTAGAAATTATTTGTAAAAGAAATAGTTCTGTAAAATTATGGGTTACCGCAATAAACATAACACCTAATAGAAATAAGAAGAAATGTGGATAATCATGAATAAGATTGATTTTATCTTCTTTTTTGATTTCTTGATTGTCATTTGTGTTTGGCGCCTTAAATATCAATAGGAAAATAACTAATAAAACTGTCGGAACTATATAAATAATAGGTAAATAGTCACTAGCTAATTTCGCTAAAATCTGACCAATTGCAAAGTTGCTTATAGAATAGCCTAGAGAACCAAAGCCTCTAGATATTGAAAATTGTATTTCTTTATAGCCTGAATGAAGGGCAGTTATAAATGGTTCGCTAGCCTTTTGAATAAAAAATAGACAAATTAAGACAATCGCAAAGCTTATGCCTTTTAATTTGAATATAAATAAGACTGACGATAAAATGGCGACAATTATATAAAGTATTACAAGAAGTCTATTTAAATTGAAATTGCTTTTCTTGATAAATAAAGCGACTAATTGTTGTAACACTATCGCAAAGACACTGGACAGGGCTAATATTAATCCTATTTGGCCATTTGAGAAGCCTTTATTTAATAGAAATAGTGAGGCAAAGCCAAACATTGCGGCTGAAATAGTGAAAAATAGAAATTCAATGATACTGTAAATAATTTGTTTATTACTTCGCATAATAGCCTCCTACTATAATTTTATCAATCAATGATATCTTTTATTGTTTTATTTTTGAAAAAGTCATTGATTAAATCATGTAGTTCGCTATAAATACAAAGTACTGAACAGCATTCTTTTTCTTTACAAGTACCATCGCTCCCCACACAACAACAAGAAGTTGTCTTTAGTTCTTCTTCGGTAATCATTAAAACATCATATAGGGTATATGCTTCTGGTTTTCGATTAAGTTTATAGCCACCACATTTACCCTTACTTACATCAACCAGACCACTTTTGGCAAGTTGTGTCATGATGGATTCTAAATATTTTCGAGAAATATTTAGATCACAAGCAATGCATGATAGACAAATATATTTATTTTCACCATTATTTTTTGCCATGTAGGCTAAAGCTCTTAGGGCGTAGGTGCTTTTTGAAGATATCAACATATCTTTATTATAAGGGTTTAAATCCTATTGACAAGGTAGGATATTGAAAGTAACATATTAATTGCCTAGTAAAAAGGTAGGAATTAAAATGTCAGATAGAATTATTGAAATAATCGCAAATTCATTTCCCAAAATATTATCACTCGGTCTTACGGTAACTATCCCCTTGGCCTTTTTAGCGTTTATTTTGGCTTTTGTGATATCGGTTGTTGTTGCTTTTATAAATTATGCACATATTAAAGTACTTACGCCACTAAGCAGGATCTATATTTGGATAGTTAGAGGAACACCTCTTTTGGTACAACTATATATTTTCTTCTATGGCTTGCCAAGTTTGGGTATTACTTTTAATCCGTTTGTATGTGCTTTGATTGTTTTAGGATTAAATGAAGGTGCCTATATGTCAGAGACGATGCGCGCTAGTTTAAATGCGGTACCAAGTGGTCAAATGGAAGCTGGATATTGTGTGGGTATGAATTATATTCAAATTATGTTTAGGATAATTTTGCCACAAGCCTTAAGAACAGCTTTTCCTTCTTTAATGAATTCACTTATTGCCCTAATCAAAGATTCTTCAATGGCTTCAACAATAACGGTTGTCGAAATGTTTAGACAAGCTCAGATTGTTAATGGCAGAGTATTTCAACCATTTGTTTTATATCTTGAGGCAGCCTTTATTTATTTAATATTCTGTAGTGTTGTTTCGATTATTCAAAGATTTGTAGAAAACAAACTTAATTTCTATGGAGGTGTTAAATGATTGAAGTAAAAAATTTACATAAGAAGTTTGATGGCCAAGAGATATTAAAGGGTATTAATTTTAAGATTAATGATGGTGATGTTATTGCGATACTTGGTAAAAGTGGCAGTGGCAAAACAACCATCTTACGATGTCTTAATTTTCTAAACCAATCAGATGAAGGGACACTAATCTTTGATGGCGTGGAATATGATTTAAAGACTATTTCTAAAAACGATGTCGCTAAAATAAGAAAGAAAACTGGTTTTGTTTTTCAAAACTATAATCTATTTTTAAATAAGACTGTTTTAGAAAATGTTATGGAAGGCCTTGTTGTGGCTAGAAAAATGGATAAAAAGGAAGCTGAAATAGTGGCGCTTGAGGCTTTAAAAAAGGTTGGCATGGATAATAAAGCTAAGCAATATCCTTCTAGTTTATCAGGTGGCCAACAACAGCGTGTAGCGATTGCCAGAGCACTAGCTTATAAGCCTGAAGTAATTTATTTTGATGAACCAACTAGTGCTTTAGATCCAGAACTTATTAATGAAGTATTGGTGGTAATGAAACAATTAGCGAGTGAAAATATCACTATGATTGTGGTAACTCATGAAATGAGTTTTGCGAAAAATGTTTCCAATAGAGTCTTATTTATTGAAGATGGTGAGATATTGGAGGATTTAGATTCTAAGACATTCTTTGAAAATCCAAAGAATGAACGTATAAAACAGTTTATTAAGAATGTTAGTGAAAGGGAGATATGATGAAGAAACTATTTAATTTATTCTTAAGTTTATTGATGGTATTAGCGCTTGTAGGATGTAGCAAACAAGATACAAGCAGTGATGTTGCAAGTGGCGATTTATTAAGCCAAATTAAAGAAAAGGGTGTTATTACTGTAGCTACCGAGGGTGATTGGTCACCTTATACATACCATGATGAAAAGACTAATGAACTTGTAGGCTTTGATGTTGAACTTGGCAAATTGATTGCGGATAAGTTGGGTGTTGAAGTTGAATATAAAGAAACAGACTGGGACTCTATTTTGGCTGGTGTACAATCAGGCGCCTTTGATTTAGGTATTAACGGTATTACTTATTCTGATGATAGAGCTAAGTCATTCAATTTCTCTGAACCTTATTTATATGATCAAACAGTATTGATTGTTTTAGAAAGTAATACTGATATTAATTCTTTTGAAGATATCAAGGGCAAGGTTAATACCAATTCTCCTGGATCTAGCTATGCTGAAATGGCTGAAGAATATGGGGCAACAAATCAATACATCACAACTTTCTCAGATACTATTCAGCTTCTTACAAGAGGTGATGCGGATTGCACGATTAATTCGCTTTCAGTATTTAATGACTATTTAAGAGAAAAGGGCGATGATGCAGGCATTAAGATTGTTGATAAGACAGAACCAGAAAAGACTGTAATCGCTTCTAAAAAAGATGATAGTACAAATTCTTTAATCGAAGAAGTAAACAAGATTTTAGAAGAACTAAGAAATGATGGCACTTTAGCTGAATTATCAAATAAGTATTTTGGCTATGATGCGACAGTTATTGGTGAATAATAAAGTTTGTTGAAAAAAATAAATTTTTCGTGATAATATATTAAAGCGTAACTTTCTTTGGGCTGATTGATAGTCCAAGGCGTGAAGGGAGAAAAGATATGAGAGAAGGTATTCATCCAGATTACCATAAGGTAAAGGTAGTATGTGCAGGATGTGGTGCAGAATTCGAAACAAGTTCAACAGCTAAAGGCGATACAATCAAAGTTGATACTTGTTCAAAATGTCATCCATTCTATACTGGTCGTCAAAGATTTACGGCTGCAGCTGGTAGAATTGAAAAATTCAACAAGAAATACGGTACAAAATAGTAAGGTTAAATCCTTACTTTTTTGTGGCATAATATTGTATGACTATACAGGAGGATAATGATATGTATCAAAGATACGCCGACGGCTGGTTGGAGACCATTTCGGGCTGCATGTTTGCCGGAAAAACGGAAGAATTAATAAGAAGAGTAAAGGTTTTAGAATTCGCTCATAAGAAAATTCAGGTTTTTAAGCCTATTATTGATAATCGTTATTCAAATACAAAGGTTGTGTCACATGCTGGAAGTAATGTTGAAAGTGTTGTTGTGACAAAGGCTGTAGAAATACTAGAACTAGTAAATGATGATACAGAGGTTGTAGCAATTGATGAAGTACAGTTTTTTGATGACTGTATTAGTGATGTATGTAATGTTTTGGCAGATAAGGGCATTAGAGTTATGGTGGCAGGTCTAGATACTGATTTTAGAGGCGAACCATTTGGTCCAATGCCTAAGCTTATGGCAGAAGCGGAGTTTGTTACTAAACTTACTGCTGTATGTAATAAGTGTGGTGCTCCTGCAACTAGAACTCAAAGAATTATTAATGGCAAACCAGCCAAATACAAAGATCCAATCGTTCTTGTTGGTGCGGCAGAAAGCTATGAAGCTAGATGCAGAAAGTGTCATGAAGTTATCGGTAAGCCAAAACCAGAGGTATATTAATGGATGCAAAAATTATTAAATTAGAGAATATAGAAAAAAGATACTTGGAAATTGGCGAGGAAATGTTAAAGGATGATGTTGTAAGCAATGTCAAAACTTTTACTAAACTTTCTAAGGAACAAGCTACTTTAAAGGGTGCCTATGATGCTTATCAAGAATATAAAAAGTTAACCAGTGATATAGAGGGTGCCAATGAGATGCTTAATGATTCCGATCCTGAAATTAAGGAAATGGCGGAAATGGAACTAGCTGATGCCAAAGAGAAGCTAGAAAAATTGGATGTTCACATTCAAGAATTACTTCTTCCTCGTGATCCTGAAGATGCATACGATTGTCTTGTAGAAATAAGAGGTGCTGCAGGAGGCGATGAAGGTAATATCTTTGCGGGTGACTTATATCGTATGTATAACTATTATGCTGCAAATATGGGCTACAAAACCGAAGTAATGGAGTCTAGTGAATCAGAAGCTGGCGGCTATGCTTTGATTAGCTTTTCTGTTAAGGGACAAGATGCTTATCGTCACTTCAAGTTTGAATCTGGGGCGCATCGTGTTCAAAGAGTTCCAAAGACGGAAACTCAAGGCAGAGTTCATACTTCTACGGCAACAGTGTTTGTTTTGCCTGATGTAGAAGATGAAGACGTTGAAATTCCAGATAGTGATTTAGAAATTGAAACACATCGTGCTAGTGGCGCTGGTGGCCAACATATCAATAAAACAGATAGTGCTGTTAGAATTGTACACAAGCCTACTGGTATTACAGTAAACTGTCAAGATGGTAGAAACCAGCTTGCAAATAAGGAAACAGCTTTAAGAATTATTAAGGCGAGAGTTTTCAACTTCTATAAGGAACAAAAAGAAAAAGAGGCTGGCGAGGCTAGAAAGAGTAAGATTGGTACTGGTGATAGAAGTGAGAAGATAAGAACTTATAACTATCCACAAAATAGAGTAACCGATCATAGAATCGGTCTTACCATAAATCAATTAGACCGTATCATGGAAGGTAAATTAAATGATGTGGTTGATGCGCTTATTAAAAATGAAGAACAGGAAAAGCTTTTAAATGAGCAGCTATAATGATTTATTAAATGAATATAAGAAAGTCTTTAATGATAAGGAAACATTAAGGGCTTTTCTTTTTGAACTATGTAATGAATATGATATTAATTTATACATGGAAAAAGATAATGAAGCTGATATAAGAGTGGTTAATAGATTTATTGATGGTGTAAATAAATTAAAGGAAAACGAACCATTAAATTACGTTTTGGGATATTCTTATTTCTATGGTTATAAAATGTTGGTAGATAAAAATGTTTTGATTCCTCGTTTTGAAACTGAAGAACTTGTTGGCTTGGTATTATCTAAATATGATGAATATTTTAATGGCCAAAAGATTACTTTAGCTGATGTTGGGACGGGAAGTGGAGCGATAGCTATTGCCCTTAAAAAGGAAGAAGATAACTTAAGGGTTTATGCTAGTGACATTTCTGATGATGCACTAATGGTAGCGAAAAGAAATGCTCAAAACAATGGGGCTGATGTCACTTTTATGCAGGGTTCTATGCTTGATCCGCTTATTGAAAATAATATAAAATTAGATATTTTAGTATCTAATCCTCCTTATATCAAACAAGATGAGGTGTTGGAATCAAGCGTTAAAGATTATGAACCACATGTTGCCTTATTTGGTGGCGATGATGGTTTAAAGTTTTATCGTATGATTTTTGAAAAAGCACATTTGGTTATGAAAGATAAGGGACTTCTTTTCTTTGAAATGGGTTATGATCAAAAAGAAAATCTAACAGCTTTAGCTAGAGAACACTTTAAAAATGCGGATATTAAAGTGTTTAAAGACATCAATAAAAAAGATAGGATGTTATTTATAAAACTAAATTAATTATTGTATATATTATCCCCGTTATAAGCATGGCTAAAACGGGGTTTATTTTACTTTTGCGAATAGTTATAAAACATAATATAAATAGAATAAGTGCGATAATATTCAAATTATCAATGCTTATATTTCCACTAAATAGGACATTTAATAAAATTGATAGACCAGCGCTAGCAATAAGGGCAACAATAACGGGCCTTAAAGTACTTAGTATTTTTTGCATAAAGTCAATATTACGATATTTGAAGTAAATATTCGCTAGCAAAGATACAATAAACAATGATGGCAAAATAACGGCTAATGTCGCGATTATAGCGCCTTGTATTCCTGCTATCTTAATACCTACAAAAGTAGCACTATTTACAGCTATTGGTCCTGGTGTCATTTCGGCGATTGTTATTAAATCAGTAAATTCATTTAAAGATAACCAAGCATATTTTTCTACAACTTGGCTTTCTATGATGGGAATAGCGGCATAGCCTCCACCTATTGAAAATAGTCCTACTTGTAAAAAACTTAAAAATAGCTCAAGATAAATCATTTTTTCTCCTTAAAGCGATAATTATCCCGATTAAAAGAGCACCTAATATGATATATATGATGTTTACATCAAAGAAAAAGACTAAAATAAAAGCTATAACCATGATTAAATCATTTAAATAGTTCTTTGTTTTAATAATGTTGTTAGCTAGCGTTAAAACCGTATCTAAAATAATAGCCGCCACGCCTGCTTGCATGCCCTTTAATAATAAGGAAAATACCACATTATCAATTAACAAATTATAAAAATAGGATACGATAGTTAGAATAAACATTGGCGGAATAATTGTTCCTAGTGTGGCGATAATCATGCCCTTAAAACCAGCTATTTTTTCACCTACCGCAATAGCGCAATTTACCGCTACCGCACCTGGACTAGATTGGGCAATAGCTATTAAATCTAGCATTTCTTCTTCATCTATCCAATGTAGCTCGTCAACAAACTTCTTTTTCATAAATGTCGCAATAACAAAGCCTCCACCAAAGGTGAAGGAACTAATGTATAGCGTACTTAAAAATAGTTTAGGCAATTTGTTTTCCATTGTTAATATTATAGACACAAAAAATTGTATTATATTGATATGAAAAAAAGATTGTATTTTATAAGACATGGTCAAACCCTATATAACACAATGGGTATTGCTCAAGGTAGAGTAAATTCTGATTTAACTAAAAAGGGAATAAATCAAGCCTTGGCTTTAAAAAGATATATTGAAGATAACCACATAGAATATGATAAAGCGTTTGTTTCTCCACTTAAAAGAACAAATGATACTTGTTTAATTGTAACGGGCAAAGATGGAGAAGTTGTTGAAGATTTAACAGAAGTTAATTATGGTGATTTAGATGGTAAAGATTATCATTTATGTCTTGCGTGCAATGGCGATTATACAGATCATGGTGGTGAAAACTTAAAAATAGCTGGCAAGCGCATGTATGGTTGCTTAAAAAAGATAATGGAAGAAAATAATAGAGTGCTTGTGTTTTCACATTCAGCTTCTGGCAAAGCTTTTTATTATTATGTTAGCCAACATGAAGATCCTTCTTTTAAGATTCCTAATTGTGGATTAGTTACATATGAATATGAAGATGGCAAATTTAGTTTTGTGGATGTTGTTAATCCCCTAGAAATTAAATATGTTTTTTCTGATTTAGATAATACTTTATTTGGCAAAAATAAGACTCTTTCTTTAAATAAAATAGAAATGCTTAAAAAAATACAAGATAAGGGAATTAAATTTATTATTAATTCTGGTCGTTTACCATATGATGTGCACTTTCTTAGTGAATATATTGATACTTCAAATCTGGTTTGTGGCAATGGGTCTTATGTAAAACTGGATAATAAAATCATCTACAATTGTCTTTGTAATAAGGAAGATGTAATCTCTTTGATTGAATATGGGCGCAAAATCAATGTTACACCAAGGGTTTATTTTATTGACGCTATTTATGCTTATGAAGAATTCTATACAGTATTTAATATCAAGTATTATGTGATTAGCTATGATGAATTAATTGATAAAGTTAAAAAAGAAGATGTTTATAAAGTATGTTTTATGTCTGAAGATAGTGAAACATTGGAAAATATTAGAAGATATGGCGAAAGTTTAAATGAATGTGTTGGTGATTATTCAACGCCACGTTTTCTAGAATGTCATCATAAGGATGCTTCAAAAGGTAATGCGATAAATAGGATTTGTGATTACTTAGGTATAAAACACAATGAAGTGCTTGTTATTGGTGATAACCAAAATGATATATCGATGTTTAATAAGGACTTTCATAGTGCTTGTCCAAGTAATGGAACTGCTTTGATAAAAGAACTTGCAGAATATGTTTCAGATAAAAATGTTGATGAGGATGGAATTGTTGATATTTTGAAATTTTATTGTGACTAATTAAGTGTTTTTCTTGTCTATATAGTTGTAAGGATACTTACAAAGGAGAAGAAAATGAAAAATTTAAAGAAAACATTAAC
Organism: Oscillospiraceae bacterium; assembly: GCA_963654705.1. Classification (GTDB taxonomy): domain Bacteria; phylum Bacillota_I; class Bacilli_A; order Erysipelotrichales; family Erysipelotrichaceae; genus Colivicinus. The sequence goes on from CAVKAO010000008.1 coordinate 17,871, forward strand.
TGTTCTTACAGCTTCTATGGCTGTCCTATCGCTTGTTGGTTGTAGTAGTAAAAACAATAATACTGCTAAAGTAGATGATGTAGAGATTATCGAGAGTGAGGATAACCAGATTGCTAACCCATGGAGTGAAGTAAAAACTATTGATGAGGCAAAAAATATTGTTGGTTTTGATTTTGCGGTACCTGATTCTATTGATGGAAATAGCATTAGTTTAATTCAAGTCATGGATGATGAAGAAATCGAAGTAAGATATGATGATGTCATCTTAAGAAAGTCTAAGGGAAATGAAGATAATTCTGGCGACTATAATAATTATGATGTTGTTAAGAATGTAGATGGTGTCACTTTAAAGGGTGATGGTAATAATTACAATTTAGCAAGTTGGGTAAATGGCGATTATGCCTATTCTATCACTTCTAGTGGTGGCTTAAGTTTAGATACTATTAGCGAGCTTGTTGATTTTTTGGATTAAATATGGAAGATAAGGATATTGTAGATTTATATTGGTCTAGGGATGAGATGGCTATAAAGCATACCAAGGATAAGTATGAAAAGTATTGTGGTAAGATTGCCTACAATATCCTTTTTGACTATGAAGATGCTAGAGAGTGTCTAAATGATACTTATCTTAAGACTTGGAATTGCATTCCTAGTAATAGACCAAGCAAATTAGGGTTATTTGTTGGCAAGATTTGTCGAAATATCGCTATAAATATGTTTGAAAAATATAGTGCTGAAAAAAGATCAGGAACACAAAGTGATTTAGCTCTTGATGAACTTAGCAATTGTTTTGGTGAAAATAATGTTGAAGAGTATGTTAACTACAATATGTTAAAAGACTATATTAACCGTTTTTTAAAGACGGTAAGCAAACAAAATCGCATTATTTTTGTAAGACGTTATTTTTATATGTCTAGTATTGAGGAAATAGCTAAGGAATATGGACTTAGTGTAAGTGGTGTGAAGATGTCTTTAAAAAGGACAAGAGATGGTTTGAAAGAGTATTTAATTAGGCAGGGGTATGACCTATGAAGAGTATAGATATTTTAAAAGCGATGAATGATATAGATGATAAATATATTGAAGAGGCTATGCCTTTAGTTTATAAAAAAGAAAAACGACACCTTTTTAAGTATCTTCCGGCATTATTTGGCTTAGTGTTTGTAACTATATTTGGTATTAAGATGATTAATATGAATATGGTGAAAGATAATGCACAAGTTGTTAATCCGCTTGTTGAATATAGTAGTTTAAAAGAGGCAGAAAAGAGTATTGGCTTTGAATTTGGCTTGGATTTAAGCGAATATGATAATTTATCATTTATAGTTATTGATAATGAAATATTAGAGATTACTTATATTAATAACAACGACAATCTAATTTGTCGAAAAGCTAAAGGAAATAAAGATATTTCAGGTGATTATAATAAATATATTAATATCAACAATACAAACATAGATGGTGTTGAAGTTTGCGTTAAGCAAAATGATGATAATACGCTAATTACATTTAGTTATAATGATTATTCATATTCGTTTAGTAGCAATTATCTAAAGGTAGATAAAATGCTTGATTTTGTAAAAGAGATAATCAAATAAAAAAGGAGCATATGCTCCTTAATTATTATAGTTTTACAAATTTATCGACATCTAGTACAAATATTGTTGCACCACCAACAGTAACTTCTATTGGCATTGGAGCAAATTCACCTGACATGAATGATGCGCTAGATGGAGCAACTTCCGTTCTTCTTTTTGATTCATTGCCGATAATTTCGATTGCCTTATCTACTTGATCATCTTCGCAACCTACAATTAATGTTGTATTTCCAAGTGATAAGAAACCACCAGTTGTAGCAAGCTTTGTTACTTGGAAATGGTTACTATTAAGTGAGGAACTTACTGATGCGCTGTCATCGTTAGATACTATAGCTAAAATAAGTTTCATAATTAATCCTCCTGTCACTTATATTATAAAAAATTCAGGAAAAGTACACAATAAAAACCTATGTATTTGACGGGGTATTGTATAATGATGTAGTTATGATTAAATTTGATAAAGTTTGTAAAACGTACAAGAATGGAACGCACGCTTTAAATGACATTTCCCTTAGTATTAAAGATGGGGAATTTGTTTATATAATTGGTGAAACTGGTAGTGGTAAATCTACGATGATTAAAATACTAGATGGGGAAGAGGTTCCTACTGGTGGTAGTATTACTGTTACTGGTGTTAAGATGGACAAGCGTAAAAATTCTAAGAAGAATACGGTTGATGTCGGTAAACTAAAAAAACGTAAAGTTCCTTTATATAGAAGAAATATTGGTGTAGTGTTCCAAGACTTTCGTCTTTTGCCAAAGAAGACTGTTTTTGAAAATGTAGCTTATGCTATGGAGGTAGTTGATACACCAAATGATAAGTTAAGACCTAGAGTAAAGGAAGTATTAAAACTTGTTGGTCTTTCTGATAAGAATAACTCATTCCCTAATGAATTATCTGGTGGTCAACAACAACGTACTGCTATTGCTAGGGCTATCGCTAATAAACCAAAGATTTTGATTGCTGATGAGCCTACGGGTAATCTAGATCCTAAAAAGAGTAATGAGATTATTAAGCTTTTTGAGCGTATTAATAGAGAAGAAAAGACTACAATCATTATTGTTACGCATGATATTGAGACAGTTAGAAAGCATCCAAAGAGAACTATTGAATTAAATAATGGTCATGTCATTAGAGATAAGGAAGATGGTATTGCAGATGTTAGAACTTCTATTGATAAGACGGATACCCAAACTATTTCTTTACAAGAATTAAAACTTGAAGAAAATAACTTTGGTGATGATTTGATTTTTGAGGACGATATGATTGAGATGGCTTTTGAAAATAAGATAAAGGAAAATGATAGTCCTTTTAAGAAAACAGAATTAAAAGAGGAAAACAAGTAATGTTTCATAGATTCTTTAGACACATAAAAGAGGGTTTTATTGGTGTAGGAAGACACTTTGGTATGGCGGTATCTTCTGCTGCATCAGTTACCATTACACTACTTTTAGTAGGCTTTTTCCTAATATTAACTTATAACTTAAACATAATTACAAAAGATATTGAAGATTCTATTTCTTTAAGTGCTTTAGTTAGTTATGATGTAACAAATGATTCAACACTTGACACTATAAAAGGCCAAATTGAGGCGATTGATGGAGTTAAAAGTGTTGAGTATCGCAGTAAGGATGAAGAATTTACTTATTATGTAGAACAATATCCTGATATAAAGGAATTCAATGAATTATATCGTGATCAAAATCCTTTCCATGATGCTTTCATGATTTCGCTTGTAGATGGACAAAACTTAGAAAACGTTAAAGGCCAAATTGAGGCTATTAATGGTATTGATTCAGTCCATGATGGTGGAAGTAATACTTATCTTTTGATTGATTTATTGGAGAAAGTGCGTTTATTTGGTGGTGTTTTAGTATTAGCTTTATCTTTATTAGCTGTTTATTTAATATATAACACTATTTCAATTACCATTCGTGCAAGAGACACGGAAATTTGGATTATGAAAAATGTTGGTGCTAAAAACGGTTATATTAGAGCGCCATTTCTAGTAGAAGGCGTCATTATTGGTTTGATGGGTTCAATTATACCAATTGGTGCTATTATTGCGAGTTATTACTATGTATATAATCAAACAAATGGCAATTTAATGGGTGTTTTCACTTTGGTTAATCCAAATCCATTTATAATTTATCTAAGTTTGATTTTACTTGGAATTGGCATTGTAGTAGGTTTTATTGGATCGTATTTAAGTGTTTCAAGATTATTAAGGAGTAAGAGATGATTAAGAAATTATTGTCTATTTTGATTTCTTGTCTATTTATAATAAATTGTTTTAATGTTAAAACGCTTATCGTTAGTGCTGATGATTCTTGTACTTATCAAGAATGTGATGATAATGATAAAACATGTAAATTAAATAATGCGAAAAAGAAACAACAGTGTTTGCAACAAGAACTTGAGAATGCAAAAAATTCACAAGAAGAATATTGGAATTTAGCTAGTCAATGGGCTCAAGAAGTGGAGACTTTAAATGCCCAAATTAGCGAACTTCAACCGCAAATTGAGGAATTAAATACAAAGATTAGCGAACTTGAAGTAAGCATTGCGGAAAAAGAGAGTTTAGTTGAAGAATTAAATACACGTGTTTTAGCTAGAATGGAGAGCGCTCAAGGGACAATGCATTTTTCTCCTTGGCTTGACTTCTTGCTAGGTTCTAACGGCTTTTCGGATATGCTTAGAAGACTATATGGTATTGAGGCTATCAATTCTAAGGAAGAAAGTGACCGTAAACAACTTGAGGATGTTATTAATACTTTAAACCAACAAAAGACAGAACTAGATGCTTCTAAAAGTGAGTTGGATACAAAGATGACAGATTTACAGATCGCTCAAGAAGAGGCTGAATATAAAAGTCAACAAGCTACGATTGCGGCTAATGAGGCAGCTGAGACGATTGCGGATTATCAAAACCAGTTGGATGAACAAAGCAAGATTATTGCTAATATCAATCTAAGCTTAGATGATTTAATTAATTTAGATCCCCAAGGCGGTTTCACCTCACCAGTTCCAGGTTCTACTATTTCATCTGGTTTCCCATATTATCCTGCTGACTTTGGCGGTGGAGTACATTTAGGAATTGACTATGCTGTATCACTAGGCTCGGCTATCTATGCCCCTGCGGATGGAGTTATTGTTATTTCGGATGATAATTGTGATACTTGGGGCTATTTAGGTAATTCTTGTGGTGGCGCTGGTGGTGGTGTTGGCTATGGTGGCAACCAAATTTATTTCTTATGTAGTGTAAATGGAACTGTTTATGCCATAACTTTCTCACACTTATATGCTGGATCACTTCATGGAACGGGTGTTGTAACTCAAGGCACACAAATTGCTAGAGCAGGAAGTTCTGGAAATTCTACTGGTCCACATTGTCATATTGAAATGTTCTATTTAGGTGAAGGCGAAAATGAAGACCTTGGTACCTATATTGAAATGTTAAATACTGGTGTTTACTCTACATCGTTTAACTGCGGTTGGGGTAGCTATGCTTTAAGTACAATTTGTTCAGTTAAGGGTTCTGCACCATGCAGACTTGATGGACGTAACTATTTACCAGGATAATCATGGAAGATAATAAAGTTGTTATTAAGCTTAAGAAACAACCTCTTAAGTCAGAAAGAGAAGAAATGAAACAAGAAAAGAAAAAGAAGATATTTGTTGTTTTAAGTTGCATATTTTTATTTATATTAGGTATTTTTGTTGGTGGTGGAATTGCTTATACAATTAAAAATACGGGTGAGGTTTCATCTTATAGTAAGCTTGATGAAATTAAATCGCGCTTAAAGAGCACTTGGCTATATCGTGATGAATACGATGACTTAGATACCACTTTAGATGATAAGGCTTTTTATGGGATGACTAGTTTTAGTGATGATCCTTATACAACTTATATGTCTAGCGAAGAAATGAATGAATATTCCAACAATATAAATATGAATTATGTTGGTATTGGTGTTCAATATAATAGTAGTAATTTCACTGTATTAAGAGTCTATAAAGATTCTCCAGCTGAAGTGGCTGGTTTGGTTGCGGGAGATGTAATTAAAAAAGTTGATGATGCTACAGTTGAGGGAATGAGCAGTGATGAAATCAAGGCTATTGTTCAAGGAGAAGAAGGAACAATTGTAAAGATTACTGTTGAAAGAGGTAATAAAGAAATTACTTTTGATGTTACAAGAGGTAATGTTGATTCTACTGTTTATGCTTATAAATATAATGACACTCTTGTATTAGAGATTATGTCTTTTGGCACTAATACAGGTAATGAATGTATCAAATATCTTGATGAATATAAAGATGAAGATAGGCTTGTAATAGATCTTAGAAACAATACTGGTGGCTATGAGACAGCTGTGCAAGAAGTTGTGGGTATCTTCCTTGGCAAAGATAAGATTGTTATGCATAAGGTTTATTCTGATAATAACATCGATACGGACTATACAATTTCTAATGCATACTATGATAATTTTAAAAAGATTGTAATATTGACTAATGAGTCTACTGCTTCGGCTTCTGAAGTATTGACAATGGCTTTAAAAGAAGGTCATGATAATGTAACTGTTGTTGGTGAAAAAACTTATGGTAAGGGCGTTATGCAATCAAGTTATATCTTAAATGATGGCAGTGCTTTAAAGGTTACAGTGGCTTATTGGACAAGTCCTGATAACAATTCAATAAACAAGGTTGGGATTATTCCTGATGTTGAAGTGAAACTTCATGATGTAATGTATGAAACAGTTAGCTCTTTAGACGATGTAGAAACTGTAAAAGTTGATGAAGTATCAAGCTATGTTAAGACTGTGCAACTAATGCTTGATTATCTAGGCTATGATATTGATAGATGTGATGGCTATTTTTCAAATGAAACATTAACTGTATTGAATAAATATCGCAAAGATAATGGCTTAAGTGAAAGTGAAATACTAGATGAGGAAACTTATAGCTCTTTATATTCTAGTGTAATCTATGCAAATAGAACGGATTCTAGCAAAGACAGACAACTTGTTAAAGCTATGGAGATAATTAATGAGTAAAGATAATATTCTTAGTTTACTAACGCCTAAGGCTCAAGTAGTTTATTTAGATCATGATTGCACAATTAGACAAGCTTTAGAGAAGATGAGAGTTCATCGTTATACAGCCATTCCTGTTGTAAATCATGAAACTGGTGAATATGTCGGTTCATTGGCTGAAGGCGACTTCTTGTATAATTTAATAAAAGAAGAAAGTGTTTCGGTTTATGAACTTGAAAATAAACAAATAACGGAAATAATTAGACCTAAATTTATTCCTGCTATGAAAGTTGATACTTCAATGAGGGAGCTTGTGGATTTGATTATGATCCAAAACTATGTGCCAATAGTTGATGATCGTAATATCTTAATGGGTATTATTACGCGTAAGTCAGCTATTAAATATTTGGTTAATAAATTGGAACAAAAGGAAGACAATTAAGCGAATTATTATTGAAATTATATTTCACTTTACATATAATAATTAGGCATGTATGCTTCCTGTCCCGGTAAGACAAGAAAGAAGGTAAAAAAGATATGCGTCAAACGACTATTCTAAAATCAGAAGAAGTCAAGAAAGATTGGTATGTAATTGATGCTGAAGGTCAAACTCTTGGTAGACTTGCTACTAAAGTTGCTAACGTATTAAGAGGAAAGAATAAGCCAACTTACACACCTAATGTTGATTGCGGCGATTACGTTATCGTATTAAATGCTGCAAAGGTTGTCTACAGTGGCGACCAAGAAGAGAAGAAGACCTACTATCACCACACAGGTTATCCAGGTGGTCTTAAGAGTAGAAGTATTGGTTTAATGAAGAGGGAACATCCAGTTGAGCTTGTGGAACATGCGATTGAGGGTATGTTACCACATAACAAGTTAGGTGATCGTATGAGAACTCACTTGTTTGTTTATGAAGGTGCTGAGCATCCTCATACTGCACAAAAGCCAATGGAGCTTAAGTAAGGAGAAATCTAATGGCTAAGAAGAAAACAAATGTTTGCTACCTTGGTACAGGTAGACGTAAATCATCAGTAGCTCGTGTTTACATGAGTGCTGGTACTGGTGTTATTACAGTAAATGGTAAACCTCTAGAACAATACTTACCTCAAGAAGTCTTAAGAATGGTTGTTAAATCACCACTTGTTGTTACAGCAACTGATGGCCAATACGACATTAACATTAATGTTTATGGTGGCGGTCTAACTGGTCAAGCTGGTGCTATGCGTCATGGCATCGCAAGAGCATTACTTGAAGTTGGTGATGATTACAGACCAGTATTAAAGTCTGCAGGATTCTTAACTCGTGATTCTCGTGCTAAAGAACGTAAGAAGTATGGATTAAAGGGTGCAAGACGTGCTCCTCAATTCTCTAAGCGTTAATTTATTCAAACACAGAGAAATACAAAACCACTCATATTTGGGTGGTTTTTTCTATGTTTTAATAAATTATAAGTGGTCTAAATGTGGTAAAAAATATGAGATAAAGACCACTTATAATTTATTTTTGCTATAATATAGCCATGAAAATGTTAATTGGTAGAGAAAAAGAATGTAAACGTCTTGATAAATGTATGCAATCTAAGACTGCTCAACTGATCGTAGTATATGGAAGAAGAAGAGTGGGTAAAACTTATCTTGTGAATCATTATTTTAAAGACAATATTAGCTTTAAAATAACGGGTGCGTATGGTCAATCAAGACGGTTTCAACTTAGAAATTTTTCTGATGAACTAAATAGAAGATCGAATAATAAAAAGGCTATTGCGATTGATTGGACAGAAGCCTTTAATAATTTAAGAGAGTATATAGAAGAATTAGATTCTAATAAAAAGCAAGTTTTTTTCATTGATGAAATGCCTTGGCTAGACACTAGAAAATCTGGGTTTTTGGCTGCCTTTGAATACTTTTGGAATGACTATGGTACTAGTAAAGATAATCTGATTTTTGTAATATGTGGTTCAGCTACTTCTTGGATGGTTGACAATATTGCGAATAATAAAGGCGGATTGTTTAATAGACAAACATGCCGTATTTATTTAGAGCCCTTTACTCTTGGCCAAACTAAAGAATTTTTATTAAATCAGGGCGTTGACTGGTCTAATTATGACATAGCTGAATGTTATATGATTATGGGTGGAATTCCATATTATCTAAGTTTATTGGATGCGGGACTATCATATGTTAATAATATTGATAATTTGTTTTTTAGAAAAAGAGCTGAGCTATGGGATGAGTTTGACCACTTATACCAAACACTTTTTAAGAGTAGCGATAGATATATTCAAATAATGGAATGTTTGGCTTCAAAAAGAAGTGGTTATACCAGAAATGAAATATCTAATATAACTGGTATTGAAGCTAATGGGAAACTTTCTAAAAGCTTAGAAGATTTAATAAATTCTGGATTTGTTAAGGTGTCGTCGTTTTATGGAAATAGAAAAAAAGAAGCTTTATATCAATCCTGTGATTACTATACAAATTTCTATTTTCGATTTTTGAAGGATAATAACGGAAAAGATGAACATTATTGGAGTAAGGCTATAGATAATCCTTCTAGAAAAAGTTGGTCTGGATTAACTTTTGAGCAATTATGCAAAGATCATATTGAACAAATCAAGATAAAACTTGGTATTTCTGGAGTTTTAAGCGAAGAATATATTTGGTATATAAAAGCAGATGAACAGCTTAAAACAAATGGTGCTCAAATCGATTTATTAATTGAAAGAAGAGATAGAGTAATTAATATATGTGAGATTAAATTCTCTAATCAAGAATTTATTATTGATAAAGACTATGATTTAAAATTAAGAAATAAAATAGATTCTTTTAGAAGAAATACAAATACCAAGTATGGCCTACAACTTACTATGATAACAACCTATGGTGTAAGGGAAAATAAGTATAGTAGCTTAGTTGGTAATCAAGTAATACTTGATGATTTATTTAAATAGATTATAAGTGGTCTAAATGTGGTAAAAAATATGAGATAAAGACCACTTATAATTATATGAAACAAAATAATCATTTTTTTCATATATCATGAAATAACTTTCATATAATTGTTGAAAGATAATACAATAATACTTGTAAGTTTTTTGAGGTGCTGTATGAAAAGGATATGGGAAAGTATTGAACAAGATGCATGTGGTATCGGTAGTGTAGTTAATATTGATGGCCATGCTGACTATAAGGTATTGGATGATGCCTTAAAGATTGTTGAAAAATTAGATCATAGAGCTGGCAGGGATGCTAGTGGACAAGTTGGCGATGGTGTGGGCATTTTAATGCAGATATCGCATAAATTCTTTTTAAAGGAATGTAATAAGATTGGCATCAATCTTAAAGGTGAAAGAGAATATGGTGTTGGTATGTTCTTTTTACCAAGTGATAAATTGGCTATAACTTTTGCCAAAAGAATGTTTGAAGTAATTGCTAAAAAGAATGGTTTGAGCGTTTTTGGATGGCGTAAGGTTCCTGTTGATAAAGATATATTAGGACAAAAGGCGAAAGAATGCATGCCTAGTATTGAACAAGTTTTTATTGATAAGCCAAACAATATTGAAAAGGGCATTGACTTTGATCGTTTGTTATATATAACAAGAAGAGAATTTGAACAAGGAAATGAAGATACTTATATTTGTTCCCTATCTTCTAGAACTATTGTCTATAAGGGCATGTTTTTAGTAAATCAATTAAGAGAATTTTATAAGGATTTACAGGATAAAGAATATCAAACAGCTATTGCGATAGTGCATTCACGTTTTTCTACTAATACTACTCCAAGTTGGCATAGGGCTCACCCATATCGTTTTATTGCCCATAATGGTGAAATAAACACCATTAGAGGTAATGTGGATAGAATGTTTGCTAGAGAAGAGACGATGTCTAGCGATTTATTAAATGATAATTTAAATAAGATATATCCTATTGTAAATACAGCTGGATCAGATTCAGCTATGGTAGATAATACTTTAGAGTTTTTATATTACAGTGGCATGGACCTTTCTTTAGCGATGATGTTGATGGTTCCTGAACCTTTTAAACATAATGGAGCGATGGATGCAAACCGAAAGGATTTCTATCATTACTATGCAACAATGATGGAACCATGGGATGGTCCTGCGGCTATGATTTTTTCCGATGGCGATATCATGGGTGCTACTCTTGATAGAAATGGCCTTAGACCATGTAGATATTATGTTACTGATGACAATAGATTGATATTAGCGTCTGAAGTAGGTGTTTTAGATATTGATGATAAACATGTTATCAAAAAATCACGTTTAATGCCTGGTAAGATGTTACTAGTTGATACAAAAAGCAAGCGTATTATTTCTGATGAAGAGATTAAAGATAAATATGCAAGCAGCAAGCCATATGGTGAGTGGCTAGATATGAATCTTTTGCATTTGGCTGATATTAAGATTCCTAATAAGAAGGTTTATGAATATAGTCAAGAAGAAAGAGATAAATTATATAAGGTATTTGGTTATACTTACGAGGATGTCAAAAATGTAATATTGCCTATGGCTAGTAATGGGGTTGAACCAACTTGTAGTATGGGAAGAGATATACCACTTGCAGTCTTAAACGATAAACAAAGTTCATTATTTGATTATTTCCATCAACAATTTGCTCAAGTTACCAACCCACCAATTGATTCTATAAGAGAAAAAGTGGTAACTGATACTACTGTCTATATTGGTAGCGATGGTAATTTATTAAAAGAAGCTAGTGAAAATTGCCGTGTACTAGAAGTTAATAATCCGATTTTAACAAGCTTAGATTTAATGAAAATTCGCACTTTAAATAAAGAAGGTTTTCATACAGCTGATATTTCTTTGCTTTACTATAAACACACTTCTTTAAAGAAGGCATTGGATGGCTTATGTGTTGCGTGTGATAGAGCTTATAATAAAGGTTGCAATATTTTAATTCTGTCTGATAGAGGCATTGATGAAAATCATGTGGCCATTCCTTCTTTATTAGCTGTTAGTGCTGTTGAAACACATTTGGTAAATACTAAAAAAAGAACCAAAGTTTCTTTAATTATTGAAACAGGTGAGGCTAAAGATGTACATAGTTGTGCGGCCTTACTTGGCTTTGGTGCACGTGCTATTAATCCCTATCTTGCCCAAGATTTAGTAGTTGAACTAATTGAAAAAGGCATGCTTAATAAGGACTATCATTCAGCGATTGATGATTATAATGAAGCTTTATTATCGGGTATTGTAAAGACGGCAGCTAAAATGGGTATCTCTTGTCTTCAATCTTATCAATCTTCAAAGATTTTTGAGGCTCTTGGTTTGGATAAAGAATTTGTGGAAACTTATTTCCCAGGAATCTCTTGGAGAGTTGGTGGATGTACCTTAGATACAATTGAAAAGTTAGTTATTAAAAACCATGATAAATCATTTGATTCACTGGGTCTTAGTGTTGATACAACACTTGATTCTGTTGGTTATCATGGCTTAAGAAGCAACGATGAAGCTAATGAACATTTGTATTCGCCTGATGTCATTGTGGCTTTACAAAAAGCGGTAAGAGATGGAAGCTATGAAGAATTTAAAGAGTATACATCTTTATTAGCTAAAAAGGCCCCTCATACTTTGCGTGATGAACTAGAGTTTAATTATATTAATAAAGCTATTTCTATTGATGAAGTTGAAAGTGTTGAGTCTATTGTAAAAAGATTTAAAACAGGGGCTATGTCTTATGGTTCTATATCAAAGGAAGCCCATGAGACAATGGCTATTGCGATGAATACTTTAGGTGGAAAAAGCAATACTGGTGAAGGTGGTGAAGATGATAGCCGTTTTGGTACCATCAAAAATTCGGCTATTAAACAAGTAGCTTCTGGTCGTTTTGGAGTTACTTCGGCATATTTAAATAGCGCAAGTGAAATTCAAATAAAGATGGCACAAGGCGCAAAACCTGGTGAAGGCGGCCACTTGCCTGGTGTTAAGGTTTATCCTTGGGTTGGTAAAACTAGATTTTCCACTCCAGGTGTATCACTTATTTCACCTCCTCCTCATCATGATATTTATTCGATTGAGGATTTAGCTCAACTTATTTATGATTTGAAAAATGCCAATCATAAGGCTCGCATATCAGTAAAACTAGTTTCTGAAGCTGGTGTTGGTATGGTTGCTAGCGGTGTTGCCAAGGCTGGGGCACAAGTTATTTTGATTTCTGGTTTTGATGGTGGCACTGGAGCAGCTCCACTTTCTTCAATACATCATGCTGGTATGCCTCTAGAACTTGGTGTAGCCCAAGCTCAAGAAGCTTTGATTGAAAATGGCTTAAGAGAAAAAGTAATCATTGAAACTGATGGTAAATTAATGAGTGGAAAAGATGTAGCGATTGCTTGTCTTTTAGGTGCTGAAGAATTTGGTTTTGCTACAGGGCCTTTGGTTTCAATGGGTTGCATGATGATGAGAGTATGTTCGAAGGATACTTGTCCATTTGGCATTGCTACACAAAATATAGAACTTCGTAAACGCTTTAAGGGTAAGCCTGAGCATGTTGAAAATTTTATGAAGTTTGTCGCAATGGAATTAAGAGAAATAATGGCTAAATTGGGCTTTAAAACCATTGATGAAATGGTTGGTCGTAATGATATGCTGAAAGTTAAGGATGATAGTTCAATCTGCTTAGATAATCTAGTTAACACCAAATATGCTAAAGCAAATTCTCGTCATCATATAAAAGGTGAAGAATTTGATTTCCACTTGGATGAAACAATCGATGAAACTAAGCTTATTCCTGCTTTCTTGCCTTACATTGAAAATAATAAGCCTTATAAATATTCAATAAATGTATCTAGTACCAATCGTACTACTGGTACTTTACTTGGTTCTTTGATTAGCGAGAAATGTGGCAACTCTTTAAAAGAAGATACTTATGTTGTTGAATGTGATGGTGGTGGTGGTCAATCATTTGGGGCCTTTATTCCAAAGGGCATGTCACTTTATTTAAAAGGTGATAGTAATGACCATGTTGGCAAGGGTTTATCTGGTGGTAAGATTGTGGTTACACCAAATAAGGATGCTAGATTTAAGCCTTGTGAAAATATCATTATTGGCAATGTTGCCTTATATGGGGCAACAAGTGGCAAGGCTTATTTTGAAGGTATTGCGGGCGAAAGATTTTGTGTTCGTAATTCAGGCGCTATTGCAATAGTTGAAGGGTGTGGCGACCATGGCCTTGAATATATGACTGGTGGCAAAGTTGTGATTTTAGGTAAAGTAGGCAAAAACTTTGCGGCTGGTATGTCTGGTGGTATTGCTTATGTGCTTGATAGTGACCATGACTTATATAAGAAACTTAATAAAGGACTTGTTTCTATGATTGAAGTAAAAGATAAATATGATAAACAAGAGCTAAGGGAATTGCTTGTTGATTACTATAAGGAAACAGGAAGCATAAAGGCTAAAAATGTGCTTGATAACTTTGATGAAGTTTCTAAGGATTTTAAGAAGATTTTGCCAAATGATTATGCAAAAATGTTGGCTAATATATCATATTTTGAAAAACAAGGTTTATCATATGAAAAAGCTGAATACGAGGCGTTCCAGCTTATGAAGAAGGGAGCTTAAGATGGGTAAGATTGATGGTTTTCTTTTATATAATCGAAAAGACAATACAGTTGTTGATCCTTTAGATAGAATTAAAAACTATAATGAATTTCATCTTCCAATTAGCGAAGATGAAAGAAAAAAACAAGGTGCTAGATGCATGAATTGCGGGGTACCATATTGTCAATCTGCTTTAAAGCTTAAGGGTATGGTAACTGGTTGTCCTTTACATAATTTAATTCCTGAATGGAATGATGAAGTTTATAAGGGTAACATGAATCACGCTTTATCTAGGCTATTAAAGATGTCATCTTTTCCTGAATTTACTTCAAGAGTTTGTCCCGCCTTGTGTGAAAAAGCTTGTTTAAATGGTGTTAATGATGATCCGGTTACTATTCATGAAAATGAGTATGCCATTATTGAATATGGTTTTGAAAATGATTTGGTAAAGCCCCAAATCCCTAGCGTTAGAACAGATAAAAGTGTAGCTGTTATTGGTGCTGGGCCTTCTGGTTTAGCGGTTGCCGATAGACTTAATAAACGTGGACATAATGTTGAGGTGTTTGAAAGACAAGATAGAATTGGTGGTCTTTTAATGTATGGCATCCCCAATATGAAACTTGATAAGTCGGTTATTGAAAGAAGAAAGAAACTGATGGAACAAGAAGGGGTTTTGTTCCATACTGGCGTAAATATTTCTAAAAAAGAAGCTGAAGTACTATTGAAAGATTATGATGCGATTGTCTTAGCTTGTGGTGCTAAAAAGCCTAGGTCTTTAAATGTTGAGGGTATTGATAAAACGGATGGCGTTTATTTTGCGGTTGATTTTTTAACTAGCACAACAAAGAGTTTGCTAGATAATAATTTAAAAGATGGTTCTTATATTTCTGCTAAAGATAAACATGTTGTGATTGTTGGTGGTGGTGATACAGGAAATGATTGTGTTGGAACATGTATTAGGCATGGTTGCAAATCAATTACCCAACTTGAAATGATGTCTAAGCCTCCTGTTTCAAGAACTAGTGATAATCCTTGGCCTGAATGGCCTAAGGTCTTAAAGACGGACTATGGCCAACAAGAGGCTATTGCCGTATTTGGTAAAGATCCACGAATTTTTGAAACAACCGTTAAAAGACTAATTACTAAAGATAATAAATTATCAGAGATTGAAATCGTTAAGACTAAGTTTGAAAATGGTAAGCTTATCGAAATGAATGAAACAGCTCAAAAGATTCCTTGTGATTTGTTGATTATTGCGGCTGGCTTTGTGGGTTTTGAGGATTATATAAAGGATGCCTTTAATATTGAAACAACGCCTAGAAATACGGTTTTAACAAAAGAAGGAAGTTATAAAACAAATATGGATAGAGTCTTTAGTTGTGGCGATATGCATAGGGGTCAATCTTTGGTTGTGTGGGCGATTGATGAAGGTAGACGATGTGCTAAACAAGTAGATGAATACTTAATGGGATACACAAATCTTGAATAAGCAATAGGCATTAAATTTGACTTTAATAAAAAAATTATTGTAGTATTTGCTTATGAATGATGTGAGTTTTTATTTCTTGATTGGCATTATCGCACTAATAACCCATATTTTAATAAATTTTGATGTTTTATTTGGTGTAGATTATAAAACTGATTATGTAAATGCTAGACCATATAGAAGGTTCTTATTTGCGATTGCTGACTTTTTTGTGATTGATGCCTTATGGGGCCTTTCATCGATGCTTAATATTTTTAAGCTTATGCGTTATACAGCTATGGCTTATAATTTGTGTTTGGTCTATATCATCCTTTGTTGGATGGCCTATATTTCTGATTATCTAGAAATAGAAGAAAAAGTAAGTAAACTATTTAAATTGGTAGGTAAAATATTTGCAATCTTTGTTTGCACTGTTTTGGTTACCAATTTAATTTTATCTAGATTCTTATTTGATAATGAAAAATTGGTTTATAGTATTTCTAGTTTAAAGTATTTAGGCCTTTTTGCGATTATTGCAATATTTGGTTCATCTAGCATATTTGCTATAAAGAATATGAATAAAAAGAAGACCGATAGTGTAGCTATACTTTGTTTTAGTATTGCACCTATACTTTCTTCATTTATTCAAATGCTTAAGCCAAGCTTTCCAGCCTATAGTATTGGCTTTTTGTTTGGCAGTTGTTTTATTCATACTTTCTTATATGAACAATATAAAAGAGAAACGGAAATAAAATTAATTAAGGCAAGCAAAGCTAAAACGGATTATTTATATTCAATGTCTCATGATATTAGAACGCCAATGAATGCGATTGTGGGTTATAGCGAATTAATTGAAGATAGTTATGATGATAAGGAAAAATGTTTATCATATGTGAATAAGATTAAGGTTTCTAGTAATTTCTTATTATCACTTATAAACAATATTTTAGATATAGCTCGTATTGAATCAGGTAATGCGACATTGAATGAAGAAATATGGGATAGCGATAATATTGATAAAGACTTATATTCCGTTTTTGAAAAGCAAGCTGCTGATAAGAATATCAAATTTACTATCAATAAACAAATTGAGCATACTTACTTTTATTGTGACAAGGTTAAGTTTAGAGAAGTATTATTAAATCTTGTTTCTAATGCGATTAAATATACGCCTAATAATGGTTCTGTAACTATTGATGTAAAAGAACTCGAAAGTAAAAAAGAGGGTTATGCAAGATATGTGGTTGATGTAAGGGATACAGGTGTTGGCATGTCTGAAGAATATCTACCACATGTTTTTGATAAGTTTGTAAGAGAAACAACCTCTAAAGGAAAAGATAGTGGTGGCACTGGACTTGGCCTTCCTATTGTTAAGTCTATTATTGATTTGATGGGTGGCACAATTGAGGTTAAAAGTAAACTTGGCGAAGGTACGACTTTTACTTTTTGTATTGATTTAAGAATTGGAGAAAAGCCAAATTGTGAAGAAGAAAAGGTTGAGATTAAGGATTTAAGCAATAAAAACATTTTGGTTGTAGAAGATAATGATATCAACGCTGAATTAATTACGATCATCTTACAAGATTTAAATATTATTGTTGATAGGGCAAAAGATGGTGGACAAGCTTTTGAAAAGATTATGAATAAACAATATGATTGTGTTTTAATGGATGTGCAAATGCCTGTTTACAATGGCTATGAAGTTACCAAGATGGTTAGAAGCGAAAATAATAATATTCCTATTATTGCTATGACGGCTTCCGCTTTTGAAGAAGATCGAATATCTTCTATTGAAGTTGGTATGGATGATTTTATTTCTAAGCCAGTAGAAATTAACAAATTAAAGGCTGTCTTAAGTAAAAATATCAAATAAAAAGAAGATTTAAACAATCTTCTTTTTAACTATTATGCTCAATTCTTTCTTTTATATAAGAAATACGTTTATACATTCCTGGATGGTCGTATTCAAGTAATTCAACTATTGGGTGAGGATTTACATCAATTAACTCATCACTAGATAATTGATTAAAGGTATTGATTAAGGATTGACCATAGCCATGATCTACTGCGTTAAAGTCAGCTTCCTTCTCTTCCATACATGATACATAATTGTTGTATATTGAGAAGATAAAAGATAATGGTGTAATAGCGTAGCTAAGTATTGTCAAAGACAAGATATAATTTGTATACTCTAGCCCAAAGCTATTGTTAATATAAGAGTTTATCTTTATTACATATTCACCATTTGGTAATAACCATACGATAAAGACAAATAACATAGCATATATAAAATATACTAGATAGTTATAGAAGTTTTTCTTGTGTTTTAAATGGCCTATTTCATGTAATAAGACAGCCAATAATTCATCTTGATCATTTTCATTTAGAAAGTTATCAGCTATGCCAAATTCCCTATACCATAATAGTTTTAATAAGAAAGCGTTCTTTGAATTTGATTTTTTTGATTCATTGTATACCTTAATATGTCTAACTTTCTTTTTAGTCTCTTTAGCATATTCTTCAATTTTCTTTTTTAGATCATTGTCTTCCATTTCAACAAACTTATATTGAATACGCATAATAACTAGTGATAATAGTGATAATAAAACCATTATCACAAAGAAGATGGCTACAATAATGGCGCATATTACAAATGATTTTAAATATGATATATCAAAGTTATTAGTCCATTTTGAAAGGCTTGTACAAACAAAGATAATAAAGCCAAATACAACAATATTTAATACTATTTCTAAGAATAGATTTAGTAGATAGTCTTTAAGCCATTCTTTTTTAGTTTTCTTATTTTTGCCATATCTTTCTTCGATTGAAAAAGTTGCGTAATAACTAAGTGGAATAGTAATAATTTGTGATATTACATGGCTTACTAGCACTGTTAAGGCGGCACTTATATAGGGATTTTGATTATCAAATAGAGTATAGAAATTTGATAAGATAAACACGCAATCTAATATTAGTGAGATGATACTAATCCCTAAATCAATATTACGATATTCTTTTTTGTAACTAAGATAACTTTCATATCTTTCTTTGGTATAAATGTTACTTACGATATCAGGTAGGGGCTTTTTCCTTTGCTTCCAAGTTAGATAGACAAGCCATCTTTTCCATAGAAATTGTAAAACTAGAAATAATACGATAAATAATTTAATGTTCATGAAGTAATTATAATCTTTTGTTATAATGAGTGCCATATGATTAAATGCGTTGTAAGTGATTTAGATGGAACTCTTTTATACAAGGGCAAACTTTCAAATAACAATTATAGAGCCATTAATTCGCTTAAGGAAAAGGGTATAAAATTTGCGATTGCCACTGGAAGAAATATTGCAGAACTATCAATACTAGATTTAAAAGATATCGTTTGTCCTAAGGTTTTAGTAAATGGTTCTTTAGTGCTAGATGAAAATGATGAAATTTTATCGCTTATAAATTTTAAAAAAGATAGTTTTATCAAATTGATTGATGTATTAAATGAATATAAAGTTGGTTATGTTTTATATACCAAGGATCAACGTTATATCGTCAACAAGGATATCATGCTTAAAAGTTTTGAGAATTCTATGGATGTATTTGGTGGTGATTTCTTTAATTCGATTAAAGAATTTAATAAAAATGTTTTAAATAGCGTTGAGTTTTGTAAGATAGAAGTTCTTGATGGTATAAGATTTGAAATGCTAAGAGAAATTGAAAATAAGCTTGGTTTAATTAATGGCTTAGCTTGTACTAGTTCTGATCCTAACAACGTTGAAGTTATTTCAAATCTTTCAAGCAAATATAAGGGTATTAAGGTCCTTTGTGCTAAATATGGTTTCAAGGAAGATGAGATTGCGATATTTGGTGATAGTAATAATGACTTATCAATGTTTGAGAATATTGGTGAATCTTATGCTATGGGAAATGGCAATGATTTGATTAAATCTAAGGCTAAATATATTGCTGATACTTGTAAAAATGATGGCTTTTATAAAAGTGTACTAAACATCATTGAAAATAATTAATCTTTTCGTTGACTATTGGTCTTATTCTAACTAAAATAGTTAGGTACCGAAGGAATTTAATTATGGAAGTAGGAAGACAAATTAATAGAATTTCAAATTATTTAAGAAGAAGATCTCAAAAAACGCAAGAGAAGATTGGTTTAACCAATATTCAGGCTTTAGTCTTGGATTATATTATGGCAAGCCCAAATAGTGTTTATCAAAAGGATATTGAAAAGGAATTTGATTTAAGACCTAGTTCTGCTACGCAACTAATTTGTGGCATGGAAGAAAAGGGCTGGATTAAAAGGGTTAGTAATCCTAACGATAAAAGACTTAAGGAAATTGTTTTTACAAGTGATAGTAAGAAGATTAAAGATAGTATTAAAAACGAGATTTGTGAAACGGAAAGACAATTAATTCAAAATATTTCTAAAGAACATTTAGATGTTTTTATGAAGGTTACAAATATGATGCTTAAGAATTTGGAGGAAAAATAATGAGTGATAGCAATAGTTGGATGAGTGAAAATAAAGTAGGCGATGTTGTAAAAAAGATGGCTATTCCAAGCGTGATTTCTAGCTTGGTTACTGTTGTCTATAATATGGCCGATACTTTCTTTGTTGGCCAAACTGGTAATCCTTTACAAGTTGCGGCTGTATCTTTGACTAATCCTATTTTTATTTTGTTTATGGCAATAGCTAATATGCTAGGAACAGGTGGCAGTGCTATTGCAAGTATGGCTCTTGGCAGAAAAGATGAAAAAGAAGTTAAAAATGTTTCTTCTTTTGTGACTTATTTTTCAATTTTGGTTGGAATTATCTTTTTGGTAATATTGTTAGTATTTCCAAATGGCATATTAACTTTATTTGGGGCAAATAGCGATACTTTAGATTTAGCTAAAGGCTACACTTTCTACATCGCCTTAGGAGCACCATTTATCATTTTTTCGGCAGCTGCAAGTTTTATAGTGCGTGCAGGTGGCGATAGTAAAGAGGCTATGATTGGCTCAATGATTGGCACAATAATCAATATTGTCTTAGATCCTATTTTTGTTTCTGTATTTAATAAGGGCGCGGCAGGTGCAGCAATTGCCACGACAATTTCAAATATTTTAGCTAGCTTGTATTATGTGTATTACTTTAAAAGACAAAGCAAATACATGTCTATTAACTTTAAATACTTTACTTTTAAAGTAGGTAAGTCAATTTGTATATCAGGTTTACCAATGGCTTTATTTTCCAGCTTAATGAGTGTTTCAACTGTTATTGTAAACTTGCTTTTAGTAAAGTATGGCAATAGTGCGGTTGCGGCAGTTGGCATTGTATTTAAAGCAAACATGTTTGTAAGTTTTATGCAGATGGGCATTGCCAATGGTGTCCAACCAATTTTAGGCTATTGTTATGGAGCGAATAATAAAGATCGTTTTAAGGAAGTGGAATCTTACACTAAGAAAATTTGTTTGATATGTGGAACTATCTTATCAATTGTTTATATCATCTTTAGAAGTCAAATTATTCAAATCTTCATCAATGATGTTGAAACAATTAACTATGGTATTCCTTTGCTTGTGGGTTATACATTATCAGGACCTTTTATTGGTATGTTGTTTATGAATATGAATGTATTGCAAACCCTAAATCATCCTTTTCCTGCAACCTTACTTTCATTATGTAGACAAGGCTTATTGTTTATTCCGGTATTGTTTATCCTAAATGCCTTAATTGGTTTTAATGGGGTAGCAATTGCACAATCAGTAACAGATGCTTTGGTTATTGGTTTATCTTTTGTGCTAAGGAATAATGTTCTTAAAAGAGTGGAAAAATTAGAGCTTGAAAATGCTTAATAATTTTTTGAAAATTTTTCTGAAAATGTATTGACATATTTTTTCTCTAGTAAGAGAATATAGACAAGGCGATGAAGAGAAGAGTACCTTAAAGGGAAAACGTAGAGAGTTCTTGGTTGGTGAAAAAGAACATTGAAGTTTAGGGGAATATGGTCTACTGAGCTTCTATTACGATGAGTAATAGACGTAGTGCACACGTTATAGTGCTAGAGTATGATAGTACTTGAAGAAGGTGTAATAAAAATTTTATTGCATGAATTAAGGTGGTAACACGATTATATAGTCGTCCTTATAGGACGGCTTTTTTGTTTCTTGCTTAGTACTATTGATGATAATTTAGGAGGTACAAAGATGAAAAAATTATTTACTCTATTACTTGTTTGTTTGTTAGCTTTAGGGTTAACAGCTTGTGGTTCTAAAGAAAGCAGCGATAGTACTGATAGCGGTAGTGATAGTGCTAGTACTAGTACAACAATTTCTATTGCAGTTCCAAATGATACTACTAATGAAGCAAGAGCTTTACTTCTTCTTGAAAACAATGGCATTATCAAATTAAAAGATGGTGCTGGTATTACAGCAACTAAAAATGATATCGAAGAAAATCCTTATAATGTTGATATTGTTGAAGTTGAAGCTGCTCAAATTCCAAATGTATTACAAGATGTTGATTTTGCGGTAATCAATTCAAATTATGCAATTGATTCTGGTTTAAATCCTGCTAAAGATGCTTTAGTGTTAGAAGGTTCTTATTCAGCATATTCTAATATCTTAGCTGTAAAAGAAGGAAGTGAAAACGAACCTAAGATTCTAGCTTTAAAGGCTGCTTTAGAGTCTAGCGCTGTTAAAGAATTTATTGATAGTAAGTATGATGGTTCAGTAGTATCTGTTGTTGAAAACTTAACTGATGGTTATGATTCTTCTATTGATTATGATGCTTTAAATGGTACAACTATTTCAGTTGCTGCATCTCCTACTCCACATGCTGAAATCTTAAGTGTTGTAAAAGATATCTTAGCTGAAAAGGGTATTACATTAAATATTGTTGAATTCACCGATTATGTTCAACCTAACAATGTTGTTGATTCTGGTGAAATTGATGCTAACTACTTCCAACATTTGCCTTATC
Organism: Oscillospiraceae bacterium; assembly: GCA_963654705.1. Taxonomy (GTDB): domain Bacteria; phylum Bacillota_I; class Bacilli_A; order Erysipelotrichales; family Erysipelotrichaceae; genus Colivicinus. The sequence goes on from CAVKAO010000008.1 coordinate 40,520, forward strand.
TTGAAAACTTCAATGAAGAAAATGGTACTCATGTAGTTTCTATTGCTGCAATCCATGTTGAACCAATGGGCTTATATGGTGGCAAGACTACTAGTTTAGATGTATTTTCTAAATAAAAATGATTGAGATTAAGAATTTAAACAAAACATTTAAAACAAGCGCTTCTGTTGTAGAAGCGCTTAAGAATGTTTCATTAACTATTGAAGATGGCGATATATATGGCATCATTGGTATGTCTGGTGCGGGTAAGTCTACACTTGTAAGATGTCTTAATTTCTTGGAAAAACCAGACAGTGGCCAAGTTATCATAAATGGTAAAGTGCTTAATGATTTAAATCAAAAACAACTTCTTGAACTTAGAAGAGATGTTACGATGGTTTTCCAAGGTTTCAACTTGTTGATGCAACAAACATGTCTAAAGAATGTTATGTTCCCTTTAGAACTTGTTAAAACCGATAAGGAAAAGGCCAAGAAAAGAGCTTTAGAGCTTCTTGATATTGTTGGCCTTAAAGATAAGGCTAACGCTTATCCTGCAATGTTATCAGGTGGTCAAAGACAAAGAGTGGCGATTGCTCGTGCTTTAGCTTCTGATCCTAAGATTCTATTATGTGATGAGGCTACAAGTGCTCTAGATCCAACAACTACTAATCAAATTCTTGATTTAATTAGAGATATAAACAAGAAGATGAATATTACGGTGGTTATAATTACTCATCAAATGTCGGTTGTTGAAAATATTTGCAATAAAGTAGCTATTTTAGATAATGGCGAAGTTGTTGAAACAGGTGCTGTGGCCGATGTTTTCTCGCATCCTAAATCTTTAGCAGCAAAGAAACTTGTTTTCCCAGAAATTGATTCAAGCAATGAAATTGTTAAAGACAGTGGTGAAAAAACAATTCGTATTGTCTTTAATGGTGGTACTTCAACGGGTAAACCTTTACTTACAACTTTAGCTATTGAAAAGGGTGTTGCTTGTAATATTATTAATGCTTCTGTAAGAAATATAAATGGTAGTTCTTATGGTTCAATGCTTATTGGCGTAAAAGATGAGGCAGAACTTAATAAGACACTTGAATATTTAAATAAGGTAGATGGTGTTAATGCGGAGGAATTTAGTTTATGAATAATGAATTAATACAAATGGTTATAGACCAATTTCCTTTAGCTTTATGGGAAACAATTTATGCGACTTTCCTGGCTACTTTTTTTGCCACTCTTATTGGCCTTCCTCTTGGCGTAATACTTGTAACGGGTAGAAAAGATGGTATTCATCCACTTCCATCTTGGCTTATGAAAGTACTTGATGTGCTTATCAATATTTTAAGATCAGTACCTTTTCTAATTGTTGTAATCGTGGTTTTCCCGCTTACAAGAATAATTGTTGGTACAACGGTTGGCACAGTAGCTAGTATAGTACCTCTTGTTGTAGCGGCTTTCCCATTTATCGCAAGACTTGTTGAAGGATCTCTTAGAGAAGTTGATCCAAACCTTATTGAAATGGCTAAGTCAATGGGAGCTACACCATTTCAAATTGTTACTAAAGTATTACTTAAGGAGGCTGTTCCTTCTTTAATTAGCAATATTACTATTGCGCTAACAACAATCCTTGGCTATACGGCCATGTCTGGTATTGTTGGTGGTGGCGGTCTTGGTAAGATTGCGATTAACTATGGTTATTATCGCTATAACTATGGAATTATGATTTGTGCAGTAATTGTTTTAGTTATACTTGTACAACTTATTCAAAAGATTGGTGATAGATTAGCTATTAAACTAGATAAAAGATTAAAAGTTTAATATAAATTCATTTAAGTTTAAAGGACTATTTTAATAGATTATAAAGTAGTCCTTTTTTAATGTTTGCAACAAACATATGCTTATCACCATCCAATAAAAAGTATTTTCAAAAAAAGATCCCAATTATTTCTTGAGGTAATTTATAACATCATAGTAAGTGATGTTTACTATTTTTGATTTTTTATCGATGTGATAAAAATGCTATGTATTTAAAATTTTGATATAAAATACTAAAAAAGGAGTTAATAATATGTCTGATAATGAAATGATATACATGATAATCGCGCCATTTGTTTTAGGACTACTGATAGTGATATTAATACTTATTATTCATTCAATTGCCAATCAAATCGAGGAAAACAAAAACGAAAAAGCAAACCAGGAGGCATATGATGAACTTAACTCTTTTAACTATTTTTCTGGAGCATCAAAGTATATGGTAACCCTTTTTGGAGGAAGTGATTTAGACTTAAATAGAATAAAACAGGCTTCATCACAAGTTGTAAGTAACTTTTCTTCTTATAAAGAATTTGACTATCTAGTTAAATATTTTGGGCTTGTTATTAATGATGAAACAATATACAACCTAAAAGAACTAAAAAAATATGTGAATAAAGCAGTTAGAAAATCAAATGATTGTGATGATAAAAGAGTTGCTAAGTATATCATTAATTATCTGCCATCGTTTAAAATGTACTATATTTCCCCTCAAGGAAAAAGCAGCACATCTTATAAAGTTGTTTTGACTCCCAAGAAAATAAGTGAATTAATAGAAACCATAGAGAGTTTGTTAAAAAAACAGGAAACATCAGGTTACCAAAGATTAAAACTTACGTCTCAAATGAGAGATAGTATTCTACAAAGAGATAATTATACTTGTAAGATATGCGGCAACTCTGTATATAAAGAACCAAATCTTTTATTAGAAATAGATCATATAATCCCTGTTTCAAAAGGCGGTAAAACAGAACCAAATAATTTACAGACGTTGTGCTGGAGATGTAATCGAAAAAAATCTGATAATATAAAGTACTAAAACGATATTCTTGGATATTTGTGTTCATAATTTTATTAAGAATGGTCATATAATCAGTACCAATGAGATTGTTTTTAAGCAAAATATTTGTCAAAATTTTAAAAATATGTTAAATTTCTAATTGAGTTAAAGAAAAGGGAGAAGGACAAATGAAAAAACTAAAAGCTTTAAAAATATGTTTAGTTTTAAATGTGTTGCTAGGCTCTAATGCCTACTTAGCAAGTCCAGTGCTTGCGGATGATGAAACCTCTTCTCAACAAAACGGGGGGGGCATTAGATTATTCTAGTAATATAGAATATTCATTATCTTATAGTGAAGATAATACTAATGCTACATTGAAGATTGAATTAAATACAGAAGATGATGTGTATTTAGACTTCAATAATACTGCCGATTTAGAAAATAATTTATCTAATGGAAACTATGATTATGATCAGGATGATGATGCTTATCCCAAGTCATATACTTTTTCTATTGTAAAAAACGGTGATTATAGCTTTGAAACTATTGTTTTAGATGGTAAAACAAACAATCAATTAGCTAGTAAAACTATAAAAGAGACAATAGAAGGATTGAGTGAAAGTAGCGAAGCTAAAAACAATTATGATACGGAAACAATTGCTGATGTTGATGGTAAAACATTAACAAATCATGATTCTACATATTCAACAACCTTGACTGTAGAATTTGGCGATCATAGTGGCGTTGAATTAGGCTATTACTATTGGCTTGAAAATAGCGACTGCAGTAATGCGACAATAAATAAGGTTGATGAAAATGCCACTTCTATCACAATAGCTAATTGCCTTAAAGGAAATAATATGGAGGGATATTTGATATTCTTTGTAGAACCTAAAAAAGGTCAAATGTTTACCGGTATAAATGCAGGACAAAATTCGCAACAAGGTGGTGGCCAAATATGGCTAATAAAACAAGATGGAGAAATTGATACACAAGACTATAAACCAGCAAACAGTGAAAATGACGGAATAAGTTATTATCCGAATTTAGTAAAAGTTATATCAAGTGCAAGAACTAGTGGCTATAGTACATGCTTTGGATGGAGTAAAAACGGAAATATAGATAATAATAAAATAACTTTTACAACTACGGCCGTTGAACCCTCTATGGATATATCTGTAACTGCAAAAGATAATAATAAAAATCTAATACCAGGACAAAAGGCTCGTCTTACAATTTCAATTAAGCCAACTATATACAACACAGGTACTGTAATAAAAAATAAAGTTACAGAAATAAAAATTACAAAGATTAATGATGATGAACTAAAAGAAGCTTACACTTTACATGATGCAAATAATAATAACACATATACATGTGATGCTGATTATACTATAACGGAAGAGGATTATAAGAGTGGTAAGGTAAGTTTTACAGCTACTGGCACTGTCACCTATGAAAGTAAAACAACTGCTTCTTCAGGAACGATAGCTAGAAACTTCACTGTTTCTAAAGATGATACTGCTGAAATTGATCCATTTATTTATTTTGATACTAGCAGTGTTCTTGTTACTTACGAGTTTCAAAAGGTTCATGGAACAACTGAAGATCATTTATGGGAATCTGTTACTAAATTATTAACAACTAAATATGAAATGATTGCTGATAGTGATGCGAATTTCAAAAATTTCACACCTAAAGTAACAACATTTGATAGAGTTACAGATGGCAATAATGCGTGGATATTCCAAGGTTGGAATCCAGCTAGCATAAACTTAAATGAAGTTAAATCTACAAACACTGCAGGTACTAAAACCTTTAATTTTGTAGGTGAGTGGGCTTATTTAAATACTACTCTACAATTTAATACTGTAAGTTCTTCTGAGCTAACGAAAGAGTATGATGGTGAACCGCTAACACCTAATATCACCTATACGCTTGATACTCAAACAAATAATCGTGCTGCTAATGGTGATGGAGTTACATTAACGTATTCAACTTATGATAAGAATAAAAATAAATGGTCTGAATATACAAATACTGTACCTAGTATCACTAATGTTAGTGAGAGCGGCTTAAAGTTTAGGGTTAAGGCTGAAAAAGATGGTTATGAAACTAAGATTTCAGATGAATATACATTAACTGTTACAAAACGTTCTGTTACCTTTACTGGTAAAAGTGATGCTTTAATTCATACAGGTAATGAATTAAAGGTTGAAGGTGTAACTATTAGTGGTGATGGCTTAGTCTCTGGTTCTACTCATAATGTAGTTGCGATTGCTAGTGGTAAAAACCTAGGTGATCATGCTGGTAGTATTACTGATAAAAACAGTGTAGTTATCAAAGATAGTGATGGCAATGATGTCACTAAAAACTACAACATCAATACTGTTGCCGGTAGCTTAAAGATATATCTTGAACAGATTGTTACTTGTGAACAAGCTATGAATTCTAAAAACTGGACTTGGTCAGAAGCAAAACAAGCTTGTGTATACAAGGTTTCTAATACGGCTGCTGAATAAGTTTCTTGTATGATTCTATATTCTTCTACTATATTTGATTGTTAAGATATGAAGTTATGTTTAAACAATTATTATCTTGGAGGAAAAAGATGAATAAAAAATATAAAAATACTCAAGACAAGGATACTAAAGTAAACCTTGTCTTGGGCATTGGTGTTGGAACAATAATTGGTGCTTCTATTAGCCACATTGTTCTAGGCATGACTATCGGTGTTATTGTAGGATTTTGTGTTGGAACATTATCTGATGGTTTAAACAATAATATCGAAATTAAGAATCAATCTGATAATAAAGAATTACCTTTTAAATAAAATGCATGGTCTAAGTCCCCAAGCAATGATCTATGTACTACATGTCCAACTATTCGATATTATCGGTTGAGATATTAAAGTAACTAATCATATATATGAATATAGTTACTTTTTTAGACAATTAAAACATCACAAATATATTCCAGAATATTTTGATTGTCTAAAAAATGTGTTGATAAAAATAACTAAAGCAGAAAGAGGTTAGTATGAAAAAATTAAAGGCTTTAAAATTATGTTTAGTTTTAAATGTATTGCTTTCTAGCAATATCTATCTAGCTAGTCCAGTACTTGCGGATGATGGTGAAGTTTCTTTAGAAATTGATAAGACAAATGATGATTCTAGCATTACCGAAATATCTTCTAATATAGAAGAAAATGATAATCCAGATAGTTTAACTGATTCATCAGACTCTTTAAATATAGTAGATATTAATGACGATGAAACAATAGAGAATGGTAATCTAGAAGAAGGATATGATTTGCAATCTTATGATATTAATGCAATTTCAAATGAAATAAATGTTGTTAACAATACTAATGACGGGGATGCTTTAGTACTTGATGCAAATACAATAAGTGGACATAGTGATGCATATAACCAGACTCTTACGGTAGAATTTGGTGAACATACAGGTGTTGAAATAGGTGTCTACTATTGGCTTAGTTCAATTGAAACAGAAGGTACTAACTACTATTTTGCTGAAAGTGATACAAGCAGCTCTCCTACGTATAGTTTAGAAAATAAAACAAAAATTCAAATAAAAAATTGCTTAAATAGCGATAGAAAACTTGAAGGCTATTTATTGTTTATTATAAAACCTAAAACTGGTTATGTATTTACGGGTGTAGAAGTTCCTGGGGTAGATGAAAATGGCAAACCAACAGTAGGCAATGGACAAGTTTGGTTAATAAAAGAAGATAATACAACTATTAAAACTACTGACTATTCAGTTGGAACAAACGGCCAAGAAGGCTATAATAGTGGCCTTAGTAATTATCCAAAATTAGTAGATGTTATTAGATTAGCTTGGAATAGAGGTTATACTACATGTTTTGCATGGAGTAAAGAAGCAGAAAATATAGGAAGTAGTACTACTATTAAATTTAGTGCAGAAGCATCCGCTCCTTCAATGGATATAGAAGTTACTGTTAAAGATAATGATAATAATAAAAATCTAGCGCCAGGTAAAGTAGCTCAATTAAAAGTTGAGGTTACCCCAACATTAAGCGAAACTGGCCCAAGAATCACTAATACTGCTACTAAAGTTGAGATTGTTGAGGTAAATGGCAAAAAGCTTAAATTAGAACTTAGTAAAAGTGGTACTAAAAAAATTGGTGATAAAGAATATGTTACATATAGTTGTGATGCTTATTACACTATTACTGAAGATGATTTTAAAAATGGTTATGCTACTTTTAGTGCTTCGGGTACAGTTTCTTATGATTCGATTTTAAAGGCAACTTCTGGTAATGTAAAACGAAGTAATACAGTTACTGCTACAGGTGAGGCTAAAATAAATCTAAAGGATAAAATTGATACAAACAGTGCTCTATTAACCTATAAGTTTGAAAAAGACAGCACGTCTACTTCTCATGATTTACCTAGTGGAGTAATGGATTTGTTGCCCACATTTAAAACAACAATAACAACAGCTAATCCTAGTACTGGTGATAAGACTGAAGAGGAAAAAGATGTTAACTGGAAATTAGTAAATATTACTAATCTTGATGATGTATACACTCCTAGCTTTGATAATCTAATAGATAAAGTTACAAGAGTACAAGATGGTACTAGTAATAATTATTGGATATTCCAAGGATGGAATCCTGATAGTGTTAAATACAGTAATATGAGTACTAGTAAGGATGATAAAGGTAACGTAATTTCAAGATATCAAGACTTTATTGGTAAGTGGTCTTATCTAAATACAAGTATTGATATAGATATTGATGGTTTAGGATTAGATGCAAATACTGTTTCAAAAGTATATGATGGAACACCGTTAAAGGCTAAAGTTACCGCAACTGATGACACTACATCAAGTAGCAATATAGCTAGTATTGCTGCTGATGATGCTATTACACTTACATACTATACAGCTGATGAAAATGGTGATTGGGTTGTATCTAATGATGAGCCAAGTTTAACTAATGTAGGTACATTAAAGGTAAAAGTAGAAGCTTCTAAGACTGGTTATGAAACAAAGAGTGCAGAGTATACATTAGAAGTAACAAGACGCCCAGTATCATTTACTGGTAATAGCACTTCTTTAACTTATACTGGTGTTAGCCAATCTGTTAGTGGTGTTACGGTTAGTGTAAATGGCTTAGTTGGTAACGCTACTCATAATGTAACTGCTATTGCAAGCGGTAGAACTGTAGGTAAGTATACTGGTTCTATTACTCCAATAAATGAAATAGTCATTACTATGGATGGCGAAAATGTTACTAAAAATTATGAAATAACTACTGTTCCTGGTACATTAATAATTACTGAAGCACCAAGTAATGAAGAACCTAAAATCATTACCTGTGAAGAGTATATGAATTCTAAAAACTGGACTTGGTCTGAGGCTAAAAAGGCTTGTGTATATAAGGTTTCGAATACAAGTGCGGATTAAGCTATTAATTATATATAGCGTTACAGGTAATCTTTAATGAAAAAAGATAATACTATTATGCTTGCGATATGCATAATCATTGGTACAACAATTGGCATAATCGCAAGACATATTTGGATGGGTATATTGTTTGGTGCTATGATGGCACTAGTAACGGAATACTTTTCTAATAATGGTTGTGCCAATATTAAAAATGATAATGATACTGATGATGTTGTGATAAATGAAGATAATGAAGAATAAGTCTATGTCCCCATATTCTACTTATAAATTACAATTTTTGTTTATCTAATATTATTGGTTGATTTATAGAAGTAGTAACCACAAAGCATGAAGATAACTCTCCTCTTACTATGTGGTTACTTTTTTAGATAATCATATTATCTATATTAAATAATGTGATTATCTAAGAAGGTTCAGATTAATAGAAATAAAGGAGTATAAATATGAACAAACTAAAAGCTTTTAAACTATTCCTAGTTTTGAATGTGCCGCTTAGCTTAAATCCTGTTTTAGCAAGTCCAGTATCTGCCGAAAATGAAAGTGAATCTAGAGATTATTCTAATAATATAGAATACTCACTATCCTATAGTGATGACTATAGTTTTGCGTATTTAAAAATAAACTTAAATACAGATGATGATGTATATTTAGATTTTACTAATAATGTTGATATATCAAGCAATATAGAACAAGGTAAGTATACTTATGATGGTGATGGTAAATCTTATATCTTCACGATAGTAAGAAATGGCTCTTATAATTTTGATACTATCGTTTTAGCAAATGATGAAAACTTTGATTCTAAGATAGGAAGCAAGACTATTAGTGTTGATATTGTTGGTGTAAGTGAAACTGGTGTAGTGATGAATGCTTATAACACTGAAAATAGTGGCTATATAACCTATGCCATAGATTATAGATACAATTTGTATCACGACGATACGGTTGAATGGGCTTTTTGTTATTGGGATGAGAATAATGTTCCAAAAAGTGTAGATGATGTTAATATTGTAGAAATAAATGATATAGATAATTTAGATGATTTAAGTGGCATATCTACGGGTACTTTAGGCTTCTTTGACGAAAGGTTTAATGGTAACGATTATTATATTTATAAGCATAATGATAAATATTGGGAAACTGATGAAAATTTAAATATGTATGAGGCTATTGATGACTTAAAAATAAGTATTGCTATTAATGATTTTCAATATTCTGAATATTATGATAAAAATCAAACAACTAATGACGTGCAATGCACCAAAAAATATATCCTTTTTTTTGCAAAACCAAAGAATTCTTGGGTTATTACTACTGGTATGGATGCTGTAAGAGTCAATCCGGGTGGTGGTGGTACAGGTAAAAATGAATATTCTACCGGAAGAGGTGAAACAATGATTATTGATGATGATTCTAATGTATATGATATTAATCAACACAAATTCTATAACAAATATTTGACAACTTTTATTGGTGATATTCATACAGGGGGATACCATTCATTTGGCGATCCTGAAAGTTATTATCCAGGTTTTGAAACTGTTTTAGAAGCTGCTAAGAATAAAGGTTATTTAGTTTATTTTGGACGAAATAATTACTATTATTCATATGTACTAAATTATGATGAAGATTTACATGATAAACAAAACAAACATGAAATATATAATTGTGATTTTGATAAGTCATATGGATGTGAGTTTGATTTAGATATTGCAAAAGAAAATAAAAATTTTAATTATGCTTTTGATATTAGATTTCCATCAGATTCAGGTGGTGGCGTGTTTGGCAATGGTTCTTATACTCCAGATATGACATTAAGCGTAAGTGCTAATAATGGCGATAATAAGGCTGTTGCTGGTAATAGTGTAAACTTGAATTTTTCAATTGATGGAATATCCGATAGTTTGCCTAATACAGCTGATCTAATTACCAATACACTTACTAGTATAAAGTTAACCAAGATAAATGGTGTAAATGCCGGTAATCTTGTATTGAGCAAAAATAGCGATGGAACATATAGCGTTAATAATATTTCTTATACTATAACAAGTGATGATGTTTCTAATATGAAAGTTAATATTAATGCGGAATTTGAGGTTACGATTGCAAGTTCTATAGATTCTACTCTAAAGCCTATTACTAGCACTTATACAGTTAATCAACAATTAGACACGAAACTAGATTTGATAAGCGTTGATACTAATAACAATAATAATACAAATAAAGATGATGCCACTGATAGTAAGGCTGTGACTTGTGAGGAATATATGAATTCTAAGGATTGGACTTGGTCAGAATCTAAAAAGGCTTGTGTATATAGAGTGATTAATACTAGCGCTAATTAATAAAGATGTTATTTAATAAGGCACTTTCTTTATCGAAGGTGTCTTTTTTAAATTGATGCTTAAAACTATGTGATGCATTTATGTGTTACAAATTGGTCGATAATATTTGCAATGCACATGCAAAACAAATGAATATTGAATATAATATAAGTGCAAGCTATGTGATGAGAAAGGAGTGCTATGTATGGCTAAAAGAAATATGACGATTAGAATGGAGCCGGAGCTGAAAGCGCAGGCGGCAGCTCTCTTTAAGACTTTGGGAATGGATTTGAGTACGGCAACGGGCATTTTTTATCGCCAGGCACTTAGGTGTCATGGGCTTCCCTTTGAGGTCAAGGTTGACGAGCCAAACGCCACCACCTATGCTACGATGGAAGCAGCAGACAAGGGTGAGGATATGTTTGGACCGTTTGACAGCGTTGACGATTTGATGAAGGCACTTAATGATTAAGCCAGAGTTTACGGGGCAGTTCAAACGAGATTATAAGCTTGCAATAAAACGGGGCTGCAATCCGAAGAAGCTGGAAGAAGTCATTACGCTGCTATGCAATGAGCAACCATTGCCGGAGGCGTATCGGGATCACGCGCTCACTAACTCTAGAAATTATAAGGACATGAGAGAGTGTCACATTGAGCCGGACTGGTTGCTTGTTTACAAGGTTGTCAAAGAGACCTTGATATTGAAATTGATTAGGACGGGTTCTCATAGCGATTTGTTTTGAGAATCACTCCGAATGAAAGATTGGTGATGATATATGGCGGGTATAGGATGTATTGTAGGAATTGCTTTTGTGGGAACTGTTCTTCTTTATGTAATTCGTCCCAGAAAAATAAAAGAGGGGATTTTGAAGTGAGCCAATTATTTGATGTAGAGCGTTAAACTAATATCCCCTTGTGGGTAAATTATTGTGTCGTTCTACATTTAATAAGGCACTTTCTTTATCGACGAAGGTGTCTTTTTTAAATTAATGCTTAAAACTATGTGATGCAATTATGTGTTAGTAATTCGAAATTATTTTGAATTACTAACACATAAATTAAATTTCTTTCAAATTATTCACATGATTCATTGTGCATAAAATGGCTCTTATGAATAAAATTTTTTTGTTAGTCTAAAACTTGCCAATGGCCATTTTTATTTGATCCAATTCTTTTTATTATTTCTTGTTTTTTTAGACTATTTAATTTTAATTGGATTGTTTTTGTTGATTTTCCAGTGACATCAGCTAATTTTGAAATTGTAATTGTGGGATTATTTTTAATGATATCTATAATTAACTTTTCTAAATCAGAGTTTTCTTTCTTTTTACGATAGAAACAGATTTCAAATCCTTGATTTTTCATTGAGTATGTAAATTTAACATCTTCTTTTTTACAATAAGAAAATATTCTTCTAAAGCCTGTCGCCCAACTATCGATATCATTTGAATAATATAGTACTTTTGAGATTAATGGGTTTCTTAAAACAGATTCTACACCATTATAGGCAAAATCCTCAGGATTATAACCACTTGGGAAAGTGCCTGGATTGAATATAACAACTTTTGTTGGTGTTATATAGATTTCATTATTTACTGTTACATCAAATGATGAGTGGCACAAGCTATTTAAAACAGCTTCTCTTATTACTTCGTAAGGAATTTCAGGTTTTTCAACCCTTTTTCCTTTAATAATTTCGGCAGAGAAATTAATATGTTCCAAGATATATTCTTGTGCTTTTTTATTTAATTCAAATAGATTTCCTTCATAACGATTTATATCAATAAATGAAAGCATTTCATCACTAGTAAACACTGCAAGTTTTAAAACAACAGGCTTATTTTTAGAAAATAGAATTCTTCCGGCGTTATTTAACTTATTGTTTGTAAGCAAGCCTAATTTTTTTAATACAACGTTAGCGTTAGTGTATTCCTCGCTAATTCTGCCGCTTTTATTAGCTCTATCTATATAATTTTTTAATAATTCTTCATCAACATCTTCAATACTTTCATCAGATTCTAATTTTTCCCATAAAGCATTGCTGGTATCAGATCTATTGATAATTTTTAAAAGTTCATGTATATCAATTTTTCTATCTTCATCTGAAGTTCTTATATAAAACTGTCCTTTTGCAGAATAGGGCTTATCATGCCCAATGAAATCAACTTTTATTACACCTGGTGTATTTTCAAGTTGATTAATGCTTGGGTAAATTTTGGGATTAATGTCCTCATATATCTTTCTTGATATATCCCTTAAGGTATTGCCACTTATTATTTGACCTGTCGCATCACCATTATTTTTAACGCCAAAATAAAGTGTACCTTTGCCATGTTTGTTAAGCATGGAAACAATGGATATTATTCCTTCATTTAATTCACCAGTGCTTTTTTTGAATTCTACTAATTCGCTTTCTTTTCCAATATTTATCATAATCATTTCCTTTTTATAATTTTAACACTTCATAATTTTATTGTGTAAAAGAATTACACAATAAATAAAATAATTTATTGTGTAATTTATATGGAAGTACTTAATAAATTACATAATAAAGTTTTACGTTATAAAATGATTTATATGACAAAGCTTGTTTTACTTGGTACAGGAACACCTAATGCGTGTCCATATAATAGTGGCCCTAGTAGTGCTATTGTGGTAAATGATAGAGCATATATTGTAGACTTTGGCCCTGGTGTTGTTAGACAATGTTCAAAAGCTTATTTTAATGGTGTGGATACACTTCATCCAAAGAACTTGGATATTGCTTTTTGTACGCATTTACACAGTGATCATACAAGCGGATTACCTGATTTAATGTTTACTCCATGGACCCTGGAAAGAGAAAAACCATTAAGGCTTATTGGACCAATGGGATTAAAGGATATGGCTGATAATATTACAAGGGCCTATAAATTAGATATCGATATGCGTATAAATGGTGATGAGCCAGCTAATTTAACTGGCTATAAAACAATTGTAAAAGAGCTTGAAGCAGGCAATGATGAATATGGAATAGTCTATGAAGATGAAAATGTTAAAGTTGAAGCTTTTAGTGTGAGCCATGGTAAGTTACAATCTTTAGCTTATAAGTTTTATACGGCTGATAAAACTATTTTAATAAGTGGCGATACAAAGCCTTTGGATATAATGGCTAAAAAGGCTAAGGATGTTGATATATTACTTCATGAAGTAGAGTATACAAAAGGCTTGCAAGATAGAAGTGAAAAATGGCAAGAATATCATAAAAATGTTCACACTTTAAGTGTTGATTTGGCTAATATCGCAAAAAAGGCTAAACCAAAATTACTTGTCACTTATCATCGTATATATCATATGGATATGTTTTCTAAAGACTTTGATGTGTTAAAAGAAATGGAAATAAGAAATAAGGAAATATTAAGGGAAATAAAGGATGCTGGCTATGATGGAAACGTTATAAATGGCAAGGACCTTGATGTCTTTTAATATATAATTTAGTTATGAATGTACTTGATTATTTGATTATCTTTATTGGCTTAATACTAGATTTTCTATTTGTATACAATGATAAAAAATATAAGAATAAATTATCAATCTATCTTAAGACATTAGCCTCTTTAATGTTTGTGATATTAGGCTTTAGATTATATAAGGGAAATGGTTTATTAGTACTAATTGCCTTATGCTTTGATATGCTTGGTGATTTTATTTTGATACTAAGAAATAAATATAAACAGTTTAGTGATTTGGTTTTTGCGATAGGCACCATATCTTTTTTTATAGCTCATATATTGCTTTCAAGTTATTTAATTGGTGTTAATAATGCTCACTTATTACAGTCCATAATTATTAATATTGTCTTATATACTTGTATTGTGGCTTTTTTTCAAAAGACATTAAATGTCCATGGCAAGATGAAGATGCTAGGGGCCTGTTATTTATTTATCATCATGTTTACTAATGGCCTTGTGATAACTAATTATTTTTATTGTAGAAATTTAAGTAATTTATTACTTTTAATAGCGCTTTTATTGTTTATTTGTTCAGATCTTGTTTTAATGTATTACAAATATGGTAGATATTCTAAAAAGAGTTTACAAATAATATATCGTTTTGTTTATTATATTTCACAAATATTATTGGCTTTATATATCGGAATCATTTAGGAGGGATTATGATAGAAGAGAAGATTAAAAAGTATAAAGAATTTCAAAAGAAGATGCATGCCTATGGTTTAATGTTGGCTACATGTAGCACTGATAAGGAAACAATTGCACCTAAAGATGGCAATAAGTATCGCAATGAGATGATGAATATCATCTATGGTGAAACTTTTTTGTTAGAAACAAATCCTGAATATATTTCTTTAGTCGAGGATTTAAGTAAGGAAGATTTGGGTGAAGAATTAAATCGTGATCTTTATTTAGCTAAAAAGGCTTTAGAAGAAGTTACTAAGTTTTCTAAGGAGGAGGCTATGGAATTTAATTTGGCCGTAAGTGAGTCTGCTGATGCATGGCTAGAGGCTAAAACAAATAATGACTATAGCGTATTTTCAAGTCATCTTGCAAAGCTTATAGAATTAAGTAAACAAAGAGCCCATAAAAGAAATAGTGAGGCTGTTGCCTATAATTTATTTCTTGATGATTATGAAGAGGGCATGAATATTGAAAAGTATGATGAGTTTTTTAATTTGGTTAAAGAAGAACTTATTCCTTTGATTAAGGAAATTGATAAGAAAAGAGATTATATTGATGATTCTTTCTTGTATAAATATTATCCAAAGGAAAAACAAATGCAGTTTAATAAGGAATTATTAAAATACATCAATTTTGATTCTTCTTGGGGCTATTTATCAGAAACTGAGCATCCATTTACTTGTGGTTTAAGTAAAAATGATATTCGTATTACTACTAACTATGATGAATATAATGTGGCATCTAATATCTTTAGTGTAATACATGAGGCGGGACATGGACATTTTGAACATAATGTTGATGAAAAGTATGATTGTACAAATATACGCAATATTTCAAGTGGTATGCACGAATCACAATCACGTTTTTTAGAAAACTATATTGGTCGTAAGAAATCTTTCTGGGTTAATCTTTATCCAAAACTACAGGAAATTTTTCCTGAAAATTTAAAGGATGTTAGTATTGAACAATTTGTAAAAGCTATCAATTTATCTAAGTGTTCACTTATTAGAACTGATGCGGATGAACTTACTTATCCTGTTCATATTTTAATAAGATATGAACTAGAAAAGGGTATTTTTGATGGTAGTGTTGATGTAAGTAAACTTGATGAAATTTGGAATAGAAAATATAAAGAATACATAAATGTTGATGTTAAGAATGTAAGAGATGGTATTTTACAAGATATGCATTGGGGTAGCGCTTATTTTGGCTATTTCCCCACTTATGCTTTAGGTAGTGCTATTGGTGCTCAACTATTAAATGCTATGGAGAAGCAAATGGATGTTGATAAGCTTTTAGAAAATAATCAATTTGATGTGATAATGAAATATTTAAAAGATAATGTTCAACATGATGGTGCTTTACATAATTATGGCTATGTTTTAAAAAGAGTAAGCAATGAAAGCTTTAATCCCCGTTACTATATTGATTATTTAAAGAACAAGTACTCTAAAATTTATGGTTTAGAAAGTACTTTCTAGAGTTGTGTAAGCGTTTTTATTGTAAAATTGAAATAGATATGGAGAGTGGAAAATGATTAAACTTATTAAAGCTAAAGATTATGCTGACATGTCAAAGAAGGCTGCGAATATTATTGCCTCTGTATTGACTTTAAAAAATGATGCTGTACTAGGACTTGCAACAGGTTCTACACCTATTGGTACCTATGATAACTTAGTTGAAAAGTATAATAATGGTGACATTGACTTTTCAAAGGTAAGAACAGTTAATCTTGATGAATATGTGGGACTTGATGGAAGCCATAACCAAAGTTATCGTTATTTTATGAATGAGCACTTATTTTCAAGAGTTAATATTAATGTAAATAATACTAATGTGCCAAATGGTAAGGATGAAGATGCATCTAAAGAGTGCGCTAGATATCATGAAGTAATTAAGAGCATGCATGGTGTTGATTTACAACTTCTTGGTATTGGCAATAATGGACATATCGGTTTTAACGAACCATGTGATAAGTTTATTTTAAATACACATAAGGTTACTTTAACAGAAAGCACTATTAAGGCAAACAGTAGATTATTTGATTCTATTGATGAAGTACCTCATTTTGCATATACAATGGGCATTGGCGAAATCATGGAAGCTAAAACGGTTCTTATTTTAGCTAGTGGTAAGGCTAAAGCACCTATTATTAAGGAACTTCTTGAGGGTGAAGTTAATCCAATGGTTCCTGCTTCAATATTGAAAGTTCATCCAAATTGTATATTAATTGCGGATGAAGAAGCATTAAGCGCATAAAAAGGTTCGAAAGAACCTTTTTTATATAGACTTAAGTTTAGCTTAATAGTCGCACTATTTAATAACTATAAAAAACAAAATGGCAATATTGCCATTTTGTTTATAAACATATTTTAGAATATTCTTGGCGCAGTGGGTGGGATTTGAACCCACGTGCCCGGTTGGACTACCGCATTTCGAGTGCGGCTCGTTATGACCACTTCGATACCACTGCCTAAGAAATATTATAATTATTTACCAAGCTTTTTTTCAATTCTTTTACAAGCTTCTTTTACATTTTTTAAAGAAGTGGCTAAATTGATTCTGGCCCATTTATCATATCCTTGTTTAAATTGTTCGCCTGGGGAAACTAAGATATCACAATCATCTTTTAAGAAACTATATGCACTTTTATCTTTTATACTCTTTGAAAAATCAGCATATACAAGATATGACCCTTCAAGTCTTGATATATCAGCATATTTACTTAAATGCTTCTTTAAATATAAGTAGTTTTCATAGATTGTATTATTAAATCCAGATAGCCACTCTTCTCCATATTTATAACAATAATAAGTAGGTAGGGCATTAAAGCCATTTGGGTTTTTGTTATCTAAATAAGTTTCAAAGGCATCAATTTTATCTCTATATTCTATGTTTGGACAAATGATGTGAGCATGCGAAAACATCGCAAGCGAGAAAGTCTTGCTTTCAGCATTTAGAGTAATGATGTCATCTTGGTATTCTTTTAAAGAAAGACTTGGAATAAATTTATAGCCTGGCATAATTAATTCACTATGTACTTCATCCGATACTACAATAACATGGTGTTTATGGGTTATTTCAAATAGCTGTTTAAGTTCTTTTTTGTTCCATACTCTACCAACTGGATTACAAGGTGAACATAATATCATTAGTTTTACATCGTTTTCTTTAATTTTTTCTTCAATGTCATCAAAGTTCATTTCAAAAGAATCGTCTTTTCTAATTAAATCAGAATTAACAAATTTTCTTTTAGTAGCTTCTATTGTATGAAAGAAATGATGATAAATAGGTGTTGTCATTAAGATGGCATCATTTTCATTTGTTAGGGAACAAATAACTTGGGTTAGGCCTCCTATTGCACCACTTGAAAATCTAATCCATTCTTTTTTATAAGTTACATTAGATATTTTCTTATTCCATTTAATTAATTCATCATAGTAATCTTCTGGTAAAAACGTATAACCATAGGCACCGTGTTTAATTCTTTTGCTTAGGGCATCAATTACTTCCTTGGGTGCTTTAAAGTCTGTATCCGCAACCCACATTGGCAATTTTCCAATGGCGTTTTCATTATCCCACTTAGAACAGTTTGTTCCTTTTCTTTTGACGTAATATTTTTTAGTAAATTCTTTAGCTTCCATATAACCTCTAATACTGTATTTTAGCTAATACTTCTTTAGCTTTTTCTTCACTTAATAATGCTTTAATAATCTCGTAGGCAAATTCAAATTCAGCGCCTAAACCTTTGGCGGTGATAATATTTCCTTCTTTAATCGCCTTTGCATCATTTTGTTTTAGTCCACATTCAAATCCTGGGTAGCAGGCAAAACGATCTTCTTTTAACAATCCTTTGTGATTTAGAATGGATGGAGCTGCACATATTGCACAAAGTAGCTTGTTATTTTCTGCAAAATAATCAATTATGTTTGATACATCTTCATCATTTTCTAAATTTGTAGTACCTGGTAGGCCACCTGGTAAAATAAGACAATCATATTCTTTGTAGGCAAACTCTTTTATTGTTAAATCAGTTTTAAAAGTAACCTTATGTGATGAAGTTATATATTCATCTAGTCCAACTAGTTTAACTTCAAGTCCTGCTCGATATAATAAATCATAAACTAATAGAGCTTCACATTCTTCTAGCCCATTAGCACAAATAATTCCAACTTTCATGTCATCCTCCTTAATTCAATTATAATGTAGTAAAATTATTCTTATGAAGAAAATTATGTATTTATACGAAAACTATAAGATGCCCCTTAGAATTGTTTATTTTGGTTTTCTTTTAATAGCTTTCGGTTTTTTAATTCAAAACGAAAACGTAAACATTTTTTATACTTTTTCCAATTCCTTTTTATTAATGTTTGCGAATGGATGCCTATTATTAGGAAAGGCTTTAATTGTTAATTTCCCACTTATTTTTATGCTTTATGCTGTATGCAAAAAGGCTAATAGTGGAATTCCGGTTGCTTTGGCTTTAATGGGCTATTTTACCTTTCTTATTACTACTTTAATTTTTGCACCACAAAACCTATCGACTTATGCCTATAATACTTATTCTGGTATTAATACAATATTTAATCTAAATAATTTAACTAAATACCCCTTAGAAACAGGGTTAATTGGTTCGTTTATTGTAGCTTATATTACGCGTTTTTCCTTTATAAGAAGTAGACATCGTACATCTCATAGCTTGCTTGGTTTCTTGCATAAAGATTTGGCGGCTATGGTATATAACACGGTGCTTTGTTCATTTGCGGGTATTTTGGCTTCCTATGCTTTTCCAATTGCCTATAACTTTTTAAGTTCGGTAATTACTTATATTTCTAAAGATTTAAATGATCCATCAAGAATGTTTGTTTATGGCTTAATGGATAGATGCTTATCTATTCTTGGTTTGGGAAATTTTATTAGAGCTCCATTTTGGAATACAGCCTTAGGTGGTTCTTATCAAACTCTTACTGGCCAAGCAATAGTGGGTGATGTTAATATTTGGAAATATGTTAAGGATAGCGTTTCTAATTATCTGGGTTGTGGACGTTTTATTACACCATATTATGTAATTAATATTTTCATGATTCCTTGTGTATATCTAGGAATATTTAAATCGGTTAGCGATAAAAAAGAAAAAGCGAGTTTAATCATTCCTTTTATTGGGGCCATTATCTTATCAATTATTTGTGGCAATCCTTTGCCTTTAGAATTATGGCTTTTATTTACTTGCCCTATTTTACTTGCGGTCTTTGTTTTACTTGAGGCATCTTTATTTGCTTTACTTACAAAACAAGGCATCTATTTAGGATCAAGTATTTTAGCTAGTGATACAATTACTGCTATGCCTGGTAGTTTCCCAGATTTTATCATCAATATTCGCAGTACCATGCACTATGATACGATTTTACAAATTGCGCTTGTCGGTATTATTTTTGGCCTAATTTGCTTTGTTATAACTACTGTTTATTTTAGATATTTAACCTTTAACTTAATTAGTCAAAGTAAAGATAAAGAGTTTGTTGATAAAATCATTAAGGCTATTGGCGGTTATAGCAATATAGCGTCAGTAGGCAGTGGCTTATATCGTGTAGACTTTGTTTTATATGATAATGAGAGCGTTGATTTTGATGAATTATCTTCTTTAAGCTTATGCAAGGTTATGGAGACAAAAGAGGGAATATGTATGGAACTTGGTTCTTCTAGTTACATTATTTCTAAAATGATAAATAGCGGCCTTGAAAAAGTTGAGGACATTAATAGTGAGAATATCACCCCAGTCATTGACAAAGAAGATGATAAAAAGTAAAATAGGGGAGTAATTCGGTTATGGAAAGGTGGCTAATGTATGAAAAGAACTTATCAGCCAAGTAAGAGAAAGCACCAAAATACTTGTGGCTTTAGAGCTCGTATGAAGACAGTTGGTGGTCGTAAAGTTATCGCTAGACGTCGCGCTAAAGGTAGAAAGGTATTATCTGCTTAATGTAAAGCCACGATAAAGTGGCTTTTTTAATATTATGATTAAAAAATATCGTGTTAAAAAGAATGAGGATTTTTCTTTGATTATTTCAAAGAAAAAGAGTTTAGCTAGTAATAGTTTTATTATTTATTATTACGATAATAAAGAAGAACATAGTAGAGTTGGCATTTCGGTTTCTAAAAAGTTGGGCAATGCGGTTGTGCGCAATAAAATCAAAAGACAAATTAGGATGATGTTGGCCAATTTTTATGAGTTTGATAATACAAAATTGGATTTTATCATTATTTGCCGTAAGGGCTATTTAGATAATAGCTTTGCGGATAATCAAAATGATTTGGAAAAGCTAATTAAAAAAGCTATAATAAAACGGTATGGTCAAGGAGACTAGTTTATATGAATAAAAAAAGATCGATTTTATTACTTACATCTTTGTTTTTATTATTGTTTCTTTCAGGATGTAGTAATAGCTCAGAGTTAATTGAATTAACTACACCCGTAAGTGATGTTACTAAGGATGGTATATTTACTGTTATTTTCACTTACCCATTAGCTCAAGCAATCAACTACTTAAGTGGCAAGCTTGGTGTATTCTGGGGTATAACAATTGTTACTTTATTGCTTAATGTCATTATTATTGCCTTAACTTTTAAGTCAAATGTAGCAATGCAAAAGATGACTGAACTTCAACCTGAACTTCAAAAGATTCAATTAAAGTATGAAGGCAGAACAGATAGTGCTAGCCAACAACGTATGGCTATGGAGATGAATGCTTTATACAAAAAGTATGACATTAATCCAATGACTTCTATGCTTGCAACATTTATTCAGTTCCCTGTTTTAATTTGTATGTATGCTGCTGTTAGAAGATCTGCTGCTGTCGCTAATGGTACATTACTTGGATTCTCATTAGATTTAACACCAAGAGAAGCAATTTCACAAAAGGCTTGGTTACTTCTTGTTATTTATGTTTTAATGATTGTTTTCCAATTTATTTCTGTTGGTATCACTCGTTGGTTATCTACTTCAAGAGCTAAAAAAGAGGCTGAAAAAAGACATAAACATTATGAAAAGCCTGCTGATACAATGGCTTTAACTACTTATGGTATGGTTGCCTTTATCGCTATTATCATGCTTTCTTGGCCTACGGCTTTATCGTTATACTATATGATTTATTCAGTTATCAATATCGGCAAGACTTTGATTATTGATAAACTATCACATAAAGAGGCTAAATAGGAGAGATTATGAAACAATATACTGGTAAGACAATAGATGAAGTATTAGCTAATATTGCAAGCGAAAAAGGTTGTGATGTTAGTGAAATAAATTATGAAATTATTGAAGAGAAAAAGCATTTACTTGGAATTGGTAATAGCGTAACTATTGAAGCTTATACACCAAGTGATATAAAGGAATTTATTTTTGATTATTTGGGTACTTATTTTACCGAATTAAATCAAGGTGTTGCGATTGAAATCATCATTGAAAAACAAAAAGATGAATCAAATCTATATCGTGTTGTGTTGGATGCAGAAAACAATGCCATCATTATTGGTAAGGCTGGCCAAACTTTAAGAGCTATTTCTAATGTTTTAAAGGCTGCAGTTAATGCGACATTTAAAAAGAGAATTAATCTTATAGTTGATGTTAATCACTATAAGGAAGATCGTTATAGAAAAGTTAAGGCTATCGCTAATAGAGTGGCTAAAGAAGTTGCAAGAAGCCACGTAGATGCTGAGCTTGATCCAATGCCTTCTGATGAACGTAAGGTAATTCATCAATACCTACAAGATTTCAAGGGTGTTGAAACAGTGTCAATTGGTGAGGGCAGTGCTCGTCATCTAGTTATCAAATATAAGGAAGAAGAATAACAGAGTTTGCATATGCAAACTCTTTTTTAACTATGTTTAAATTATTACAAAAACTTTTTATTAAAGATTATCAAAATGTCAAAAATACTCACGTTAGAGAAAGATATGGCGTTGTTATGTCTATTTTTTCTATTGTTTGTAATCTAGTTTTAGTAATTACCAAATTATTTATTTCTTTTATAACGGGAAGCTTGGCTATAAGGGCTGATGGCTTAAATAACTTATCGGATATGGGCAGTAATATCGCCTCGATGTGTGGCTTTAAACTGGCTAGTAAACATGCCGATGGTGAGCATCCATATGGCCATGGTAGGATTGAATATGTTTCAGGATTAATAATTGCCATTTTGATTATTGGCATGGGTTTTTCTTCGCTTATTGATTCTATTAAATCGATATTTGCTAAAGAAGTTTTAACATTTAATTATCTAGCTGTTGTTATTGTAATCATTTCAATCTGTATAAAACTAATCATGGGCATTGTTAATAATAAGGCAGGGAAATTAATTGATTCAGATACTTTATTAGCTGCCAGTCAAGATAGTTTTAATGATGTGATTGTTACAAGTAGTACACTTGTTTCTTTAATTGTCTATAAAGTATTTAATTTAAATATTGATGCCTATATCGGTATAGCAGTTAACGGGATTGTTATTTATTCAGGAATAAAAATCGCGATTGAAATGATTAGTACGATTATTGGCAAATCACCAGATAAAAAACTTATTAAGGAAATTGAAGATTATGTCTTAAGCAATAAAGAAGTGCTTGGTATTCATGATATGATTTTCCATGATTATGGTCCAGGTAGCCGTTTTTTAACTTTCCATGTTGAAGTTGATGCTTCAAAAGATATTGTTTATCTTCACGATAATATTGATAATATTGAAAATTATATATTAGGTAAATATGCTGTTGTTACAACTATTCATATGGATCCAATAGTTTTAAATGACCCTATTTTAAATACTTATAAAGAATTGGTTATAAAGTGCGTTAAGGATATTAATCCTGACTATAGTATTCATGATTTTCGCATTGTAAAAGGTCCTACACATACTAATTTAGTATTTGATTTATTGGTTCCTGTTAGTGATACAACTGATCATAGTCAAATAAGAAATGCAATAAATAAAAAGATTAGAGACAATGCCCCTAATCTTAATATCAGTATGAAGATTGAACATGGCTTTATCGATTAACAAACATAATGTTTAAATCACTATCGCCATCAATACCATCAACACTACCACTTTCACTATATTGCCAGATTTTGAAATCCTTTAAAGTTTCCGGTTCCTTATAGTATTGAGCATACCATAGTGGGTATTTTTTTAAGATAGTGTCTTCGTATTTATTTTCTAATAAATTTAAATTTGCATAAAGCATTGCATCATATTGTTTAGAAACTGTTTTTAAAAAAGTTATCGCATTACTAGTAACCTGTTGCTTAGTTAGATTATCGCTTCTTGCTTCATCGTAATCAATTGTTTCAAAATCATAAACGACTGGTAAATCAAGGTTTCGATTATTTAATGTTTCTAAGACAAATTCAGCTTCTTGTTTAGCTTCTTGTTGATTGATGGCTTGGGAGAAGAAATAAACGCCTACTTTTAAGCCAGCTTCACTAGCTCCTTTATAATATTCTTCAAATCGTTGATCAATAAATATACCGCCTTGGCTATATCCACGCCAACCAATTCTAATAAAGACAAACTCAACACCACTTTCTCTTACTTTATTAAAATCAATTTCATCATTGTGTTCAGATATATCAATGCCAATAACGCTAGTATATTTTTCGTCGCTATAAGTATAAAACGCGTTTGTTGTATCAAGCTTAGTAAGATCATATGGACCCTTTGGTGTTACGTCTTCCTCCTTTTTATTGTTTAGCGAAAATACCAACAATATTACCAAAGTAATAAGAACTATTATCGCTAGTAATAAAATGATTAAGTTTTTAATATTAAGCTTTCTTTTCTTTTTTCTTGTTTTCATAAGCAGATAAAATTATTAGACAAATAATCAAAATGATTGGAAATATAATCGCATGTCTGATGCCGTTATTAATAGATTCATCAGAGAATAGGCCAACAAATGTAGGCCCTCCACTACATCCTAAATCACCACCCAGTGCCAATAAGGCAAATAGGGCTGTTCCCCCTTTTGGTAAAGACTTAGATGCTAAAGAGAAGGTACCAGGCCATAATAAGCCGACTGAAAAACCAGTTAAGCCAAGTCCCAAAAGCCCGATAATCGCATTTGTATTAAAGGCTAACATTAGATAGCTTATAAGGCACAAGATGGATGTTAGTATCATTGATTTTTTAAGTGGTAATTTATCTCCAAACTTACCATATATTAAGCGACTAGTACCCATCATAATCGCAAAAAACATGGGGCCTAGTAAATCGCCAGTAGTTTTAGATACATTAAGACCACTTTCCGCAAAGACTGATGCCCATTGCGAAATAGCTTGTTCACAAGCTCCAGCTAATGCCATTAATATAAGAAATAACCAGAATATCTTCGTTTTAAATAATTCTTTAACGCTCATTCCTCCCTCTTCCATAGAAACTAACGAAGGAATAGGGACACTTTTTATAAAGAAAAGATTTCCTAGTGGCACAATCGACCAAATAATGGCCATAATAGCCCAATTATTTATACCAAATATAGTAAAGAATAGGGTTGATAATAAAACCACTAATACTTGTCCCCAACAATAGAAAGAATGCAAAAGAGACATAGCCTTTTCTTTGTTTTCGCTAGGGCACGCTTCCACAATTGGGCTTACAACTACTTCAATTAAGCCACCACCAATCGCATACATTAGCACACTACCTAAAAGTCCCATAAAAGGGTCTATTACTTTTGGTAGTATTGCTAAGGAGGCTAGACCTATAAAAGATAATAGATGAGCTAATATCATTGATTTTTTATATCCTAGTTTATCAACAAAATATACTGATAATAAATCTACTAGTAACTGAATTAGAAAATTAATTGTTACTAGAAAAGTTATTTTACTAAGTGGAAGCTTATAAGTTGATGAGAAGGTTAAAAATAGTAAGGGTGCAAAGTTATTGACAATTGCTTGCACTATATAGGCAATAAAACAAGCGTAAATTGTCTTATTGTATTCTTTATTCATTATTTAGGTTCTCCAACTTAATTACGCCATCTAAATTAGATAATATATAAGCTTTGTCATCGTGAGTATAGATATTAATTAAAGCTTCGGCACTTCCATCATATATTTGTAATAAATCTTTTAGATAGTCACTTGTTTCGGTAAAATTCTTGTTACCATATAGTTCTAGAATTGAAACAAATCTTTCTTGATTGGTATTTGTTCCATCAAAGTCATAGACAATAGTTTTATTTAAATCTTTAATATAGTCTTTAATATCAGGATCATTAAAGAAGAATCTAATAAAATCATAATTATCTTCTTTAAAGGCTGATACAACATGGACTTTGATATATAAAACAACATCAAGGGGCAACATTGCCATATCTGCTGAATCGGGTTTAAAACTTAACATTTGTTTAAGTGTCATATTATTTGTAAGCATAAGTCCTCCTAAATATTTTCAATTTGCCAATCAATTGGCCTTTGATTATGTTCTATTAAAAAATTATTAGTTTTAGAAAAGGGTTTAGAACCAAAGAAACCATTATAGGCACTAAGGGGTGAAGGGTGAGGTGATTCAATTACTAAATGATAAGCATTTGTGATATATTTCTTTTTATCTCTAGCGTTTCTTCCCCATAGTATAAAAACCATAGGTTTTTCTTTTTCATTTAACTTTTTAATAATTTCATCAGTTAATATTTCCCATCCTTTACTTTTGTGCGAATTAGCTTTATGGGCTTGAACAGTTAAAACGGTATTTAAAAGTAAGACACCTTGTTTGGCCCATTTAACTAAATATCCATTGTTTGGAATATAAGTGTTCACATCATTATTTAATTCTTTGTAAATATTAAGCAATGAGGGAGGAATTTGTATCCCCTTATTAACCGAAAAAGATAGACCATGAGCTTGATTTTCTTCATGATAGGGGTCTTGTCCAAGTATTAGAACTTTTACATCCTTATAGGGTGTAATCCTTAGGGCATTATAAATATCTTTGGCACTTGGATAGATTGTTTTTGTATGATATTCATTATCTAAAAACGTTCTTAACTTTTTATAATAGTCTTTTTCAAATTCTTTAGACAGAATATTATCCCAATCATTTCCTACAAGTCTCATGAATATATTTTATAGTAAAAATGGAGTAAAATATTAATTATGTCAAATGAAAATATTGTTATAAAGGGTGCAAGAGTAAACAATTTAAAAAACGTTGATATTACTCTTCCACGTAATAAGCTTATTGTAATGACTGGCTTATCGGGATCGGGTAAAACTTCTTTGGCTTTTGATACTATTTATGCTGAAGGACAAAGAAGATATGTTGAATCATTAAGCTCTTATGCTAGACAATTTTTAGGGGGTATAGAAAAGCCGGATGTTGATTTAATTGAAGGGCTATCACCTTCGATTGCGATAGATCAAAAGACCACCAGTAATAATCCTCGTTCTACTGTTGGGACAATTACGGAAATATATGATTATTTAAGGCTTTTATATGCAAGATGTGGTACAGCATATTGTCCAAATCACAATGAGCCAATAAGGGCGATGAGTGTTCCTTTTATGGTTAATAGAGTCAAGGATTATCCTTTAAATAGCCGCATTGAAATATTAGCTAATGTAGTAACTAATCGTAAAGGCACATTTAAGGATTTTTTTGAGAAATTAAAAAATGAAGGCTATTTAAGAGTTTATGTTGATAATGTATTAAGAAGTCTTGATGAAGAGATAGAGCTAGACAAGAACAAACGCCATGATATTGATGTGGTAGTTGATAGAATCGTGGTTAAGGAAAATATCGATACTCGTTTAAGTGATTCTATCGAATTAGCTTTAAAATTAGCTGATGGAACTTGCGTTATTAAAAACGGCGATAATAGAGAGCTTTTATCAAGCAATTTTGCTTGTCCAAAATGTGGTTTTACTACTCCTAAATTAGAACCTCGATTATTTTCTTTTAATTCACCTTTAGGGGCTTGTGATGTATGTAAGGGACTTGGTATTACAACAGAAGTTGATGTTGATTATTTAATGCCTGATAAGACCTTAAGCATTAACAAGGGTGGCATTAGATACTATAAGAATATTGTCAATACTAGCAATATTGAGTGGCAAAACTTTGATGCCTTATTAAAATACTACAAGATTGATAAGGATAAGCCACTAAATAAGATGACTAAAAAGGAGATGGATATCATACTTTATGGTTCTTATGAGCCTATAAAGTTTGATATTACTTCTAGTGGTGGCAATCATTACTCAAAAAATCAGATTATTGAGGGTGTTAAATCTTTAATTGAAAGAAGATATGAGGAGACTACTAGCAAGATGTCTAAAGAGTGGTATTACTCATATATGATGGAATCCACTTGTTCTAAATGTAATGGTGCTCGCTTAAATGACAAAGTGTTGGCTATTAAGGTAGATGGCAAAAATATTTACGAATTTACGCAAATGTCTATTGGTCAAGCTTATAAGTTTATAAATGAGCTAAAGCTTAGTAAGTCACAAATGGAGATTGCTAAACTATTATTACAAGAAATTAAGTCTAGACTTAAATTTTTAATTGATGTTGGACTTGATTATCTTACGCTAGATAGAATTGCTGGAAGCTTATCGGGTGGTGAGGCCCAAAGAATTAGACTCGCAACCCAAATTGGTTCTACTTTAACAGGGGTTTTATATGTGCTAGATGAGCCATCTATTGGTTTACATCAAAGAGATAATGGTAAGCTTATTCAAACGCTTAAAAAGATGCGTGATTTAGGTAATACGGTTATTGTGGTAGAACATGATGAAGAGACAATGATGGAATCAGATTATATTGTAGATGTTGGTCCTGGTGCTGGTAAGGATGGTGGCAATATTGTTTTCTTTGGCACACCAGAGGAGATATTAAAATCCAATGATTCTATTACAGGTATGTATTTAAGCGGCAGGAAAAGAATTGAAGTACCAAGTGTAAGAAGAAGGGGCAATGGTAAGGAAATTAAGATTATTGGGGCATGTGAACATAATCTTAAAAATATTGATGTATCTATTCCACTTGGTAAATTTGTTTGTGTGACCGGTGTTAGTGGTTCTGGCAAATCGACTTTAGTTAATGAAATATTGACTAAGGCCGTCATGAAAAACTTAAATAGAGTACGTATTAAACCTGGTGCACATAAAAAGATAAATGGACTAAAAAATATTGATAAGATAGTAGCTATTTCGCAAGATCCAATAGGTCGTACCCCTAGATCTAATCCAGCTACTTATACTGGTGTTTTTGATGATATTAGAGACTTGTTTGCATCTAGTGTAGACGCGAAAGAAAGAGGCTTTGATAAGAGCCGTTTCTCATTTAATGTTGATGGGGGAAGATGCAGTGCTTGTTATGGCGATGGCGTAAAAAAGATAAGCATGTTGTTTGTACCAGATGTCTATGTTGAATGTGAAGAATGTCACGGGAAAAGATATAACGCTGAGACCCTTGAGGTTAAATATAAGGGGAAGAGTATTTATGATGTTTTAAAGATGAATGTTAAAGAAGCGTTAGAGTTTTTTAAAAATCATCCTAAGATTAAAAATAAATTACAAACTTTATATGATGTTGGACTAGGATATGTAGAGCTTGGACAAAGTGCTACAACTTTATCAGGTGGTGAGGCTCAACGAGTAAAATTAGCTAGTGAACTACAAAAGAAGGCTACTGGTAAAACCTTATTTGTTTTAGATGAGCCAACTACTGGTTTACATATGGCTGATGTAGCTAAACTTATTACGATCATTAATCGTATTGTGGATAATGGCGATACCGTTGTGGTAATTGAGCATAATCTTGATATGATTAAGTGTGCAGACTATATAATTGACTTAGGAAGAGAAGGTGGCATGGGCGGTGGCGAAGTTATTGCCTGTGGCAGTCCTGAAGAAGTTAGTGAATGTGCTAATAGCTATACAGGAATTTATTTAAAGAAGGTGCTTAGTAAAAATGGCTGATTTAAACAAGAAGGTAGAAGTAAGAAAGATTAAGGAATTCTTTGATTTAACGCAAGTTTGTGGCAATGATGATTCTTTAAACAGGTGGACTATTGCCCCAGATATTAATAGACCTGGTCTAGAATTATCTGGTTATAAGGATGGCAACGAACTTAAAAGAGTTGTTATAATTGGCAGTAAGGAACAAAAATATATTTCAACTTTGGATTATTATACTCAACTTGATCGTTTTGATTTTTTAACTGATGCGTATACGCCATGTATTATTATCACTAATGATTCTCGTGCTCCTGAGGCTTTAATTGAAGTTGCAAGTCGCAAGAACTTTCCGGTTTTTGAATTTCCTGGTAAGACTTATGAAATATCAACTGATTTAGTATCTTATCTATCTAATAAATTAGCTGATAGTGAGACTATTTCTGGTGGCCTTATGCA
This sequence comes from Oscillospiraceae bacterium, assembly GCA_963654705.1. Classification (GTDB taxonomy): domain Bacteria; phylum Bacillota_I; class Bacilli_A; order Erysipelotrichales; family Erysipelotrichaceae; genus Colivicinus. Next base: position 70,686 of record CAVKAO010000008.1, read on the forward strand.
ACTTTATGGAGTTGGTGTCTTGATTATGGGTGATAGTGGCATTGGTAAGTCAGAACTTGAGCTTGACTTAATTAAAAAAGGCCATATCTTTGTTGCGGATGATGTGGTTGAAATATCTAGAGTAAATAAGACTATTTATGGTAAGGCCCCACATAACTTAAAGCGTATGTTAGAAGTTAGGGGAATTGGTGTGATTGATGTTAATTTGATGTTTGGTGGTCATTGTTATTTAAGAAAGTGCCATGTAAACTTCGTTATTAAGCTTGTCAATCGTGAACAATATCTTAAAAACAATCGTGATCGTTTAAGTCCTAATGAAGAGACAATTGATTTGCTTGGTGTTGAAAAACCTATTTTGGAAATTCCGGTTACTGAGGGTAAGCCAATGTCAATAATTGTGGAGACGGCCGTAGCTAATTATATTGTTAAAAAACAGGGTATTGATACAAATGAAATGTTTAAAAACGCTATTTATAATGAAATAGCTAATAAGAGGTGATTATGAAATTTTTTCCAAGTCGTACAACTTTTTTAAGCATTGGTAATCTAACGATTCAATGGTATGCCATACTAATTGTATCGGGAGCTTTTTTAGCTTATTATTTTGCCAAGAAGAATTTAAAAGAATATCGCAATATTGATGTCAATGATTTCTTTGATAATGCCTTTATCCTAATGCTTTGGGTAGGTATTATTGGCGCAAGACTTTGGTATTGCGTGTTTAATAATGCTAGCTATTACTTTTCAAATCCCATTAGTATTATACGTATTTGGGATGGTGGTTTAGCCTTCCATGGCGGCTTTATATTTGGAGCTTTAGCCTTACTTATCATGTGTAAAAGGCAAAATGTTTCTTTTATCAAATTAGCTGATTGTGTAATGCCTACTGTTTTATTAGCTCAAGGTATTGGCAGATGGGGCAACTTTGTAAATCAAGAGTGTCATGGTGTGGAAGTTAGTGAAGAATATTTTAATGGTATCTTATTTTTCTTAAAAGATGGCATGCATATTGATGGCAAATATTATGTTCCACTTTTCTTTTATGAATCATTATTTTGTATTATTGGCTTTATTCTAATTAACTTTATCTTAAGAAAAACTTATTCAAAAAGAGGTCAGTTATCAGGTGCTTATTTAATTTGGTATGGTGTAGTTCGTTTCTTTATTGAAAAAGGTCGAACTGATTCATTGTTTATGGGTTCTTTAAAAACAGCACAAGTTACTTCCATTGTTTTTGTAATAATTGGATTCCTGTTATATTTTGGTTTTTATGATCGTTTATTTTATAAAAAGCCAACTATTGTCTTTGATTTAGATGGAACTTTACAGGATTCAACTCCAGCAATTATCAGTTCTTTTAAGGCAACTTTTAGAAAGTATGGTAATGAAGATGATTTTACTTTAGAAAGACAAAAGGAAGTTCTTGGTCCACCTATTTACGATATGTTTAAAAAGTATTTCCCAAATTTAGATACTAATGAATTATGCGATTATTATCGTGAAGCAAATAAAAAGGAATTAGAAAAGTCTTTAAAGCCAATGGATAATGCATTGGAAGTAGTTAAATCATTAAAGGAAGATGGTTATAAATTAGCCATTCTTACAACGAGGATGAGAGAATCAACAATGCAATGTCTAAATATATGTGGTTTTAATGTAGAAGATTTTGAAGTAATTATTTGTTTTGAGGATGTTAAAAATACTAAACCTGATCCTGAAGGCTTATTCAAGATTGTTAAAAAGCATAAACTAAATGGTGATGATTTAATTATGGTAGGTGATAGTAAGGCTGATGTTTTAGCAGGATCTAGTTTTGGTGGCTATACAGTGGCTTATTTATCGCATGAGGGTAAAAAAGATGATCTGATTGCTCTTAAACCTAATAAGACAATCAATAATTTAAATGAGCTATTAGATATCATAAAGGAAGATCATTATTTTACTTATAATGAGAAATAGAATGTACCAAGTGTGCATTCTTTTTGTATAATAACAACAGAAAAAATTAGGAGGAAACTATGTTAACAGTATTTAATCATCCGCTTATCACTCATAAGCTAGCTTTAATGAGAAACAAGGACACTTCAACTAAGGATTTTTCACAACAACTTAGTGAAATAGCTTCTTTAATGGCTTTTGAAGTATCTAGAGATTTACCTACAACGCCAGTTGATGTTGAGACTCCAATTGGAATTTGTCACACTGAACAGCTTGCTCAAGATGTTGTGCTTGTGCCAATTTTAAGAGCAGGTCTTGGCATGGTTGATGGTATTAGAGATTTAATTCCTACCGCAAAAGTTGGTTTCTTAGGTTTATATAGAAATGAGAAGACACTTGAACCAGTTGAGTATTTTGCAAAATTCCCTAATATGGAAAACGCAAACGTTATGATCTTAGATCCAATGTTGGCTACAGGTGGTAGTGCTATTGCGGCTATTGATACTGTTAAGTCTAGAGGAGCTAAAAATATTAAATTAGTTAATTTAGTTGGTGCTCCTGAGGGTGTTAAGGCTGTTGAAGAGGCTCATCCTGATGTCGATATCTATCTTGCAGCTCTTGATGAAAAATTAAATGAACGTGGCTATATTGTGCCAGGTTTGGGTGATGCAGGAGATAGAATCTTCGGTACTAAATAATTAAATTAAAGGGGAATTGAAAAATTCCTTTTTATTTTACATAAATTTGATAGTTTGATTTTGTTTTCATTAATATAATTTATAAATCGATGAGAACATTTTCTTTTAAGAAGCTTTTTATTAT
>CAVKAO010000009.1:0-71119 GCA_963654705.1 Oscillospiraceae bacterium
GGAGAATATTATCTACAATGAGCTAAGAGTTCGAGGATACCATGTGGATGTCGGTATGATGGAATATTATGAAACCAAGGCGGATGGAAAACGGGGGAAGAAGCAATTAGAGGTGGATTTTGTTGCCACAAAGGGAAGCGAGAAGTATTATATTCAATCTGCGTTTGCACTTTCGAGCGCAGAAAAAATAAATCAAGAACAAAGAGGACTTTTGAGTATTCCGGATTTCTTCAGAAAAATCGTTGTTGTAGGGGATAATATTAAAGTGCGCCGCGATGAAAACGGAATTATTACAATTGGACTAAGGAATTTTCTGTTGGATGAAAACAGTCTGAAACTGTAACCAACAAATTTATAGAGTATATCATTTAGGCCATCGTCTTAAAAAACTGATGCTCTTTTTAGTATGCTAGGCGCAACAAATGCAATTGCATTTTATCGATAATGCTGATAGTGTAAATTATCTGTGTAAGTTGTTAGATGTATGAACCACTTTATCTAAATAATCTTAAAATGTTCTAAAGCTTTTTTAACACCATCATCATCAATGTCGCTTGTTATATAATCTGCAGCTTGCTTGGCCTTAATAGAGCCATTACCCATGGCAATACCGATACCAACACACTTTAGCATATCTTCATCATTATCGCCATCACCAAAGGCCATAGTTTCTTCTATCTTAAGATTATGAGCTTTAATATATTGATTAACACCATTAGCTTTGCCACCACCAAGTGGAATAATATCAATGCCTCTAGGGTTCCAAGAAGTAATAGAACACTCATCTAATATTGAATCCAATAAATCTTGTCTATCTTTTTTAACATAGGACATAGCTTGATATATCTTTTCGTTTGCATATTCTTTAATAGGCGGGATATCCATATGTTCACCCCTTAATACTTCAATAACGGTATCATCCACATAATTAATATAGCGATCATTTTCTGTTACTAGTATCATTGGCACTTTCTTGGTTTTGAAGATACATGCGACAATTTGCATTTCACCCTCTCAATTGGTGTACTAGCATAAGCTATTAAGTTTTCATCTAATAATAATTGTCCATTAAGGGTCAAATAACCATCAAAGGGAATATCTTTTACAGGCAATCTTTTGATGTCTATTTTATGTCTACCTGTGGCAATAATAGTTTTGATTCCTTTTTGCCTTAATATAGAAAGAGACTCTAGTGTACTATCAGGTATTTTATTTTGGGTATGTGAAAATAGTGTCCCATCAATGTCAAAAAATATAGCTTTAATCATAAACTATATCTATTGTATCAACAATAAGATTCTTAAAATAAGTCTTTTATACTGTTTTTATAAAAAAAGACAATAGAATAGGTTATTGTCTTAAGAAATCTAGCATTCTTGTTCTATAATCAAGAGCTTCATCATATACACCATGACCATATGTATCTTCATACATATAGATATCACAATCTAGTTTCTCTGCAATTTCTATTGAGCCGCTTGGTGTAACAACTTTATCACCATATGAACCTAATACTAGTACTGGGCATTTTATTTTATCTAGATTATTATAGGTATCTATTGTAAGACAAGCCTTGGCTAGAATAATAAATCTTTGATATTCTTCATCACTAATATTTTTATTAGCTTCCATCAATATATCTTTATAGTTATTGTAGGTATCATTTGCATAGACATCTTTAATAAAACATTCTAATAGTTCATCTTCCTTTTTATTGCTTGCTAAAAGTATCCAATTGTTAATCACACTTTCAAATGTATCGTTTGTTTTAGATAAAGTAGAACCTAGTACTAATTTAGCTACAAGTTCAGGATAGTTAATAGCTACTTCTTGAGCTATCATACCACCTTGACTTGCTCCAAAGATATAGGCATCCTTTATGCCTAGTTTCTTTAATTGTTTGGCTGTGCTATTAGCCAAATCCTTTATTGTAGTGCCTTGTTTTAAATCTTTAGGTCTATCTAACACATAGATTGTAAAGTCCTTCGTATAGTCTTTAAATGCTTCTTTAATCGCATCAGCAGAATTAATAATTGAATGAATAGATAAGCCAGGAATGATAATAAAAGTTTTTTCACCTTCACCAAATTTGATATAGTCCATATAGTCTTCTTCCTTCTTAAAACAACTACATAATAGAAATAATGATAATAAAAAAATGCATAATCTTTTCATATAAGAAATTCTATCACGAATAAATATCTTTAACTTATTTGCTCGCTATATAAAATCCCAATAGTTACATTGACTTATAACATAAATAAAGGATTGTTATAATTATGGAGTAAGAAAGAAGAAAAATATGCCATTTAAAATAATTAGAAATGATATTACTAAAGTAAAAGCTGATGCGATTGTAAATACCGCCAATCCACTTGTGGGATATGGAAGGGGAGTAGATGAAAAAATATATATGGCAGCTGGTGAAAAACAATTGCTTGAGGCAAGAAAGAAAATAGGTGCTTTAAGACCAGGTGAAATAGGTATTTCTGATGGTTTTGATTTAAATTGCAAATACCTTATTCATGTATCTTGTCCTGTTTGGATAGATGGTAAACACAATGAAAAAGATGCGCTTGGATCCTGCTATGAAAAAGCACTTGATATGGCTTATCAAAAGGGATGTGGCACAATCGCTTTCCCACTTCTTTCAACCGGTAATTATGGTTTTCCTAAAGAAATTGGCTTAGATATTGCAATATCGGCTTTCACTTCCTTTTTAGAAGATCATGAAATGGAAATAATACTAGTAGTCTTTGATAAAAAAGCCACTTTATTATCCAAGGAACTATTTAATCAAATAGATGAATACATTGATGATGACTTTAAAACAAATCTTTTTGTAAAAGAAGATTTAGAGGTAACATGTTTTGATTGTTCATCTTTTGATGAAGACCAACTTGAAGATATATTAAAGGATGTATATAAGGAATCTTTTGGTAAATATTTAAGAGGGTTAATTAATAGAAAAGGCCTTAAAAATTCCAGTGTCTATACAAAGGCTAATATTAGTAAACAATACTTTTCTAAGATATTAAACGATCAAATAAAACCATCTAAGGAAAAGATGCTAGCTCTTGCAATAGGACTAGAATTAAATATAGATGAAACCATTGATTTTCTAAGTTTTGCTGGATATGCTTTATCACCAATATCACAAACTGATAAAGTAGTAGAATTTTTTATCAAACATAAACAATATAGTGTAATCAAAATTGATATGGCCTTATTTGACTATGGACTTGATCCTTTATCTAATTAATTAAAATGGTCGCCTTATAGGTGACCTTTATTATCTTTATAGCTTCTATACTTTAATCATAAATAGTAACTGCAGTAACTATATTTATAGGAGGAAAAGATGAACAACATAACTGAAATTGTTTACATATTAGATAGAAGTGGATCTATGTCGGGTCTTGAAGAAGATACTATTGGTGGTTTTAATGCAATGATTGATAAACAAAAGAAAACAAACAAGAAAGCCTATGTTTCAACCATCTTATTTGATGATAAAACAATAGTATTACATGATAGATTGCCTATTGAACAGATCAAAAAGATGAGTGATAAAGAATATTATGTAGGAGGTACTACTGCCTTATTGGATGCTGTAGGTGGGGCAATAAGACATATTGGCAATATTCATAAGTATGCTAGAAAAGATGATGTGCCATCTAAAACGATCTTTGTTATTACAACTGATGGTATGGAAAATGCTAGTAAGCATTACTCTTATGAAATGATTCACAAGATGATTAAAAGACAAAGAGAAAAGTATGGTTGGGAATTTATTTTTATTGGAGCCAATATTGATAGCGAGAAACAAGCTAAGCGCTTTGGTATAAGAAAAGAAAGAGCCGTTAATTACATTCATGATGATATCGGTACCTTCAACTTATATGCAGGAGTAACTAAGGCGGTATGTAATGTAATGAATGCTGAAACAATTCAAGATATGAAGACGATGCTTGATGATTCCGATTGGGATAAGGAAATAAGAAGGGACTTTGAAAATAGAAGAAAACATTACAATAATTAATAGGTAACGTATGAATTTTGATTTTTCTTTGTAATAAAGTAGTAGATGAAAAAACAATATTACAAGAAAATTGAATTCACTGATGATAAAACATTTATGTTTAACAAGCAAAAGGTTCATACCTACAAGCTTAAGGATTATTTAAATGTGTATGTTTCAAAAAACTGTCATATAAAACCAAAAGGGTTACATATTATTCTTAAAAATGTAAATGAAGCGTTAAAAGATTTTGATATTAAAGATAGAGAATTTAAAATTCTACTTTTATCATATAAAGATGGTATGAATACTTTAGGCGCTTATAAAGCATATTTTAATGAAATTTGTTTTAACGAAACTATTTGCTATGTAAAAAAGTTAAAACTTGAAAATATTGAAATAGGACATGTTGAAAGACATGAGATATGGCATTTAAAACAGGCTGAAAACTATAGAAAGAAATATGGCTTGATAACGCTAGACAACTATGATAAATACATTAATTTTAGTAGAATTCAAGCTAAAAAATATCTTGACTCTATAGGTGTTAATGGTGATAATGTAGGTGTCATTAGCGAGTACGCATTTGCGATGTACGAATATAAGAAATTTGATGAAGTTGAAGCGGAAATTAAAGCCAAGAAAGGAGACCTATGTATTGCACAAAATTTCCAAAAGAAATACAAGATTTAATGGATATTGTTAATCCTTATATTGATAGGTGCCAATTAAGGGAAAACGCTCCCCAAGAAATCAAAGAAGCATATCAAAAAGTTTGTATTATGCTAGATAAATTTTTAAAGGAAGGCTTTTAATTATATCGATGAGGCTAAAATTTATAAATTGACATTTATAACGGTATGTATTGTTAACTAATACACAAGCATATGTCTGGCAAAACTATGATGAAGTTGAGGCTGAAATCAAAGCTATAAAAGGAGTGTTATGTTTTTTTTAAAAGAAATTCCTGAAGAAATTCAAAAAATGATGGAAATTGTTAATCCATATATTGATAGGTGCCGTTTGAAAGAGGATGCTCCTCAAGAAATTAAAGATTTATATAAAAAGATTTGTGAAATGACAATTTATTTAGATCAATAAAATAAGAGTAAGTAAAACTTAATGAATTAAATGGATGCTGTAAGGCATCTTTTTAAATACCTAATAAATAGATGTCTTGTTTGGCTATTTTAGAGTTGTTGGAATATAGATACTTATTTATTACAAGAGTACATTTTTCTTTGACAAAAAAATATTGAAAAAAAATTTAGCACTATTTGTTGACAAGTGCTAAAAAGGTTGGTAGTATATTAGCAGATGAAGAAAAGGAGTGCTAAAGGAGGTGGCTTAAGATGATGACGCAAAGAATGGTAGAAATACTAAAAGCTATCGTTGATGAGTTTGTAGATACAGCTGAACCTGTTGCCAGTAAGACTCTTGTTGAAAAATACCGCTTGCCTTATTCAAGTGCTACGATAAGGAATGATATGGCAATACTTGAGGCTGAAGGCTATATCGAAAAGCCACATACTAGTGCTGGTAGAGTTCCAAGTAATAAGGGCTATAAATATTATTGTGAGAATTTACTAGATAAGAGTATGGATGAAAAGGTTAAATATGCAGTTAGTAATATCTTTTCTGATTCAAGTATGAATGTTGAAGATTGCGTTAAACAATCTTGCAAAATGATTTCAGATATGACTAATCTAACAAGTGGAGTATTAGGACCTAGCTCAAATAGTCAAACACTTGAACATATTTCAGTCTTCCCACTTGATAGTAAAACGGCCGTATGTGTCTTTATTACCAATACCGGACATACTGAAAATAAGACGTTTAATTTTGTGGATGATGTTTCAGCTGATGATATAAAAACTTGTACTGATATCTTAAATGAAAGATTAAAAGGAACCCAAATCAGTGATTTAAAAGAGAAATTAGAGTCGATTAAACCACTTATTGTAAATAGCGTTAAGCGTCATGAAATGTTATTTAATGCTTTTGTGGGAGCCTTCTCAAGATTTGCTAGCGATAAACTATATTTCTCTGGTACAAGCAATTTGATGTATCAACCAGAATATTCAGACATTGAAAAACTAAAGAGTCTTATTAAAATGTTTGATGATCCAGAAAAGCTTAAGAAGATGGTATCTAGTGGTGATGAAAACGATGTCACAGCTATCATGCCTAAGGGCACTGAGCTAATATGGAAGGATGATATGGCTATCATAACTACTGATATTAAATTAAATAAATCTGATGTTGCTAAGCTTATGGTAGTAGGACCTAGAAGAATGGAATATAACCGTGTATTATCACTTATGGGTTTTATATCTAAGACCATAAATGATATCTACAAATAGAAAGGAAGTATATGGAAGAAAACAAAGAAGTAAAGGATGAAACAACTACTGAAAAAGAAATTCCTACAAAAGATGAAGAAGTAGTTGAGGAAGTTATAGAAGAAGAAAATCCAGAAGCTAAGTTAAAAGAAGAAATTGATAACTTAACTAAGGAAGTGAGCCGTTTAAAGAACGCTTATGCTAAGGCATATGCCGATACTGAAAATGTTAAGAAACGACTAAATAGTGAAGCACAGATGAGTAAAAAATATCGTATTCAAAGCTTTGCCTTAGAAATACTTCCTGTAATTGATAATCTTGAAAGAGCTCTAAAAGCTAGTGAAAATCAAGATGATCCATTAAGAAAGGGAGTAGAAATGGTCTATAATCAATTAGTCAATGCTTTAAAAAATGAAGGTGTTGAAGAAATTGATTGTGAAAACAAAGAATTTGATCCATCAATCATGCAATCAATTATGGTTGAAAAGAAAGATGGTGTAAAAGCAAATACAGTTATTGAAGTATTACAAAAAGGTTACATGTTAAAAGATCGTGTACTTCGTGCTTCAATGGTAAAAATAAGTGAATAACAATTAGGAGGAAAATAAAATGAGTAAAATTATTGGTATTGATTTAGGTACAACAAACAGCTGTGTAGCTGTTATGGAAGCTGGTGAAGCTAAAGTTATAACAAACCCAGAAGGTAGTAGAACTACTCCATCTGTTGTTTCTTTCAAAGATGGTGAAATCGTTGTTGGTGCAGCTGCTAAAAACCAAGCTGTAACAAACAAAGATACAATCTCTTCTATCAAGAGAAAAATGGGCACAAATGAAAAAGTAAGTGCAAATGGTAAGCAATACACACCACAAGAAATCTCAGCTATGATTCTTCAATATTTAAAGAAATATGCTGAAGATTATCTAGGTGAACCAGTAACTGAGGCTGTTATTACTGTCCCTGCATATTTCAATGATGCTCAAAGACAAGCAACAAAGGATGCTGGTAAGATTGCTGGTTTAGATGTAAAAAGAATTATCAATGAACCAACTGCTGCTTCTTTAGCATTTGGTATTGATAAGACTGATAAAGAACAAAAAGTATTAGTATTCGACTTAGGTGGTGGTACATTCGATGTTTCTATCATTGATATGTCAGAAGGAACATTTGAAGTATTAGCTACAGCAGGTGATAACCATTTAGGTGGCGATGACTTCGATAACGTTATTGTTGATTGGATGGCTGATGAATTCAAGAAACAATACAACATTGATTTAAAGGCTGATAGAATGGCTCTTCAAAGAATGAAGGAAGCTGCTGAAAAAGCTAAGAAGGATTTAAGTGGTACATTACAAGCTCATATCTCATTACCATTTATCTCTGCTAACCAATCTGGTCCATTACACTTTGAATCAGACTTAACAAGAGCTAACTTCGATAAGATGACAAAGCACTTAGTTGATAGAACTGTAGTTCCTGTAAGACAAGCATTAAAGGATGCTGGTATGTCAGCTAGTGAACTTGATCAAGTATTATTAGTTGGTGGTTCTACACGTATTCCTGCTGTTCAAGAAGCTGTTAAACGTGAACTTGGTAAAGAACCAAATAAGTCAGTTAACCCAGATGAAGTAGTTGCGATGGGTGCTGCTATTCAAGGTGGTATCTTAGCTGGTGAAAATCCTCATGATGTATTACTTCTAGATGTAACACCATTATCTTTAGGTATTGAAACATTGGGTGGAGTTATGACAGTATTAATTCCAAGAAATACAACAATTCCTACAAGTAAGTCACAAGTCTTCTCAACTGCTGCTGATAACCAACCAGCTGTTGATATCCATGTATTACAAGGTGAAAGACCAATGGCTAATGATAACAAGACTTTAGGTAACTTCCAATTATCAGGTATCGCACCAGCAAGACGTGGTGTACCACAAATTGAAGTTAAGTTTGATATCGATGTTAATGGTATCGTTCATGTATCAGCTACTGATAAGGCTACTAACAAGTCTCAAGATATTACTATCTCTAATCCAAACGGCTTAAGCGATGAAGAAATCGAAAGAATGGTTAAGGAAGCTGAAGATAACAAGGATGCTGATGATAAGAGAAAAGAAGAAATCGAATTAAAGAATAGAGCTGAAGGCTTTATTGCACAAATCGATCAAACTCTAGAAGCTAATAATCCAAATGTAACAGAAGATCAAAAGAATCAAGTAAAGGCTTTAAAAGATGAACTACAAAAAGCTATTGATAACAATGATTACGATACATTAAAGACTAAGCTTGATGAACTTGAAAAGGCTGCTCAAGCAATGTCTGAGGCTATGTATCAACAACAAGCTTCGCAAAATGCTGGCTCTACAGGATCAAATCCTAATGATGATGTAGTAGACGCTGATTTTGAAACAAAGAACTAATCTAATTACAGTCCTAGTTAATTCTAGGACTGTCTAAAGAAAGGGGATATGTATGGCTAAAAGAGACTATTATGAAATATTAGGGTTGAGTAAAAGTGCTAGCGATGATGAAATTAAAAAAGCTTATCGTAAGTTAGCCAAAAAATATCATCCTGATATCAATAAAGAAAAAGATGCTGAAGAAAAGTTCAAGGAAATAAATGAGGCCTATGAAATTTTAAGCAATCCAGAAAAGAAACAAATCTACGATAACTATGGTTTTGATGGACTTGAAGGAAATATGGGTGGCTTTGGTGGCTTTAGCTCAGGAGGCTTTGAAGATTTAAGTGATATCTTCTCAAGCTTTATGGGTGGCGGCTTTAGTGGCTTTAGCTCAAGAGGTGCAAGAGAAAGTGGTCCAAGTAGGGGCGAAAATAGATATCTACAAATGACTATTGATTTCCTTGAGGCTGTCAAAGGCGTTAAGAAAACAATTAACATTTCCGTTGATCGTAAATGTGAAAAATGTGATGGTACAGGTGCTAAAAGCAAATCTGACATTGAAACCTGTCCAACTTGTAAAGGTACTGGTAAAGTAACGCGCCAACAAAGAACAATGTTTGGCATGATGCAATCAGTTGGCGTATGTCCTGATTGTAATGGCAATGGTCGCCATGTAAAAGCTAAGTGTCCTTATTGTAATGGACAAGGCTATGTATCTAAAAATGAACAAGTTGATGTTTCAATTCCTGCTGGTATTGCCTCTGGTCAACAAATTAGGATTCAAGGTTATGGTGAAAGAGGGCAAAACGGTGGCCCAAATGGTGATTTATACATTGAAATAAATGTAAGAGAACATAACTATTTTAAAAGAGATGGTAATGATATTTACATCGAAGTGCCAATTTCCGCAATAGATGCTACACTTGGTTGTAAGATTGATGTTCCTACATGTAATGGTGAAGTTTCACTTACCGTTCCTGCTGGATCTCAACCTGGCCAAAAATTAAGACTTAAAGGATATGGTGTAAAATCACTTAGAAGCAATATGATGGGTGATCAATACGTTATTCTTAAGGTAACTATTCCAACTAAACTTTCTAAAGAAGAAAAAGAATTATATAAGAAGCTTCAGGGAAGTGGTGAAAAGGAATCAGTTTTTGAAAAATTTAAAAAGTCATTTAAGTAAGGAGAAATCCTTACTTAAAAAAGACTTAATTTTAGCACTCTATACTCTAAAGTGCTAGAAAGGAGATTATATGAACTTTGATACAATGTCTGAAAAATGTCAAAAGGTTTTAGTTAAGGCTTTAACCATCTGCAAGGATAATAAAAATCCTGAACTAACTGATGAACATCTTATGAAAGCCTTTTTGGATGATGAGGATATAAGAAATATCTTAGGCAAATTAAAGTGTGATGTAAATAATTTGATAAACTATACTAATAATGCCTTAGATAAGCTTTCTAGTAATGATTCTAATAGTGATCCTAGTATAAGTAGATACCTAGTAGAAGCTTATGGTGAGGCTTGTACTATCCAAAAACAAAGAGGTGATAAATATCTAAGTGCACTTGATTTATTTACTTGTTGTTTATTTGATAAATCAACATTTACCGCTAATTTAAGAAAACATATTAATTTCAATCGTAAAAAATTAGAGGAAACAATAAAACAAGAAAGGGGTGATACTATGTTGAATAATCAAAATGATGAAAACAATCTTAATCCACTAGATAAGTATGGTAGAAATCTTGTTATTGATGTCAAAGAAGGAAAGATTGATCCAGTAATTGGTAGAGATGATGAAATAAGAAGGGTTATTGAAATATTATCACGTAAGACTAAAAATAATCCGGTTTTGATTGGTGAACCTGGTGTTGGTAAAACAGCTATTGTAGAAGGCTTGGCATGGCGAATTTTTAATGGCGATGTTCCAAGTTCTTTAAAAGATAAAGATTTATATGAGCTAGATATGGGCTCTCTTGTAGCGGGCGCTAAGTATCGTGGCGAATTTGAAGAAAGATTAAAGGCTGTTTTAAAAGAGGTTAAAGATAAAAATGGCCAAATCATCTTATTTATTGATGAAATACATAATCTAGTTGGCGCTGGTAAAACAGAAGGTTCAATGGATGCGGCAAACTTATTGAAGCCAATGTTAGCACGTGGTGAATTAAAGTGTATTGGTGCTACTACCTTTGATGAATATCGTCAATATATTGAAAAGGATGCTGCTTTAGAAAGAAGGTTTCAAAAGGTAACGGTCGATGAGCCAAGTGTAGAAGAAACTATTTCAATCTTAAGAGGTCTAAAAGATCGTTTCGAAGCTCATCATGGCGTAACTATCAAAGATGAAGCAATCATTGCCGCAGCTACTTTATCTGATCGTTATATTACCGATCGTTTCTTGCCAGATAAGGCCATTGACTTAATTGATGAAGCTTGTGCAGCAACACGTGTTGATATGGATTCAATGCCTACTGAATTATATGAACTTGAACATAAAAAGAAGCAATTGGAAATAGAAGAAGTTTCTTTAAAGAAAGAAAAGGATGATGAAAAAGCTTTAAGACGCTTAGAAGATCTTCAAAATGATTTAAAAGACGTTAATGAAAAATACGATGTCCTTCATGCGAAATGGCTAGAAGAAAAGAAATCCTTGATTAATTCTAAGACTTTAAGAGAAGATTTAGAAAAGGCAAAACTTGAATATACCAATGCTGAACAAGCTGGCGATTATACTAAGGCTAGTGAACTTAAGTTTGCTACTATCCCTTCTTTAGAAGCTAAGATTAAAGAAAACAAGGAAGCTAATAAAGATGGCAATATGCTTTCAGAAATTGTTAATGAAGAAAGTATTGCCAAGGTTGTATCTAAGTGGACCCATATTGAAGTAACGAAGTTATTATCTACGGAAAGAGAAAAGCTATTAAATCTTGAAAATATTTTAGCTAAAAGAGTAATGGGCCAAGATGAGGCGATAAAACTTGTTTCGGATGCCATACTTAGAAGTAAGGCTAATATTGGTGATGTAAATCGTCCAATTGGATCATTCTTATTCTTAGGCCCAACAGGTGTTGGTAAAACTGAGATTGCCAAAGCCTTAGCTGAACAATTATTTGATGATGAAAACAAGATTGTAAGAATTGATATGTCTGAGTATATGGAGAAGTTTTCGGTCTCTAGATTAATTGGTGCTCCTCCAGGTTATGTTGGCTATGAAGAGGGTGGCCAATTAACGGAAGCTGTAAGACGTAAACCATATTCAATTGTATTACTAGATGAAATTGAAAAAGCTCATCCTGATGTTTTTAATATCTTACTTCAAATATTGGATGATGGCCGTATTACTGATTCAAAAGGTGTAACTGTTGATTTTAAAAATACTGTTATCATTATGACTAGTAATTTAGGAAGTGAATATGCTTTTGAAGAAGATGAAACAAAGAAACAACAAGGTTATGAAAATGCAATTAGAAATGCTTTCAAGCCAGAATTTGTAAATCGTATTGATGAAATAATTATCTTTAATCACTTAAATGAAAATGTAATCAAGGATATCGCTAAAAAGTTTATTAATCAACTTGTTGATAGAATGAAAGAAAATGATATCAATCTAACAATATCTGATGGCGCTTTAGCTAAGATATCAAAGGAAGGCTTTGATCCAAACTTTGGTGCTCGACCAATGAAAAGACATATTCAAAGAGAAATTGAATCAAAACTTGCAAGATATGTCATAGCTAATCCTGATATTAAGGATATCAATATTGATGTATCAGCTAATAATGAATATATCTTTAATTAAAAGATGATCAATTGATCATCTTTTTTTCAGCTTTAATTCAGTTTTGTTTTAAGCAAGTAGCGTGATAATACATATATGCGAATATTAGTATGTGAAGATGAAATAAGTATTGCGAAAGCTTTAAAGGTGATGCTTGAGAAAAATAAGTATACTGTAGACATTGTCTTTGATGGACTTGAAGCTTTAAATTATATTCAAAACAATAATTATGATGTTTTGGTTTTAGATATTATGATGCCTAAAATGGATGGCATTGAATTATTAAAAACAATACGCAATAAAAATATTAATACACCCGTTTTATTTTTAAGCGCTAAAAGTCAAATAAATGATAAAGTACTAGGACTTGAAATGGGAGCTGATGATTATTTAACAAAGCCTTTTTCAAGTAGTGAACTTTTAGCTCGCATAAAGGCCTTATCTAGAAGAAGTAACTTTTATACATCTAGTATTTTAAAGTTAGGCAATACTACACTTGATTTGAATACTTACAATCTATCTTCACTTGATAAACAAAGTAAACTAAATAATAAAGAATTTCAATTATTAGAACTATTCTTTAAAAATCCTGAAAAAGTCTTTTCTAGTGAACATCTTATGGATAAGGTATGGGATATTGATTCAATTGCCGATATTGATGTTGTATGGACTTATATTGGCTTTTTAAGAAAAAAGCTCAAGGAAATAAATTCGAATTTAGAAATAAAGACAATAAGAGGAGTAGGCTATTGTCTTAAACAAATATGTTAAAGAAAATAAGATGGCGTTTTATTCAAACAGCTATGTTAGCTTTTTTGATCGTTATTTTATCTTTGTTATGTCTTGTTAATGTGTGGAACTATGCTAGTGTAACAAATGGCCAAGATAATATATTACAAAGCTTATATCAAGCTAAAAAAGATGGTATAAGTGGTAATACACCCCTTGAAAGAATTGGCCAATATTCCAATGAAGTGCCTTATATGATAAGGTTCTTTTCGGTTGAATATAATAATGATATTGAAGTGTTTCAAGAGTATATTGCCTCATTAAGTGAAAAAGAGGCGATAGAATATGGTGATACTATTAAAACTAAAAATAAAAATAGTGGTTATTATAAGGGCTATCGTTATTTAAAGGTGGTTGATGATGATAATACCATCATACTTTTTTTGAATTCAGAAAGGGAAGTTGCAATGATGAAGTCATTACTTTTAATAACGCTAATCATTGCCTTAGTATCATTATTTATTGTCTTTTGCTTAATTACATTCTTTTCAAAGTATGCCATTGCACCATATCTAAAAAATATGGAAAGACAAAAACAGTTTATTACCAATGCCTCGCATGAATTAAAGACACCTCTTACTTCTATTTGCACAAGTGGCGAAGTATTGAAAATGGAATATGAAAATAATGAATGGATTGATAATATTTTATTTCAAAGTAACAAACTATCTAAGCTAATTAGTAGTTTGGTAATCTTGTCTAGACTTGATGAAGAAGAACCTTTTTTAAAAAAAGATATCTTTTCTATTAGTGATGCTTTATGGGAAGTGTTATATTCTTTTAAAACACAAGCTCAAGGACAAAATAAAAATATTATTATTTCAATTGAAGATAATTTGACTTTTAATGGTGATAAAGACTTGTTTCAACAATGTATTTCCATATTATTAGATAATGCCCTTAAGTATTCTTGTGATAATGGAAATATTGAGGTATGTGCTAATAAAAAAGGTAAGAAGATAGAAATTATAGTAAGTAATGATTATGATGGGCAAATAAAAGAAATAGATCGTTTATTTGAAAGGTTTTATCGTGATGATACATCACATTCAAATTCTATTAGTGGCAGTGGCATAGGTTTGTCCATTGCTAAGGCAATAGTGGATAGGTTAAATGGCGATATATGTGTTTTACAATGTGAAAAAAAGGTGAATTTTACGCTTACTCTATAGTTTTTTCAGGTTCATTTTAGGTTGATTTTCTATTATCTATAAGATACAAGGAGGGTTAAAGATGATAGAAGTATCACACTTAGTTAAGTACTATGGCGATTTTCTGGCTGTAGATGACATATCTTTTGAAATTGAAGATGGTCATATATATGGCTTTCTTGGTCCAAATGGGGCTGGAAAATCGACAACCATGAATATTATGACAGGTTGTCTATCTTTAAGCAGTGGCTATGTAAAAATTGATGGTCATGATATTTTACAAGATAGTAGGGAAGCTAAAAAATTAATTGGCTATTTACCGGAAATTCCACCGCTTTATCTAAATGAAACGGTGATGGAATATCTAACTTTTGTAGCAGAAGCTAAAAAAGTGAAAAGA
Organism: Oscillospiraceae bacterium; assembly: GCA_963654705.1. GTDB lineage: Bacteria > Bacillota_I > Bacilli_A > Erysipelotrichales > Erysipelotrichaceae > Colivicinus. Next base: position 14,889 of record CAVKAO010000009.1, read on the forward strand.
AATGAAATTAAAAAGCAAATTGAAGAAGTAATAAATAAAGTTGGATTAAAGGATGTAAGTAATAGAATTATTAGTTCTTTATCAAAGGGCTATAAACAACGTGTTGGCATTGCTCAAGCCTTATTAGGTAATCCTAAGGTAATTATTTTGGATGAACCAACAGTTGGCCTAGATCCTATTCAAATTATTGAAATAAGGCAATTAATTAAAGAACTAGGTGAAAATCATACAGTAATTCTAAGTTCACATATCCTTTCGGAAGTTCAAGCTGTTTGCCAAAAGGTTTTAATTATTGCTAAAGGTAAACTAGTGGCCTTTGATACAGTGGATAATCTTGAGAAGCTAATGAAAACTTCTGGCGGTATTCATTTTGAGGTTGATGCAAATAAAGAAGATATTGATAGTGTCTTAAATGCTATTGGTGGTATTAAAAAATATAGTATTGATGGCTTAAATGTAAATGTTACTTTAAATGATAATGTAAACAGTAAGCAAATATGTGGCAAGATTAATATTGGCTTTGGCAAAAGGGATATTGCAGTCTATAAGATTGAGGAAGAAAAAGCTGATTTAGAAGATGTCTTTTTGCAGCTTACAGAAAGCGAGGTTTCTAAAGATGTTTGCGATCTTTAAACATGAATTAAGAAATGCTTTTAATAGCTTAACTTTCTATTTATTTTGTGCAGCCTTACTAGTTTTTGTAGGCGTTGGGGCTATGCTTTATAATATTCAAGCTTCAGTAGCCAATTTCGAATATGTTTTAAATTTTGTAAGTATTGGCCTTGTAGTAATTATTCCTATTCTTACTATGAATTGTTTCGCTATGGAAAGAAAACAAAAAACGGATCAATTGCTATATTCTTTACCTTTAAAAACCTATGAAATAGTTTTGGGCAAATATTTATCTTTAGTCGTTATGTTTTTAATTCCGCTATTAATAATAGCGATATATCCCTATATTTTTTCTAAATATGGTGATGTTTATTTGCCAAGCTCTTATGGTTGTCTATTAGCTTTTTTTCTAATGGGATCAGCCCTAATTGCAATTGGTATGTTTATCTCATCACTTAGTGATAATCAAGGTTTTAGCGCAGGAATTGCAATCGTCCTATTTTTGTTTAACTACTATAGTGTAACCTTATCTGAACAGGTATCAAGTACCACTTTAGGTGCTTTGATGGCTCTTATAATTGTTTCAATCGTTTTAGCCTTAATAGTTAAAGTATTAACTAAAAATAATATTATCGCGATTGTTATAGGAGCTATCTTAATTGTTTTAACAATTGTTGCCTATATCTTCTTTAATAGCACTTTTACTAATTTATTGCCCGATATTATGAAGAATCTATCTTTATTTAATGTTTTTAAAACATTTGTTAATGGAGTGTTTGATTTAACAGGTATCATCTTTTATTTATCAGTGATTATCTTTGGCATCTTTTTAAGTATGCAATCACTTGAAAAAAGGAGGTACAACTAATGTTTAAATTAAAGAAAAACGATGATTTTAAAATAGCTTTTCAAAATGGTTCATACTCTATTACCGTAACTGTTATTGTATTAGCCATTTTAATACTATTAAATGTCTTATTTAATAAGTTACCTAGTACTATTACTAAATATGATATTAGTTCATCTAAGCTATATTCAATCACTAGTTCAACTAAAGTAGCAGTTAATAATCTAGATAAGGATGTGACTATTTATTGGATAGTTCAGGCTGATAAAGAAGACAGTGTTATTGAAAACCTTTTAAATAAATACGAAAGCTTATCAAGTCATATATCCGTTGTAAAGAAAAATCCCGATACTTATCCTACATTTACTTCTACTTATACAAGTGATGATGTGGCAAACAATTCTTTGATTGTAGAGTGTAATGATAAGTATCGTTATATTAGCTATAGTGATATTTATTTAACAGATGTTGATTATAGCACTTACTCATATACTTATTCTTTCGATGGTGAAGGTGCCCTTACCAGTGCAATTGCCTATGTAAGTAGTGATGATGTTACTAAAGTGTATGTTTTAAATGGCCATGGTGAAAGTGATTTACCTAGTGAGTTTACTAAACAAATAGAAAAACAAAATATCGAAACGGAATCATTAACACTTTTAAATGTAGATGAAATTCCAAGTGATGCAAGTTGTTTACTAATATATGGACCAGCTAGTGATATATCTGATGTAGAAGCTAGTATGCTTGTGGAATATCTAGAAAATGGTGGTAAGTTATTTGTTTGTGCTGGGCCAGTATATGATTCTACTTTAGATAATTTATATAGTATCTTAAGTAGTTATGGCGTAAGTAAAAGTGATGGTGTCGTTATTGAAAGTGATCATAACTATTACACTTTCCAAGCACCATACATGTTACTTCCAACGATTAATGATAGTGATATTACAAGCTCATTGATTGAAGAAAACTATTATGTAATCTTGCCATTAGCGCTAGGCTTAAATATTGAAAATAGTAGTGTTACCTCATTGCTTGATTCTTCTAACTCTTCTTTTGTAAAAGTTGATGGCTATAATCTAACAACTTATGAAAAAGAAGAAAATGATATTGATGGACCATTCTCACTAGCTGTATCAGTTGATACAAGTAATAGTGGAAAGCTTATTTGGTTTGCCTCAAATTATTTCTTAGAAGATGTATATAATTCTTATTCTTCTGGTGCAAACTTAAATATTGCGATGAATGCCATTAATGATTTAACTGGAAAAGAAGATAATTTATCGATTAGTTCTAAAAGCCTTAATTATAATTACTTAACCATTTCTGATTCTACCTCTTCTAGCTTAAAAACGTGGATGATTGGTATTATCCCAGCTGCCTTTGTAATATATGGTGTTTTAACGGTTATTGAAAGGAAAAAGAAGCATGTCTAAGAAAAAGAATATTTATATCTTACTATCGATATTAGTTGTCGTAGGAATAGCTACTGTTATTGTTTCAAATATTTCTTTAAAGAAAGAGAAAATCAAAACAAGTGGCGAAGTTGTTCTTGAAATAAATCCAAGTGATGTGACAAATTTATCTTGGACAATAGATGATAATACTTTATCTTTTAGTAAAGATGAATCCTTTATTTATGATGATGATACTAGTTTTCCCCTTGATAATACAAAGATAACGGATTTGCTTGGTATCTTTAAATCATTCTCTTCAAGTTTTGTGATAGAAGAAGTAACTGATTATAGCCAATATGGTTTAGATAAGCCACTTTGTACTATTAATATTGAAACAGCCAATAAGACTTATACGATTAAACTTGGTAATATGTCAAAAATGGATGAACAACGTTATGTTGATATTGGTGATGGTAATGTTTATTTGGCGGTAAGTGATCCATATGATAGCTATAATGTAGAGCTTTCTTCATTAATATTAAACGATGAAATTCCTAGTATGAAAGAAGTTACTTCTATTACTTTTAAGGGCAATGAAAACTATACTATTACAAAACAAGATGGTATTAGTCTTTGTGAGGATGATATGTACTTTACAAATGGCAAAGCTTTAGATAATGATTTGCTTGATTCTTATATTTCAACTATTAAAAACTTAAGTCTATATGATTGTGTTACTTATAATGTAAGTGAAGAAGAACTTATTGAGTATGGACTAGATAATCCAGAACTTGAAATTAGTTTGAATTATACTTCTAGAGAAGGGGAAGAAAATCAAAGTATAAGTTTATATGTTTCATCTAATAAGGAACAATTAGAAACTTATAATAATACCTTGGATGAAGATAAAAACATTAATAGTGTTACAAGATATATAAGAGTAAATAATTCAAAAATCATTTATACTATCACAAGTTCTACTTATGATACTTTGACAAGTAATGCCTATAATGATTTACGGCATCAAGAAATCTTTATGGGTGATTTTGATAGTATAAGTTCTATTGATGTAACATTAGAAAATAATAATTATCGTTTTATAAAGAATGATGATACTTATATGTATGATGATGAAAAGATAGAGATTACCACCTTGCAAAACGCTATTACTTCATTAAATGCTGATAGTTTTACAAATGATGTTTCTACTGGTCAAAAAGAAATTTCAATTACCTTAAATCTAGATAATGAAAATTATCCAACTTATAAAATGGACTTTTATAGATATGATGGAAATAAGTGCCTTGTTTATATAAATGATAAGCCATATGCTTATGTAAAAAGAAGTGATGTAGTTGATATTATAGAGGCTATTAATCAAATAGTTCTAAAATAATGTATACAAGCTAATATTTAAAGTATTAGCTTGTTTTTGTATAATTAAGTAATGGAAAAATATCAAAGTAGTGATGAATATTCTTATATATTGGGCATTTCCTTAACTATTGAAGCTTTAAAGGAAGTTCCTTCTTATCTTGAAAAGGTTTATGTATCAAGCAGGGCTATTAAAAATGATCAATATAACAAATTAGTAGAATTATGTAATAAATATAATATTTCTTTAATTGAGGATGATAAGACAATCGAAAAGCTTTCGGTTAAGGAAAATTGTTATGGTATTGGCGTCTTTAAGAAATTTTATAAACCCATTTCTAGTGATAAACATATTGTTTTATATAATTTTTCTGATTATGGTGAACTAGGTACTATTTTTAGGAGTGCAGTTTCTTTTGATTTTAAGGATATTGTTTTAATTGATTGTAAGATAGATTATTTTGATCCTAGGGTTGTCAGAGCTTCGATGGGTTCAATATTTCATTTAAATATTCAAAAATATACTGACTTTAATTCTTATAAAAAAGACTATAACTATCATTTATATCCCTTTATTTCTAAAAAAGATAAAGAACTAAAACAATTAAAGTTAGAAGTTCCATATAGTCTAATAATTCCACAAAACTATTATGACTTAGATAATATGTTTGATACTGGTTACTATTTAAAGCATGTGGGTAAAGAAGAATTATCTTTATCTTCTTTAAGTTCTATTGTCTTTAATTATTGTTACTTATCAAATCTTAAACGATAAGTGCATTTCTTGCACAAGGGTAACACTAGATGTCTATTTTTAAGCTCACTAAGAGCTTTTTTATATTTTGCTGATTCTAGTATTTCTTTTAAAGAATTGTTGTTTAAATTACCTAGATTGTTTTCTCCATAAGGATCTAGACAACATGATGTAACAATTCCATTATGCAATATAGCAAATTGATCTTTTAAACCATGACAATAGCCTGTTTCGCCAATATCTTTATCATTAATACTTGGCCACACAAACATATCTAAACAATAAATATAGACCTTGTCTTTTAATTTATAAGATTTATCTTTTTTAGTATCTTTAAAATGATATTTGTTATCTAAAGTATTTAAATAATTATTTAGCTTTTGATCTAAGTTATTTAAATCATAAAAACGTAATTCAATAATCTTATCATTATTGTTTTCAATTAGTTTGTCTAGAATATTGAAATAATTATCATCAATATCTAAATTATTTAAAGAATGAAGGGATATTGATAGCTTTCTTAATGATTTATGACTTAAGATATTTGGATACTTAGATAATAATGTGCCATTAGTAACAAGTTGTAGATTAAAGTCATATTTATCTAATAAGTCCATTATTTCATTAAATTTTGGATGTAATAGGGGTTCTCCTAAGACATGTAGATAAATATAATTAGTAACTTGTTTTATTTGTAATAAATAATTATCAATTGTATCGATATCTAGATAGCTACATCCTTTTGCATTAGTACAAAATGAACAATTTAGATTACAAGCATTGGTTATTTCTAAATATACTCTTTTCATCTAAAACATTATAACAAGTTTGGTATAATCTTTGTTATGAGCCAAATTATTTATGTTGATAAACCAAAGGGAATTACTTCTTTTGATATATGTTATAAATTAAGAAAAGTCTTTAATACTAAAAAAATAGGCCATACAGGAACCCTTGATCCAAATGCAACTGGTTTGATGGTATGTCTTATCAATAACGCAACTAAGACTAATCAATTTTTAGTATGTGCTAAAAAAGAATATATTGCCACCGTTAAAATTGGCATTAAAACAGATAGTGATGATATCGATGGTAATCTGCTTGAAGAAAAAGAAGAAACAATGCCTGAATTTAGTGTTATTGATACTGTATTAAAATCTTTTTTAGGCAAATCAAAACAAATCCCGCCTATGACAAGTGCAATTAAAGTTAATGGCAAAAAACTATATGAGTATCATCGCCAAGGTATAGAACTAAAACTAGAGCCTAGGGATATTGAAGTTTTTGATATTGAATTATTAGAAGTGAAAAAGGATACTTTTACCTTTAGAACTTATGTAAGTTCTGGTACTTATATTCGTAGTTTAGCCAATGATATTTTAAATAAGCTTAGTATTATTGGAACTTTAAGTGATTTAAGAAGAACTAAGATAGATGATATTGATATAAGTGAAGCTGATAGTTTAGATGATGTAATAAATGGCAAATATCATAGCCATAGTGTATATGAAGTCTTAAGCAAATATTATTATGTTTATAATGTGAAGAATAGAAAACACATCTTAGATGGTAAACCTTTAAAGCTTGATTTAAAGGATGATATGATTCTTTGCACGTACAATAATGAAGCGTTAGCTATCTATAAATATGAAGATGGACTATATCGTTGTCTTAGAGGCTTATTATGATTGAAAAGATAATCTTTGATGATTGTATTAAGATTGATAAAAATGTAGCTTGTATTGGTTGTTTTGATGGGGTACATAGAGGTCATCAAGAACTAATAAAGAAAACCGTTTTACAAGCTAATATCAAACATCTAGATCCTATTGTTATAACCTTTGATCCTGACCCTGTAGAAGTGTTTGGAAGTGGTCATCTACTTCTTACAAGCCTTGAGGAAAGAATTGAACTATTTGAGAAGTTTGGCATTAAAAAAGTTGTTATTTTAAAGTTTGATGAATTACTTATGCATAAAAGCACTATATCTTTTAAAGAAGATATTTTAGACAAACTAAATATTGATACACTTGTATGTGGCTTTGATTTTACTTATGCCTATAAAGGAAAGGGGAATCCTGATACTCTTATTAAAGATGGAATGAATGTTATTGTTATTCCTGAATTTAAATACTATGGTAAAAAGATATCTAGTACACGCATTAGAAAAGAACTTTTAAAGGGCAATTATAAATTTGTGAATAGAATGTTAGGCTATGAATACAAAAAATAAAGAAGAGTTTTTAAATAGGGCAAAACTATATTTTGAAAAGGACTATGATAAGTTTGTTTCTTTGCTTGATAATAAGCCAAGTAGCGGCTTTTATATTAATGAAAAGAAAACAAGTAGAACAAACATCTTTGAAATAATTGATTTTGATTATAAAAAATCTAATATCAATGATAAATCCTATTATTGTTTAAGTGATTCTATAGGCAAAAGTAAGGCCTATGAATTAGGCATTATATATCCTCAAGATGTAGAATCATCTTTGCCTTTAAGTTTTATAAATGCAAGTAATATTAAAACAGCTATTGATTTATGTGCTGCACCGGGTGGAAAAAGTATTAATGCCCTATGCAAATTAGCTGATGGTTGTATGTATATTGCCAATGATGTCACCTATAATAGAGCAAGTATTTTATCTAGCAATTTAGAAAGATGTGGCTTTACAAATGCGCTTGTCACTTCTTTAAAACCTGAATACTTAGCTGATAAATATAAGAATTTATTTGATTTAGTGATATTGGATGCACCATGTTCAGGTGAGGGCATGATTAGAAAATATCCGGAAATACTTGATACTTACAGTCTTAGTAATATTGAAAATTTAGCTAATATCCAAAAAGGCCTTTTAGAAAACGCTTATGATTTACTAAGTGAGGGTGGAAGTCTTGTTTATTCAACTTGTACATTTGCGTTTGAAGAAGATGAGGATCAAATTAAAGACTTTTTAAAAAGACATAGTGATATCGAATTAATAAATTTAGACATTGATAATAATAGTTCAAAACTTAAAGGAACTATTAAATTGTCTTTCTTAAACAATACTGAGGGCCAATATATGGCTATTATGAAAAAGAAGGGTACTTTATCAAGTAAGAAATACAAAGAAAAGAAAACGGTTAAAAATAAGCTTGTCGAAAGTTTTATAAAAGACAATATTAATATCAATAATTATTATCTATATAGTAATCAAAATAATTATTATCTATCTTTGTATCCACTATTGGATATTGAATATGGCATTGTTAGATATGGTATTTATTTAGGTGAACTTAAAAAAGACCGCTTTGAACCAAGTCATAATTTATATCGTAGTAATATGCTTTCATTTAAAAATAACTATGAATTAAGTGATGAAGAATATAATAAATTTATAAGAGGAGATGAATTGCCTCTAAATTTAAAAGATGGCTTTTATCAAGTAACTTATAAAGGACTTGCCTTAGGCTATGGAAAATGCGCTAAAGGCAAGCTTAAAAATAAATATCCGAAAGGACTTAGAAGGGTGATATAATTCTTGTATGTTAAATAAAAATGAATATGGAAACATTAATGTTTCAAAAAATGCTTTAAATGATATTGCCAACCTTGCATGTTTAAAGGTTGAAGGTGTCTATCCTGTTAAAAAAGATAGTAATGTAGCTACTTGTGTATATAAAGATGATGAACTAAAGGTTAGTTTAAGCATTAAAGTAAAACAAGGCGTGGATGTTATGAAAGTTTCTAATAAGGTTCAATCAAAAGTCTTTGAAGCAATTGGTGAAATGACAGGTCTTGATTGTAAGACAGTTGATGTTGAAATTGAAGGATTTGTAACTGATAAGTAAGATGCATATGCATCTTTTTATTTTGTATATGTATAAAAAAACATTCGCAAATGCGAATGTTTTGTCCTAATTGGAAGGTTTAATGGTAACAGATTCAGTATTGCCATCGGCATCTGTTGCCATAATTGTAATGCTGTTTGAAAGTTTACTTGTATCAACTTGAACAGTGTTGCCATTTTCTTGACAAGCACCATCTGCATCACTATATGTCCAAGTCACATCTTTATTAGCACTAACGGTAGTGATATTGCCATTAGGTGAAGTAGTAAGAGCTAGTTTAACACTTGCCTTACTTGTTTTAGTTATAGTGAAAGTTAATTTGCTTAGAACACTTTGTTTCATAATGCCACTAACACCTGGTGAATAAGAATTACCATTACTATCTACAATCAACAATGATTCTTCGCTACCAGTATTTTCAATAACGTTAACAGTGGCACCAAGACCTTCTAAATAAGTTCTTAATTCACTAGTATCGGTAGTATTAGGAATTGTATATGTTACATCCTTATCTTCAACAGATATATCAACACATTTTTGTGAGCTAGAGATGTTTTGTTTCTCATAACCATAGAAAGCACAAGCTGTAATCTTATCGCCTGGATTAGCTGCTAAATCAAAACTATTTTCTTCCGTTTCTGAACTTACGGTTTGAACAGTAGTGCCATTTACTTTAATTTCAGCCTTATATCTTACTGGACCATATACCCAAGAGTAATCAAATAAGCGTTTTCCACTTGCACCTATAATAACAGAACCATCAGATCTAGTTAAGGAAATGTCCATTGTTTCCTCAGCCTCTTTTAGAGCACTTTCATCACTATATTTAGGCCATGTAATCTTTAATTTAGATCCATCATAGCTAACGGTAGGATTGCTATCCATTGAAGCTACAGATACGGTTTCTGGATTAACCAAAGTTGCGTATTCTTTCTTAATATAACCAGTAGTTATGTACTTTGAATCCATATTTTCAATAGTAGCAGCATATGGATAAGTAGCAAGAATATGCGTAATACTTGTAACGCCACTTGGTCTTTCTAATGTTGTAGGTGAACCATATTGATTAACTGTTTGATCTAGAATGGCGTTAGTTGTCTTACCTTGAATATTAGTTAGATAATCACTGACAGTGATATAGGATTGTTTATCCTTTTGCGCTTTTTCATAACCAATCCAAGTGGCAACAGTATAGTTTGTTGTAGAAGCAACCATCCAAGCATCCTTAATAGCACCAGTAGGAATGCCATATGCTTGACCACTAGTTCCCCAATCGGTAGTACCAGTTTTTGCATATACCTTATAATCATCAATTAGTATTTGCATTAAGTTAGCATACCCACCAGATACATTTGATTCAAGAAGGGTATCCATCATATAAGCAGCCTCTGAACTGATGGTTTGTGTTGAAGAATATGTTGGCGTAATAGGTGACTTGCCATCTAAGAATTCAATTCTAGAAATAGTATGTGGCTTAGTATATTGACCTAGATTTAATAAAGCACCTTGAGCACCAGCTATATCAAGACATGATACAGTAATCTTATTACCACCAATACCACATTGAATATCGAAATCATCATAACTTATTTCAATACCCATAGAATTTAGATAATCAACAACATATTGCTTACCCTTAGCATCTATTACAGCTTGTAATGTTTGAATTGCAGGAGTATTTAAAGAGTTACCTAAAGCATCTCTTAATGTAACTTGGCCACTATAATAGCCATTGGCATTTGCCACAACAATTGAAGTACCTGCATAAGTGATTGGTTTATCCACAAGTACATGGCTTGTACTCCAACCTAGATTTTCAAAAGCCAGAGCATAATCTAGTATTGGCTTAATAGCTGAACCTGGTTGTTTCTTTTGTTCGGTAGCGTGATTTAAAAGTAGTGAACCACCAGAAGCGTAGTTTCTTCCACCAAGTATACCAACAATAGCCCCGGTTTGGTTATTTACCGCAATGGAAGCTATTTCAAATTCATCATCTGGATAACTAATGCCATCATAGTTTCCTTCTTGAATAGAATCCATTGTCTTTTGGATTTGCTTATTCATATAAGTATAAATACGCATACCAGTAGTATATGGATCTTTACCAGTTAGGGTATAAGTCTCTGATATTACTTGGTCAATATAAGCTTGATATGGAGAAGTACTACCACCGGTATTATTATCGGTATAATCGATTAATAAATCTTCTACTTTTATTGATCTAGCTAATTGATATTCTTCCTCAGTAATATAGCCATGATATTTCATTAGATATAATACTTCATTTCTTCTTTGTGTTGCTAAATCCAAATTATTAAATGGATTATAGGCGTTAGGTGCGTTGATAACACCAGCTAATAGAGCCGATTCAGCTAGATTTAAATCGGTAACATCTTTACCGAAATAATATTCACTAGCTTTTTGAATACCTCTAATATTACGATTACCACCAAAGTTTAACTTATTTAAATATAGTTCAAGAATAGTTTTCTTATTAACTTCATTGCTTCTTTCAAGTTCCATTGCTAAAGCAATTTCTTGAACTTTTCTTTTTACACCACTTAAGCCACTTCTACTTGCGGTAGTACCTTCCTCATCATTTGAGAAGTAGGTGTTTTTTACAAGCTGCATTGTAAATGTTGATCCACCTTGTGAAAATGACATGGTCTTAAGATTTGATAAAAGAGCTCTTGTAAATCTTGGAACATCAAAACCATTATGTTCAAAGTATCTGCTATCTTCGGTAGCTACAAAGGCATCAACTAGAACATTAGGTAAATCATCATAAGTAATGTTTTCTCTTATTGTTGTACCAAGTTCAGCAATCTGATTACCATCCTCATCATAAATAACACTAGATTCGCTATTAGTAAATTCTGATACATCAAGTTCTGGCTTACTTTTAAGCATGCCAACAATTACAACAAGCCCAATTGTTACACAAACTAAACCAATTATGACAACACAAGATACAATGACTGCCCAAAGGTTTACTTTGTTTATTTTGCGCTTTGCTTTTTTAGGCTTTATAGCCTTTTTTTGATTTAAATTTTGATTAGTTTCTTTCATAATTTATCACCATATACTCTATCTACTACACAAAGGTAGTTACAAGGCCTTTGTAGTTTAAAATCTATCAAATGGCCATTTTCTTTAATCCAATCATAAGGAAGAGACTTTCTATCAGTTTGATTATAATAGTCCAAAAATGCTTTGGCATCTATTAAATAATCAAGATTATAAAAAGTCATACGTATAATTATAAACGCTATCGCACCATGACGATAGACATCACTTAAATGCTTTATTTGATGAGGATGTATTGAAGAAAAAGGGAAGGCGGTTTTTGAACTACATTCTTTTGCTTCAAAATCAATATATTTACCTTTATAAATGCCATTGTAGTCAGTAGTACTTGGAAGCTTAAAATAGGCTTCAGATATTTTAGCCTTATTTCTACTTGGATAGTCTACTTTAACAATAGTAATAGGTGTAGGTTTTTTATGAATAATTGCAAGATCATTATTCAAATAATCTTGATTTGTAATGTTGATATCTTCTTCTAAAGTCATACCACGATTAGCGGCAGAAGCCTTAGCATGTAAAGAATTTGCAATTTTACCGTTAGGATACTTCATAAAAACTACCCATTTATTATACAATATTATCTAAATATGTCACATTAAAAGGGCACTTGTGATATTATAAGGATGGAGATTTACATATGGAGAAACTTAATTTAACGCCAGAAGAGATATTAGAAAAGAATTTTAGCACCGAGTTTAAGGGATACTCTCCTAGTGAAGTTGACGCTTACTTGGATTTAGTGTTAGAAGATTATCAAAAAGCTGAAGATAATATTCAAGAACTTCTTGATTTAATTTCTTCCTTAGAAAATGATATTACAAAGCTTAAGGAAAAGAATATTGAACTTGAGGGCAAACAAAAAGTCTTTGATTTAGCGAATACAACTTCATATAGTTCAGTAGATATTTTAAAAAGAATTTCTAAATTAGAAGAAGAAGTTTATAACAAATAACATTAGACAATCGCTGCTTAAAGTAGAGGAAAGTCCATGCTCGCACAATCTGCGATGATTGTAGTGTTTATGCTAAGTGAATAAATAAGCTTAGGTAGTATTTATACTAACGGCTGGTGATATCCTAAGGGCAACTATGGATTAGCCTATAAAAGTGTCAAAGAGACGAGCTTAATAGAAATGTTAAGTGTGGAACGTGATAAACCCCATAAGCGAGAAACCCAAATTTGGTAGGGGAACTTACTAAGGTGAATTGAAACTAAGGTGAGCTAGAAATAGAGATAAATGATTGTTTAGTACAGAACATGGCTTATTGATGTTATTTATTGACAGTTTGTAGTAATACAAGCTGTTTTTTTATTTGAAATGATACTTTAGCCAAGTGCATAAAAGCTGATATAAGTCAAAAATAGTTTGTAGCTTTATATAAAAATATATAAAGAAACAAAGCTTTCAAAAATAATTGAGGGCTACTAGAAGCCGATGGGTTAGTGTTTGATTTATGTTATAAATCCCGGTAAAATATAGACGAAAAGAAACGATGCATATAATTCTATCGTTTTAAGCTTTATTGAATAAGCAGATTACCTTTCAATAAAATATCTAAAGTTAGAAGTTTCTTTAAAAAAGAAGATGTATAGGTATATTCGCTGCATATATTTGAAGATTACTTATCAAAAAAATGTTAGCACTGGAGGTATCTGAATATGGTTTAATTAATCCACTTGTATGATAAATCGTTGTATGAGCAAAAATTTACTGACCAATTTTCAAAAAGGAGAAATGTATGAAAAAGAAGAGTTGGATTATTGTTACCAATAAGTTAACTTATTTATTACTGTTGACTGTTCCTTGTGGCTTAATTAAGATATTTGCTTATGATCTTAAACAAACACAACCATATAGTCAAATATTTGTTTCCATATTAATTATGCTTATTGGAATATATCTATTTGTTCGTTTTAATAGCTATTCACATTGGTACAATCCTAATCATCCAAAACCAGATGATAAGTAACAAAATAAGCGAATAAAAGTATTATTATAATTACATTAAGAAGCAAGATTATCTCTATGTATTAGGATATATTGCTTCTTTTTTAGTTGATTATAAAAATAATAGATTAGAAAAAAATATGGTTATTGATGTTATAATCTAGCTATGAATTTACCTAATAAATTAACTGTTATACGAATTATTTTGGTGCCAGTAATGGTCCTAGTGTGGTTATTTCCATACTATTTATTTGGCATTAACCTTAAAGTCTTTTCGATTGGATCTTGTTCACTTCCTTTAATAAATATTATTGTGTTAGTGATATTTGCTATTGCGAGTTTTACTGATTTCCTTGATGGACATTTAGCTAGAAAAAATAATTTAGTTACAACCTTTGGCAAGTTTGCTGATCCAATTGCTGACAAATTGCTTGTGAATACAACTTTGATTATTTTGGTATATAAAGGAGCTATACCAGTTGTTCCAGTGATTATTATGCTTGGTAGAGATATTATTGTTGATGGTTGTAGAATGATTGCTAGTCAAAATGGAATTGTTGTTGCTGCTGGTATGCTTGGCAAACTTAAGACGGTTTTACAAATGTTAGCAATTATTGTTTCATTATTAAATAATCTTCCTTTTGAATTATATTCTTTCCCACTAAATGATTTCTTGATTTGGTTTTCAGCTTTAGTATCTGCGCTTGGTGGCTATTCATATTTTTCACAAGTAAAAGAATATATTTTTAAATCAATGTAGGATTTTTTAAAAAATATTGTAATAATGCTATGAAAGAAGGTTAATATGGCAAAAGAAAAAGAAACTGTAAATAAAAAAGATGAGCTTTTAAATGAAGCTTTAAAACAAATTGAAAAACAATATGGCAAGGGTTCAATTATGAAACTTGGCGATAGAGGGAATGTTGATATAGATGCTATTTCAACAGGTTCTTTAGCAATTGATAATTGTTTAGGCGTTGGTGGTTTCCCTCGTGGTAGAATCATTGAAATCTATGGTCCTGAATCAAGTGGTAAGACAACGCTTGCATTACAAGCTATTGCTGAATGTCAAAAGGGCGGAGGTTGTGCAGCTTTTATTGATGCTGAACATGCCATTGATCCTCGTTATGCTAAAAACTTAGGGGTTGATATAGATGAGTTGATTCTTTCTCAACCTGATTCAGGTGAACAAGCTTTAGAGATTGCGGAAGTATTGATTAAATCTGGAGCGATTGATTTAATTGTCATTGACTCGGTTGCAGCGCTTGTTCCTCAAGCTGAATTAGATGGTGAAATGGGTGATTCTTCAATTGGCCTACATGCTCGTTTAATGTCAAAAGCGATGCGTAAGTTAGCTGGTGCTATGAACGCTAATAACTGTACAACTATTTTCATTAATCAATTAAGAGAAAAGGTTGGTGTCATGTTTGGCAATCCTGAAACTACAACGGGAGGAAGAGCTTTAAAATTCTATTCGACAATTCGTATTGAAGTAAGAAAATCAGAAGCTATTAAAAATGGTAGTGAAGTGATTGGTAATAAAGTTAATGTAAAGGTTTCAAAAAATAAAGTTGCTCCACCATTTAAATCATGCCAAGTTGAAATATTCTATGGTGAGGGTATTTCTCATGTATCAGAAATTATTAGTTTGGGTGTTGAACTAGGCATTATCGAAAAAGCTGGATCTTGGTTTTCTTATAATGGTGATAAGATTGGACAAGGTTCTGAAGCGGTTAGGGCTTTCCTTATCCAAAATCCGGAAATTGATAAAGAAATTACCGCTAAAGTTAAAGAAGCTTTATTTAGCAAAAAGGATTAAAGGTGCATTTGCACCTTTTCACTTTTTTAGCAGTTGTGTTATAGCTTTATATAAATTATTTTGATATAATTTGAAAGCGTTTATGGAGGATAATATGGCTGAATATAAAAAAATTGAAGACGGCAAAGTTGAGTTAACTAGCACAGTTGACGGTGAAAAATGGAAAGAAGCTTTAAAAAAAGCTTTTAATAAGTTATCTAAAAATCTTGAATTAAAGGGATTTAGAAAAGGTCAAGTACCTGAAACTTTAGCTAAAAAGTATATTAAAGAAGAAGCTACTTGGTATGAAGCTGCTAATGAATTAAGTAATGATGCATTCAAAGAAGCTTTAGAAGAACATAATGTTGATTTAATTGATCAAGCTAGTATGGATTTAAAGGATATTAATGGAGAAAACGTTACTTTTGTATTCTCATGTCCTGTTAAGCCAGATGTTACATTAGGTGATTACAAGAGCTTAAAGTATGAAGTTGGCGAAGTTAGCGTTAGCGATGAAGAAGTTGAAGAACGCATTAATTCAGTTCGTGAAAAGAAGGCCGAACTAGAACTTAAGGAAGATGGTGTAGTTGAAGATGGTGATGTTGCTGTTATCGACTATGAAGGCTTTAAAGATGAAAAACCATTTGATGGCGGCAAGGCTGATAACTATGAATTAACTATCGGTTCTCATACTTTCATTCCTGGTTTTGAAGAACAATTAATTGGCATGAAGTCTGAAGAAGAAAAAGATATCGAAGTTACTTTCCCTGAAGATTACCACGCTGATGAATTAAAGGGTGCTAAGACAGTATTTAAAGTTACTGTTCATGAAATCAAGAAGAAGGTTATTCCTGCACTTGATGATGAATATGTTGCAAGTAGAAAACTTGAAGGTGTAAGTACTGTTGAAGAATATAGAGAATATGTTAAGAAGAAGATTTATGAAAATCGTCTTGATGAAGCAAAGGCTGATGCTGAAAAGGATTTAGTTAATGCTTTCTGTGATCAATGTACAGTAAATATTCCTCAATCTATGATTGATAAGGAAGTTGAAGATTTGATTAATGAACAAGCTCAAAGAATGAGTTATCAAGGTATTTCATTTGATCAATACATGAAGATTCTTGGTACTAATCTAGAAAATATCAAAAAAGAAGTTGAGCCTGAAGCTACAACTAGAGTAAAATCTATTCTATGCTTGGAGCAACTTGCTAAAGAAGAAAAGCTTGAAGCTAGCGAAGAGGGCATCAATGAATATTATGCTGACATGGCAAAGGCGTATGGCATGGAGGTAGATGAAGTTAAGAAATATGTTCCTTTAGATACTGTAAAGGATAATGTGGTTCTTAAATCTGCCTTAGATTTATTAAAGAATAACAAATAAAAAGACGCTAAGCGTCTTTTCTATTAAGGAGGTTACTATGGCAAATTATAATGATTTCCCTTTAATTTGTACAAGGGGAGCTATTCTATTTCCTTATCAAGATTTAGCTGTTGAAGTAGGAAGAGAACAAAGTATCAAAGCTGTAAATTACACTTTGAATAATTCTTTAAATATTGTATTAGTGTCTCAAAAGGATTTAAATGTAGATAATCCTTTAGAAGAAGACTTATTTGAATATGCGACTCTTTGTCGTATTAAAACTAGTAGAGTTAGAGATGATCATTTAAAGGTTGTTTTTAATGGCATCCAAAGATGTAAAATTGTAAAACATTACATGAAGGATGAAGTTAAGCATGTTACCGTTGAACTTATCGAAGAAGATTATGGCAATAAAATAGAAATGGAAGTTGCTTTTAGAAAGGCGATTCTAGAGTTTAATGAGGTTGCTTTAAAATATGGTAGACCTGGTTATCCAATTAACGAAAATAGTCCTTTTGATGAAAAAATTGCTTCAACATTAGTTGATACTTTTGCTCAAGTATATGTTTCAAATCTAAATGAAAAATTTAAGTTTTTAGCTGAGGCTTCAGTATTAAAAAGACTTGAGATGATGCTTGAATATATTAATGTTGAAAGACAAAAAGATAACATTGAAAGAGAGATCAATGAAAAGGTAAAAGAACGCATTGATAATTCACAAAAAGATTACTATCTAAGAGAAAAGCTTAAGACTATTAAGGATGAATTAGGTGATTCACCAAGTTCTGGTATTGATGACTTAAGAAAACAATTGGAAGAAAATCCTTATCCTGAAAATGTTAAACAAAAAGCTTATGAAGAATTTAAGCACTTTGAGATGCTTACACCAAATTCTGGTGAAACAGGTGTTGTAAGATCTTATTTAGAGTGGCTATTAAATGTGCCTTGGTGGCAAAAATCAGAAGATAATAATGATTTGAATAAGGTGTCTGATATCTTAAATGAGGATCATTATGGTCTTGAAAAAATAAAAGAGAGAATTCTTGAATATTTAGCTGTTAAACAAATGACTAACTCTTTGAAGTCACCAATTATTTGTTTGGTTGGTCCTCCAGGTGTTGGTAAGACATCTTTGGCTAAGTCAGTCGCTAGAGCACTTGACCGTAAGTTTGTTAAGATGAGCTTGGGTGGAGTTAGAGATGAGGCAGAAATTAGAGGACATAGAAGAACTTATCTTGGTTCTATGCCTGGTAGAATTATCCAAGGTATGAAAAAAGCTGGTACAACCAATCCAGTTTTCTTAATTGATGAGATTGATAAGATGGGATCGGATTATAAGGGTGATCCAAGTAGTGCAATGCTTGAAGTTCTTGATCCTGAACAAAATAATCAATTCTCTGATCACTATTTAGAAGAACCATACGATTTAAGCGATGTTCTATTTATTGCAACGGCTAACTATATGGAAAATATTCCAGCTCCTTTATTAGATAGACTTGAAATTATTAATTTAAGTTCTTATACCGAAGTTGAAAAACAAATGATTTGTAAAAATCATTTAATTGCTAAAGAACTTAAGGCTAATGGTTTAACTAGTAAACAGCTCACTCTTGATGATGAAATGATTTTATATTTAATTAGACATTACACAAGAGAAGCTGGTGTAAGACAACTTGAAAGAGTTATTGGTTCATTATGCCGTAAGACTGCTTTAGAGATACTAAAGAATAATAAACGCTCGATCAAGATTACCAAAAAACTTGTTAAAACTTGGCTTGGTAATGAAAAATATGAATACGGCACTAAAGAGAAGAAAGATGAAGTTGGTGTTGTAACAGGTTTGGCTTATACTCAATTTGGTGGTGATATTTTACAAATTGAAGTTAATTATTTTGAAGGAAAAGGTAATCTAATTATTACTGGCCAACTTGGTGATGTTATGAAGGAATCGGCTTCAATAGCTTTAGACTATGTTAAGGCTAATGCTAAAAAATATGGTATAGATATCAAGTTTTTTACAACACATGATATTCATATTCATGTGCCAGAGGGTGCTGTTCCAAAAGATGGTCCTTCTGCTGGTGTTACTTTAACTACTGCTTTAGTTAGTGCTTTAACTAACAAGCCAGTTGATGCCAATATTGCAATGACAGGCGAAGTTACATTACGTGGTAATGTTCTTCCTATCGGTGGTTTAAAAGAAAAGTCTTTAGCTGCTCATCGTTCTGGTATTAATAAGATATTTATTCCAAAGGCTAATGTTAAGGATTTAGATGAAATTCCTAAAACTGTGAAAGATTCTATTACTTACATTCCAGTTGAAAAAGTTGATGCTGTATTAAAAGAGGCGATAATTAGATAATGATTAGTTTCCTTAATTCAGCTGTTAAAAAAGAAAGCTATCCTCAAACTAGTGGTGAGGTGGTTTTTGTTGGTCGAAGCAATGTGGGGAAATCATCTTTAATTAATAAGCTATATGGTAAAGTAGCTTACGTTGGCAAAAAACCTGGTAAGACAAGATTATTAAACTTCTTTAATGTTGATAACAAATACACGGTATGTGATGTGCCAGGATATGGTTATGCTAATAGAAGTGCTAAGGAAATCATTCAATTCGGGGAAATGATGGATGAATATTTTGAACAAAGAAGTGAGCTTAAGCTTTGCGTGATGATTCTTGATATTCGAAGGACTCCAAATGATGACGATTTACAAATGCATGAGTATTTAAAAGAAAATAATATTCCTTGTCTTTTAGTTCTTAATAAGTGTGATAAATTATCGAATAATAAGCGTATAAATCAAATGAAATTGATCTTAAAAACACTTGGTGAAAATGACGCGATTTGCATTAGTTGCTTAAATAGTGATAATATAATGGACGTGGCTTTAAAAATTAAGTCATTTATAGAGGTAATATGATAGAATTTATTGAATTAATCAAGAAAGTTCCACTATTATTTGAATCATTACTTGTCGTATTAGTGCCTAGTGGCAAACAGGTTTATGCGGATACTCTTTTAAATGATACTGATGTTTCTAAAGAACAAGTTCTTGTATCTAGTGTTAGTAACACTGTTGAGTTAACAAGTAACATTGTTACCGAGAATAAGAACTTAACTAATGATTCACTTATTAAGGTGGAAAACAGTGACGAATACTTACTTGTAGTTAAACCAAGCGATAGTGCTTGTAAAAACTATGATGTTGCAAAAGAAGGATTAGATAATGCAATCCAAGTTTATAATGAAGAACAAGAACTTCTAAAACAATTAGAAGAAGCTAAATCTCTTGCGAAGAAAAGAGAAATTGCTAAACAACTTCAAGAACAATATGACATGGCTGTTGAATTATCTAGTGAAACAAATGGTGATGTTTGGGCAATAGCTAATAGCTTAGTTGGTACAGGTGGCGATTGCTTGTATATTTGTCGATTATTCCTTCAAGCTTATACGGGAGAATGGAAATCGTTTGCTGATTTATATCAAACAGATTCACCAAGTCCTGGTGATATAATCTATTATTCTAATGGTGGAATTGGTTATGAACACTGGGCAATTTATTTGGGTGGCGATAGTGCTTTACAAGGAAACTTTAATGGTACTACTGTTATTGGAAGTGTTTATTTA
This sequence comes from Oscillospiraceae bacterium, assembly GCA_963654705.1. GTDB lineage: Bacteria > Bacillota_I > Bacilli_A > Erysipelotrichales > Erysipelotrichaceae > Colivicinus. Next base: position 35,532 of record CAVKAO010000009.1, read on the forward strand.
AATAATGCTTCTTCACCTATCTTCTATAAATTACCATAATGAAAATATTTTCATAATTATGAAAATATTATGAAAAATTTTATTGACATGTAATTTATACAAATGTATTATTAATTCATGGAAGGGAGAACAGATATGAAAAATAGATATTCAAATCGAAATTATAGTTGTTGTCAATCTTCCAATTGTGAGCTAGTTGCTATTATTAGCGTGATTATTCGACTACTTAGCTTACGTAGTCTTTTAATCGGTTAATAGATAGCTTCAACTTATTGTATTAATAATTAGGATGAGCTATCGCTCATCTTTTTTATTTGTTAGGTTAGATATAGTCTTATGACTTGTCTATAAATTTAAAACGATTATAGGAGGGTATTTCAAAATGAAAAAATTATTAGTCGTTTTAGTAAGTTTATTCATGGTACTTGGATTAACTGCATGTGGTTCTAAGAGTTCTGACTCTTCTGCTTCTACAGATGGTTCATCTACTGAATCAACTGCTAATACCATCAAGATTGGTGGTTCTGGTCCTACAACTGGCGAATATGCACAATATGGTCTAGCTGTTCAATACGGTGCTCAAGTTGCTGTTGAAGAAATCAACGCTACAAGAGGTGATGATGAATGGAAGCTTGAATTAAACTTCTTAGATGATAAGGGTGATGGTGAAGAAGCTTCTAAAGCTTATGCTCAACTTGTTGACTGGGGTATGCAAGCTAGTATGTTATGTACAACTACTGGTTCTTCTTTAGCTGTAGCTGATAGCTATAATGATGCTGGTATCTTCGCTATGACACCAAGTGGTTCTGCTCAAGATATCATCGCAAACAAGGATTATGTATACAGAATGTGTTTCGCTGATCCTGAACAAGGTACTGCCGCTGCTAACTATATCTATGAACACAATCTAGCTTTAAAGGTTGCTGTATTCTATCAATCTGATAGCGATTACTCAGTAGGTGTATACGATGCATTTAAGGCTCAAGCTCAAACTTTAGGCTTAGAAACAGTTGCTGAATATTCTTTCACTGCTGATAATGCTACTGATTTCACAACTGGTGTATCTCAAGCTCAAGCTGCTGGTGCTGAACTTGTATTCTTACCTTTATATTATGAAAATGATACAAAGATTATCGATGCTTGCAAGAAAGCTGGCTATGCTCCAATCTTCTTTGGTGTAGATGGCTTTGATGGCGCTTTGGAACAAGAAGGTGTTGATCCATCATTATTTGAAGGCGTTTATTACTTAACACCATTTGCTTATACTGCAAGTGATGATGCTACTGTTTCATTTGTAGAAAAGTTCAATGCTTTAGCTGGAAACAATCCTAACCAATTTGCTGCTGATGCATATGATGTAGTTTATGCTATCTATAATGCTTTAGTTGAAGCTGGTGCAACTGCTGATATGTCTGCTCAAGATATTGGCGAACTATTGGTTGCTAAGTTCCAAGATGGTTTCACTTATTCTGGTTTGACTGGTTCTAATATGACATGGGATAGCACTGGTGCTGTTGTTAAGGCTCCACTTGCATTCCAAGTTTCTGATGGTAAACTAAAGGCTGCTGAATAATTGTAGCTCTTAAAGAAGTTGCCACTTAGGCAACTTCTTTGCATTTGCTAAAAAAGGAGGGGAATATGATATTTATTTCAAACTTGATTAGCGGTATTCGACTTGGTTCCATTTATGCTATTATCGCCCTTGGTTATACCATGGTATATGGTATTGCTAAGATGCTAAACTTCGCTCATGGCGATGTTATTATGATTGGTGCCTATGTTGCTTTTATCGCCTTATATAGAGCAGGATTACCACTTATTGTGGCTGTTTTGATTTCCATTGTAATTTGTACTTTACTAGGAGTGATAATCGAAAGATTAGCTTATAAACCACTTAGACAAGCCAGTAGTTTAGCTGTTTTAATCACTGCTATTGGTGTCAGCTATTTTTTACAAAATGCTGCCTTATTAATTTGGGGTTCTGCTGCTAAGATATTTCCTACCATCCTAGATTTTGGATCTATTTCATTGTTTAATAATCAATTAAATATTTCTTATCAAATGCTTATTACAATTTTTTCTTGTATTATCATCATGGTTGGTCTTAATCTATTTGTAAAAAAGACTAAAATTGGTAAAGCAATGCGCGCTTGTTCAGAAGATAAAGAAGCTGCTGCATTAATGGGCATTAATGTAAATAACATCATTTCATTAACCTTTGCCATTGGTTCTGGTCTTGCTGCTATTGCTGCAGTTTTACTTTGTGCAACTTATCCAAGTGTTACACCAACTCTAGGCTCTATGCCTGGTATTAAAGCTTTTACAGCTGCTGTAATTGGTGGTATTGGTTCTATTCCAGGTGCTTTACTTGGTGGTCTATTACTTGGTGTTATTGAAATTTTAGTTAAAGCCTATGGCTTATCTGAATTATCTGATGCGATTGCTTTTGGTGTTTTGATTCTAGTATTACTATTTAAGCCAACGGGACTTTTAGGTAAGAAAGTAAAGGAGAAAGTATAATGAAAAACTTTTTTAAGAAAAATCGTAAATCTTTAGCTTCTTACCTAATTGTAATTGTTGTCTATGTTTTAATTACGGTTTTAAATACTACAGGCTCTTTATCACAAACAATGAACGCCTTACTTGTTCCAACATGTGCTTATATTGTAGCTGCTTTAGCCTTAAATTTACTTGTTGGCTATCTTGGAGATTTGTGTCTAGGACAAGCTGGCTTTATGGCCGTTGGCGCCTTTACAGGTGTGGTTTGTGCGGGTTGTCTTATTAGAAATGGTTTCTCTGATACTCTTGCATTAATTATTTCCTTAATTGTTGGTGGACTTTTTTCAAGTATATTTGGTTTAGTTGTTGGCTTACCAGTTTTAAAACTTGATGGTGACTATCTAGCTATTGTTACCTTAGCTTTTTGCCAAATTATTAAGACGATATTCCTTAATTTATATATTGGCGTTGATTCTACAGGCCTGCATATGTCGTTTATAAATGATACTACCAATTTAGGAAGTGATGGCACTTTGCTTATTAAGGGTGCTTTGGGTGCTGCTGTTACAAGCAAGCTATCTACTTTCTTATCAGGTGTAATTCTTATTTTGGTTACTTTGTTTATCATTTATAATTTAATTAATTCGAAATCTGGTAGAGCTATACAAGCATGTCGTGATAATAAAATTGCTGCCACTTCACTTGGTGTAAACATTACTAAATATAAATTGATGGCATTTGTAATTTCAGCCTTTATAACAGGTATGGCTGGAGCTTATTATGGTCTTGGTTATTCTAGCTTTAAAGCTACAAAGTTTGACTTTAACTTGTCAATTTTAATCTTAGTTTATGTTGTACTAGGTGGTTTAGGAAACATGACTGGTACAATGATTTCGACAACATTATTGATTGTATTACCAGAAGCTTTAAGATCATTTAATGATTATCGTATGATAGTTTATGCGATTGTCTTAATTCTTGTAATGATTTTATCTAACAACAAGAAACTTATGAGTTATATTGAGTTATACAAGACAAGTATAGCTAATTTCTTTAAGTCTTTATTTAAGAAGAAGGAGGCCAAACATGAGTGATTATGTATTAGAGGCTAAAAAGCTTGGTATTGACTTTGGTGGCTTAACAGCAGTTAATAATTTCGATATTCAAATTGGTAAAAATGATATATATGGTCTTATTGGCCCAAATGGAGCAGGCAAGACGACTGTTTTTAACTTATTAACTAAAGTATATACACCTACAAGAGGAACTGTAATCTTAAATGGCAAAGATACTAAAGATATGTCAACTATTGATGTGAATAAGGCTGGTATTGCCAGAACTTTCCAAAACATTAGATTATTTTCTAATATGAGTGTTATTGATAATGTTTTAATTGGTTTACATAATTCGATGTCTTATTCTACTTTTGAGGGTATCTTTAAACTTCCTCGATATATTAAACAAGAAAAACAAATGCATGATAAGGCAATAGAATTACTAAAGATTTTTAATCTTGATGAATTTGCACAAACAAATGCCTCATCTCTTCCTTATGGTGCACAAAGAAGACTAGAGATTGCTAGAGCTTTAGCGACAAATCCATGTCTTTTATTGCTTGATGAGCCTGCTGCGGGTATGAATCCAACAGAAACTGAAGAACTTATGAACACTATTCGTTTTATTAGAGATAAGTTTAATATTGCGATTTTGCTTATTGAACATGATATGAAACTTGTAATGGGTGTTTGTGAAAAAATAACGGTATTAAACTTTGGTCAAGTTCTTACTTCAGGAACGCCTGAACAAGTTAAGAATAATCCAGAAGTTATTAAGGCTTACTTAGGAGATTAATTATGCTTAGAGTAGAAAATTTACATATAAGTTATGGCTTTATTGAAGCTGTAAAGGGAATTGATTTTGAAGTAAGAGATGGCGAAATTGTTGCCCTAATTGGTGCCAATGGTGCTGGTAAGACAACTACTATGCATGCCTTATCCGGCCTTTTAAAGCCCAAAGAAGGAAAGATTTTCTTAGATGATAAAGAAATATCCAAAATAGCTGCTGATAAGATTGTTTCTTTAGGTCTTATTCAAGTACCCGAAGGTAGACATGTTTTTGCTTCTCAAACCGTTAAAGAAAATCTAGAACTAGGTGCTTTTTTAAGAAAAGATAAAGAAGATATTAAAAAGACTTTAGATCATGTCTTTGAACTTTTTCCTCGTTTAAAAGAAAGAGAAGGGCAATTAGCGGGTACATTATCTGGTGGTGAACAACAAATGTTGGCCATGGGTAGAGCCTTAATGTCAAAGCCCAAAGTATTATTATTAGATGAACCTTCTATGGGTTTATCACCTTTGCTTGTTAAGGAAATTTTTGAGATAATTAAGGAAATAAATAAAGCTGGCACTACAGTTTTCGTTGTTGAACAAAATGCTAAGATGGCACTTGAGATTGCTAATAGAGCATATGTAATGGAAACTGGTAAAATAGTATTAAGTGGAACGGGTGAAGAACTAATTAGTTCTCCTGAAGTTTCTAAAGCTTATTTAGGAGGTTAATAATATGTATGTTAAAGATTGGATGACTAAAAATCCTGTGGTTCTAGGTCCCAATGATTCAATTACGGATGCGTTTGATGTGATGAAAAAAGGTGATTTCCACCGTGTTCCTATTTGCCAAAATGGTAAACTTGTTGGTTTAATCACTGGTTCTACATTAGCTGATTTTGCGCCAAGCAAAGCTACAACTTTATCTGTTTATGAAATTAATTCATTATTAAATAAGACTGAATGCAAAGATATTATGATTACTAAAGTTCATACTATTTTGCCTGATGCCTTACTTGAAGAAGCTGCTGAAAAAATGAATATGTTTAATGTAACATGTTTACCAGTAGTCGATAATGATGACAAAATTGTTGGCATTATTACACAAAAAGTTATCTTCGGCGCTTTTATTGATTTAATGGGCTATTATTCTAGAGGCAGTAGAGTAGTAATCGATGTACCACAAGATGAAGTTGGCATTTTAAAGAAACTTGGTACCGTTCTAGCTGAAAGTAATATCAATATCACGCATTTTATTGTGACAAGATATGATGGGGTTCAAATTGTACTTAGAACAAGTGAAACTGATGATTTAAAGGTAACTTCAATCTTACAGTCACATGGTTTTAAAGTATCAGATCATAGAACGAATAATAATTGATTAAATAATTGGTATTGTTTATAATTTATAGGACAAAGAAAAGAAGGAAGTAACTCGTTTGTGACATTAGAGATATTCTATTTGGTGCAAAGAATACGTAAAACGGGTGAAAAGTAGTCTTGGAGTTTATTATCCGAAGATAGTAAGATAATACGTTACTCGCGTTAAGAGTTTAAGTTAAAAGTAAGGTGGTACCGCGATTATTCGCCCTTGTATCGCCTTTTTTATTTTGAAAGGGGTTTTATGTTAGAAACAAAATACGATGCAAAAAAAGTAGAAGATGGCAAGTATGAAAAATGGTTAGAAAAAGGGTATTTTGCTGCTGGTGACTTATCAAAGAAACCATATTGTATAGTTATTCCTCCACCAAATGTTACCGGTAAGTTACATATTGGCCATACTTTTGATAATGCTTTACAAGATATGATTATTCTTTATAAGCGAATGAGAGGCTATGATTGTTTATGGCTTCCTGGTATGGACCATGCTGGTATCGCTACGCAAGCTAAAGTTGATGCTAGACTTAAGGAACAAGGTATCTCTAGATATGATATTGGTAGAGAGAAATTCTTGGAAAAAGCGTGGGAGTGGAAGGAAGAATATGCCACTTTCATTAGAAAACAATGGGCTAAAACTGGTTTATCAGTTGATTATTCTAAGGAAAGATTTACCTTAGATGAAGGCTTATCAAAGGCTGTAATTAAGGTCTTTGTAGACTATTATAAGGAAGGTTTAATCTATCAAGGTAAAAGAGTAATTAACTGGGACCCTGAAGCTAAAACAGCGCTAAGTAATATTGAAGTAATTCATAAAGATGTAAAAGGTAAGATGTATTACTTTAAGTATAAACTTGTGGATAGCGATGAAACATTTGATGTTGCGACAACTAGACCGGAAACGATGTTTGGTGATGTTTGCGTTGTTGTTAATCCAAAGGATGAGAATTTAAATCATTTGATTGGAAAGAAGTGTATTAATCCAGCAAATGGTGATATCCTTCCAATCATTGGCGATGAATATATCGAAATTGGTTTTGGTACAGGTGCTATGAAATGTACACCAGCTCATGATCCTAATGACTATCAAATTGCTTTAAGGCATCATCTTGAAATGCCTGTATGTATGAATGAAGATGCAACTATGAATGAACTTGCAGGTGAGTTTGAAGGGCTTGATAGATATGAGTGTAGAGATAAGGTAGTTGAGAGAATTAAGGAACAAGGACAACTTGTTAAGATTGAAGAAATTGAGCACTCTGTTGGTTTCTCAGAAAGAACAGATACTATGGTTGAACCTTACTTATCTAAGCAATGGTTTGTGAAGATGAAGCCTTTAGCTGATGACGTATTAAAAAATCAAGAAAATCCTGATACTAAGATTAATTTCTATCCAAAACGTTTTGAAAAGACTTTTACATCTTGGCTTGATGGAATTGAAGATTGGTGTATTTCAAGACAATTATGGTGGGGACATAGAATTCCTGTTTACTATCACAAAAGTACAGGCGAAATCTATTGTGAATATGATCCGCCAAAAGACATTGAAAATTATGTACAAGATGAAGATGTTTTGGATACTTGGTTTTCTAGCGCATTATGGCCTTTCTCAACTTTAGGATGGCCTGAAAAAACAGAGCTTTTAGAAAGATATTTCCCAACAGATTGTCTTGTAACAGGTTATGATATTATTTTCTTCTGGGTAGCTAGAATGGCAGTTAGTGCAAGATATTTCATGCATAATGTTCCATTTAAGGATTGCTTGATTCATGGTTTAGTAAGAGATGAACAAGGAAGAAAGATGTCTAAATCACTTGGTAATGGTATTGATCCAATTGATGTTATCGATAAGTATGGATATGATTCTTTAAGATTATTCTTAACTTGTAATTCAACACCAGGCTATGATATTAATTTCTCTAATGAAAAGATTGAGGCTGCGTGGAACTTTATCAATAAACTATGGAATGCCACTAGATTTGTGCTTATGAATATTGATGAAGATTATAAGTATGAAGAACCAAGTCTTGTTAGTGACCAAGATCATTGGATTGTTTATAAATTAAATAACATTATTGATAAGACTGCATTGAATATTGATCGATATGAAATGGGTATTGCTGGCAATGAACTTATGAGCTTTATTTGGGATGATTTCTGCGCTTCTTATATTGAATTCTCTAAGGCTGCATTAAATAGTGAAGATAAGGAATTAAAACATAAGACTTTAAATACATTGATTTATGTCCTTGATGCCATCATTAGATTATTGCATCCATTTATTCCATTTGTTACTGAAGAGCTTTATCAAGCAATTCATGGAACAGATGTATCAATCTGTACAGCAACTTGGCCATCAAAGAAGGAATGTGATGAATCTAAGGCTAAAAATATTGAAATATTACTTGAAATTATTAAGGCAAGTAGAGAACTTAGAACTGAAAATAATGTAAAGCCTTCTAAGGAATTAGAAATTGTGATTGATGGCTATGCCCCAAGTAACTCTGATAAGGCGATACTATCACGTATGACAAAACTTACGGTAGTTGATTCAATTAATGAAGAAACTATTGTTAGACCAATAAGCAATGGTAAAGTATTTTTCAAGATGTCAGAGGTTGTTAATAAGGAAGAAGAACTTGAAAAGATTGAAAAAGAATTGAAGAGACTTGATGGTGAAATTAAGAGATCTAATTCTATTCTTTCAAATGAAAAATTCTTGGCTAAAGCACCTGAGGCAAAAGTAAATGAAGAGAAAGAAAAACTAGTTAAGTATCAAGAATCTTATAACACTTTACTTGCTAAGAAAGAAGAATTACTAAAATAATGAAGAAGTTTTTAAAAGAATTTAAAGAATTCGCTATGAAGGGCAATGTTTTGGATATGGCAGTGGGCGTTATCATTGGTACTGCCTTTTCAAGCATTGTTAATTCGCTTGTTAATGACATTTTCATGCCCATCATTGCTTGTCTTACAGGTGAGGTTCAATTTACTGATTTAAAGCTTGTTTTAAAGGGTTTAGGTGATAATGCGGTTACCTTAAACTATGGCAACTTTATTCAAAATATCGTTAATTTTATAATTATTGCCTTTTGTCTATTTATGGTTGTTAGATCAATTAATAAGTTTAAGGCTTCTATAGAACCTAAAAAGGAAGTTAAGAAGGAAGAAGTAAAACAAAGTGATGAGCTTAAGGCTTTAAATAGAATTATTGAATTATTAGAAGAAAAAAGATAGCGAAGGCTATCTTTTAAGATGAAGAAGGATTAAAGATGATACAAGATATATATCCCCATAAATTAAATAATCATTATTATCCTGATATTATGCCAAGTAGTGAAGATGTCTTGCTTTGCATATATGATGGGAGAATATTAATTAACAATGATAAGTTTTTAGGTAATGAATTAGCTTTTTTAAAGATAAAGGATATTGATTATAAATATCTTGATGATTGTCGTTATTTATTTTCAATTGATCAAGTTAAATATTTCTTATTGGATATAAAACTAGAAGAAAATGAAATACCAACAAATTATTCTTATATCTTAGAAAGAGAATTAAGAAAAGAGGGTATTGGTCCAAATGAAAATTTATTTGCAGCTATTACTGGAAAGCATTTAGCAGATTGGTATAAGGATAACAAGTATTGTGGTAGATGTGGCCATAAGATGATCCATTCTTTAAAAGAAAGGGCCATGTGTTGTGAAAAATGCGGATATACAAGCTACCCTAGAATTATGCCAGCGGTTATAGTTGGCGTAATTAATAACGACTCTATCTTGATTACAAAGTATAAAACAGGTTTTAAGTACAACGCTTTGATTGCAGGATTTGTTGAGGTTGGTGAAACGATAGAGGAAGCTTGTAAAAGAGAAGTTAAGGAAGAAAGTGGTTTGAACATCAAAAATATTCGATATTACAAATCTCAACCATGGGGTTGTGCCAATGATATCCTTTTGGGGTTTTATTGTGATGTGGATGGTGATGATAAAGTTTTAATGGATGAAAACGAACTAAAGTATGCTTGTTTTCTAAAAAGAGAAGAGATAGAACTACAGCCTGGCGAATTTTCACTTACTAATGAAATGATGAAAATGTTTAAAGAAGGTAATATTAAGTAGTTTTTAATAAAATTATTGACAGCGCTTTCAATAACATGCTAGTATTATTAAGTCATTAGGATTGTAACTGAAGAAGGCAACACCTGAGATAGTAAAATACATTTTAAAAAAAGTGTTTTTAGCTATTTTAGGTGTTTTTTTGTTGCATAATGATGAAAGGAGATTTATGAGAGTAGTCAAGACATTCAACAACAACATCACATTAGCTGAAGATGATATTTTTCAAGAAGTGATTCTTATGGGCAAGGGTATTGCCTTTGGCCTTAAAAAAGGCGATTTAATTGATGAAACTAAGATTGAAAAGAAGTTTGTTTTTGATACAAGAGAATTGAATGATAAGTTCACTGCTTTATTTAATCAGGTACCGGTTAAGTATATTGAACTATCTTCAAATATTATTGACTATGCAAGTAAAAAACTAAATATTGTCTTTGACAACAATATTTATATTGCCCTTTCTGATCATATTTCTTATGCGATTGAAAGATATCAAAATAATGAACCACTAAAAAACGCTTTATTGTTTGATATTAAAAAGTTCTATCCAAATGAGTTTAATGTTTCTATGAAAGCTCTTGAAATGATTTCTTATGAAACAAAAGTCACGATGAGTGAAGATGAAGCGGGTTTTATCGCAATGCATTTTGTCAATGCTAGTCAAACAGGGCAAATAATGAGCCAAACTATTGCCATTACAAAGATGGTTGATGATATTTTACAAATTGTGGAATATCATTATCATTTAAAACTAGATGAAGATAGTTTGAATTATATACGCTTTGTGACCCACATTAGATACTTTGCACGTCGTATTTTTGCTAATGAGGTTGTTTCCCAAGGGGAAGATGATTTGTTTGATCAAATTAGAAGAAAATATCCTGTGGCCTTTGAGTGTACTTTGAAAGTTAAGAAATATATCTTGCTTAACTATGGTATTGAACTAGGTGATGATGAACTTGTTTATTTCATGTTGCACATTAATCGAGTGACTAGTAGAAAATAATTTAGAAAGGGAATTTATGAGTAATTTTGATTCAATGGCAAAAGATATTGTTGATGCTGTTGGTGGCGTTGAAAATATTGAAGCTGTAACTAATTGTATGACGCGCTTAAGATTTTCTTTAAAAAATCTTAAAAAAGTTGATGAAGAAACACTAAAGAATGTCAAGGGTGTTCAAGGTGTTGTTAATAAAAATGGCCAATTTCAAGTTGTAATTGGTACTAATGTTTCTGAGGTTTGTGAGGCTATTAAAAAGCTAGGTAACTTCTCTGATGATGTTAAAGCAAGTAGTGAAAAAACAGGTATTGTAAATACTATACTTGGAGCAATCACCGCAATTTTCCAACCAATTATTCCAGCTATTTGTGGTGCTGGTATGATTAAGGCTGTACTTGCCTTAGCTAATGCCTTTAAATGGCTAGATACTACAAGTTCTACTTACACTCTTCTTGCAATGATCGCGGATAGTGCTTTCTATTTCTTACCTATTTTTCTTGCTGTATCTAGTGCTAGAAGATTTAAATCAAATCAATTTGTGGGCGCTGTACTTGGCGCAATGTTGATTCATCCTACTTATACAGGACTTGTATCAGCTGGTGAAGCTATCACTTTCTTTGGTTTACCTGTTAAACTTGTAAGTTATGGAAGCTCTGTTGTTCCAGCTATTTTAATTGTATGGCTTGCAAGCTATGTAGAAAAATTAGCCAACAAGATTTCTCCAAAGTCTGTAAAGGTATTCCTTGTACCGCTTCTTACTTTAATTGTCACAGCTCCATTAGCTTTCTCAATTGTAGGTCCTTTAGGAAGCATTGTTGGTGATGTATTGTATGTTGTCTTTGATTTCTTAAACAATCAAGCTAGATGGGTAATTCCAGTGTTAATGGGTGGTTTATGTCCACTATTTGTTATGACGGGTATGCATTATTCATTTATGCCAGTACAACTTGCTCAATATGCTACTTTAGGTTATGGAACATTATTAGGCCCTGGTATGCTTGTATCTAATTTATCTCAAGCTGGCGCTAGTTTTGCAGTAGCTTTAAAAACAAAAGATAAAGACATGAAGTCTACCGCAATTAGTAGTGGTACTACTGCTTTATTTGGCATTACTGAGCCAGCACTATATGGCGTTACTTTACCACTTAAAAAGCCTTTATATTGCGTAATGGCTTCAGGCGCTATTGTTGGCTTATTTGCTGGCCTTACAAATATGCGTACTTATTCTAGTGCTACAGCTGGTTTAACAGCTTTACCTGTTTATATTTGTGATGATTTAAGTAATGTAAGAAATGCTGCTATCGCTATGGTTGCATCTATTGTCTTATCATTTATTCTTACTTATTTCTTTGGTGGTATAAATGCTGATACAACAAAACCTGAGCCTGTAAAAGATCCAAACGCTAAGGAAAATAAAAAATTAAATGAATACGAAGAAGTTTATGCGCCTTTAGAAGGCGAAGTAGTTTCTCTTAGTGAAGTAAAAGATGAAGTCTTTTCAAAAGAAATCATGGGTAAAGGCATCGCTATTAAACCTAGTAAGGGTGAAGTAGTTGCACCATTTGATGGAACTATCAGTGCTATTTTCCCAACTAATCATGCAATCGGCTTAACTAATAAAAATGGTGTTGAAGTATTAGTTCATATTGGTTTGGATACGGTAGAATTAAATGGCAAACACTATAAGGCCTTTGTGAAGAATAATGATGAAGTAAAAAAAGGTGATAAGCTTGTTGAGTTTGATATTCAAGAAATTGAAAAAACAGGCTATGATGTTATTACACCTATTATTATCACAAATAGTTCAGCTTATATTGATGTGATTGAAACAGATAAAAAACAAGTAAAACAATTAGATAGTTTATTAAAAGTATTTAAATAGCAGGAGGATTTATGCAATATAAATTTCCAGACAACTTTCTTTGGGGTGGCGCTACAGCTGCCAATCAATGTGAAGGTGCTTATGATGAAGATGGCAAAGGCTTAAGCATTCAAGACTTTATGCCAGATGGCATCATGAAAGGCCCAAGTGAAGTGGTGCTTGAAAGAAATTTAAAGCTTAAGGGTATAGATATGTACCATCACTATAAAGAAGACATTGCTTTGTTTGCACAAATGGGCTTTAAAGTATATCGTTTCTCTATTGCTTGGTCTAGAATATTTCCAAATGGAGATGAGAAAATACCTAATGAAAAAGGTTTGGCATTTTATGAAAGTGTGATAGATGAATGCTTAAAATATGGTATTGAGCCTCTTGTTACTCTAAGTCATTATGAAACACCTTACAATTTATCTAAAAAGTATGATGGTTGGCGTGATAGAAGACTGATAAGTTTTTTTGAAAGGTATGTTACTACAGTATTTAATAGATACAAAGGTAAAGTTAAATATTGGCTTACCTTTAATGAAATTAATTCTATTTGGCATTTCCCCCTTATGGGAGCTGGTATATTGACTGATAAGAGTAAATTGAGCAAACAAGATTTATATCAAGCTGCTCATCATGAACTTGTTGCCAGTGCCTTGGCTGTTAAAATAGGACATGAAATTGATCCTAATAATAAGATTGGTTGTATGGTGCTAGGTATGGTTAGCTATCCTAGAACATGTGATCCAAAGGATAGCTTATATAAGATGGAAGCAGATAGGAATGGTGATTTCTTTACTGATATTCATGTGCGTGGCTATTATCCAAGTTATGCACTAAAGGATATGGAAAGAAACAATATTCATATTGATATTAAAGAAAATGATTTAGAAACTTTAAAAAATACTTGTGATTTCTTATCATTCTCATACTATATGTCTAAATGTTATGCCTATAATCCTGAGGATTATGATAAGAGTGCTGGCAATTTAACAAGTGGTGTTAAAAATCCTTATCTAAAAGAAAGTGAATGGGGATGGCAAATTGATCCTGTTGGTCTTAGAATACTTTTAAATCAGTTCTATAATCGTTACCAAAAACCATTGTTTATTGTTGAAAATGGATTGGGTGCCATTGATTCGCTGGTTGAAGAAAATGGTGAACTAATTGTTAATGATGATTATCGCATTGCCTATTTGAATGATCATTTAATTGAAGTTGCTAAGGCTATTGACTTAGATGGAGTTGATGTAATGGGCTATACTTCTTGGGGCTGTATTGATTTAATCAGTGCTTCAACTGCCGAAATGAATAAACGCTATGGTTTCATCTATGTTGATAGAAATAATGATGGTACAGGTAGTTTTAAAAGATACAAGAAGAAATCATTTTATTGGTATAAAAAAGTTATTGAATCAAATGGCGATTGTTTAATAGAACCTAATGAAGGTGTCAAGTAAAAATACTTGACACTTCTTTTATTTTGGGTAAAATAATATAGGAAATAAGGAGGAAGTTAAAAATGGTTAAATTAAGATTAAAGAGAATGGGTGCTAAAAAGTCTCCTTTCTATCGTATTGTTGTATCTGATTCAAGAGATAGAAGAGATGGTAGAGAAATTGAAGTTTTAGGTAACTACGATCCTACTAAGAATCCTGCTATTGTTAATATCGATGAAGAAAAGACTTTAAAATGGTTAAACAATGGCGCTCTTCCAACAGATACTGTTCGTAATATTTTATCTAATCAAGGTATTATGAAAAAGTTTGCTGATGGCAAGAAGGTTAAATAATAATGATTGATTTAGAAAAAGTCTTACTTAATATTGTTAAGCCAATTTGTGGTAATAATGATGATGTGATGGTAAAACAAATGGAATCTTTAAATGAAAATGAGATTCTATTATATGTTTATGCACCAAGCAGTGATATTGCAAGACTTATTGGTAAACAAGGTACGATGGCTAATTCAATTCGTCAAATGTTACAAGTAGCATCAAGAATTGAAAATAAGCGTATTTCAATTAAATTTGAAGCACTATAGAGATGATTATTCATCTCTTTTTTTATATAATTTAAACATGGATTTTGTAAGAATAGGTGAAATAATTAATACCTTTGGTATAAAGGGCGAACTAAAAGTAGATGCTTGTAGTGATTTTATAGCTGATCGTTTTAAAAAAGATTCTACTATCTATATATCAGATAATTATCTTCCTTTTAGTGTTGAATCATATAAATTACATAAAGGTTTTGTGATGTTAAAACTTAAAGGCTTTGATAATATTAATGATGTTTTAAAGTACAAGGGTCAAACAATTTATAAGAGTGTTGATGATATTGAATCTTTAGAAGATGGTGAATATTACTTTAAGGATTTAAGAGATTTAAATGTATATGTTGAGGATAAGCTTGTTGGAAAGATTGTGCAAGTTGAAAAAGGGATAAGTTATAACTTCTTGCGCATTAAAAAAAATAAGGAAGAAGTACTAGTGCCATATTTGAAACAATTTGTTTTAAATGTAGATTTAAATAATAAACGTGTGGATATTGTTAAGATGGATGGTCTATTATGAAAATAACGGTTTTAACATTATTTAAGGAACAATTTGAGGGTTTTCTAAATACTTCCATTATCAAAAGAATATTGGCTAAAGATTTGGTTGATGTAAAGATAGTTGATATAAGAGATTATTCTATTGATAAACATAGGCATGTTGATGATACACCTTATGGTGGCGGGGCTGGTATGCTTATAAGGATTGATGTTTTGGCAAATGCCATAATGGATAATAAAAGTGCTAATACACATGTTTTACTTACTTCCCCAAAGGCTAAACCTTATACCCAAAAGGATGCAAAACGTTTATTACAATATGATGATTTGATGATAGTTTGTGGCCATTATGAAGGGGTAGATCATCGAATTAATGATTATATTGACGAAAATATTTCAATTGGTGATTATATTTTAACTGGTGGTGAATTGGCTAGTATGGTAGTTATGGACTCTATTATGCGCCTTATTGATGAGGGCATTAGTGCTGATAGCTTAAAAGAAGAATCATTTGATAACAGCTTATTAGAATACCCCCAATATACTAGACCCTTTGACTATAAGGGCAAACAAGTTCCTTTTGTTTTAACCAATGGCAATCATGAGGAAATAAGAAAATATAATCTAAAGGAAGCTATCAGGGAAACATACAAATATCGTAAAGATTTGCTAGAAAAAAGGTGTTTTACTGATGAAGAAAAAAGAATGTATGATGAGGTTATAAAAGAAGAGAATGAATAATATAAAAGCCTTTTTATTTGATGTTGATGGTACATTGATAGACTATAATGGCAAGATGAGTAAAGCTACCTTTGATGTCTTACATTCTTTAAAAGATAAGGGCTATTATTTAGGGGTAAACTCAGGTAGACCGGTTTTTTCTAGTATTAAAGTCTTAAGGGAAAATAATATTGCTGAAATATTTGATTGCTACTACGGTTGTAATGGAATTGAATATTATGACTTTAAAAATAAACATTCAAGTTATTTAACTTATTTAAATAATGATGATATTGTTTATTTGAATAATGTATTTAATGATGATTATTATTCATTATGTTGCTATAAGGATAATGAAAAACTATTATTTAATCATTTTCCAAAAGATGAAAATATGATGGATAGATGGTGCAAGATAAGGTTTGTTAAACCTATGCTTTATGATTTTAGTAAAATAGAAAAAGCACCTAAATTAATTGTTATCTTTTTGCCTGAATATAGGGAACAATTTCTTGAAAAAGTTAATTCTATTAAGAATGATTGTTATGACATGTTTTTATCTGGAAATGATGTGATGGAAATAGTGCCTCACGGTTTTAATAAAGGTAATGCCGTAGTAGATTTAGCTAAAAGATTAAATATTGATTGTAAAGATATTTTAACAAGTGGCGATGCTCAAAATGATATTCCAGCTTTAATTAAGGGAGAGGGCGTATATGTTGGAAACAGCGATAAAGATATTGCCTACTCTTGTTTGGATGTAAATCATGATGGTCTAGCAAATTTTCTTAAAGAACAATTTCAACTTGCCTAAAAGTGATGCCTATGATAATATGATTAAGCTTGTTGTTCCGCTTTTCGTATGATTATGAACAACGTTATGGCATTTTGTTAAAAGGAGAAAAGTATGAACTTAAATTTAGTAAATGAAATTACTAAGAGCCAACTTAAGACTAATGTACCTGATATTAGACCTGGTATGACAGTAAGAGTTGATGTTCAAATCAAAGAAGGCGAAAAATCTCGTGTTCAAGCATTCGAAGGTATGGTTATCTCTGTAAAGGGTAGCGGTATTGGTGAAACATTCACTGTTAGAAAACTTTCTAGTGGTGTTGGTGTAGAAAGAACTTTCCCAGTTCATTCACCATTAATCGACGTTAAAGTATTAAGAGTCGGTAAAGTAAGAAGAGCTAAACTTTATTATTTAAGAGGACGTTCTGGTAAGTCTGCAAGAATTAAAGAAGTTCGTTAATTTAAAAGTCGCATTCAGCGACTTTTTTATTTATAATGTATACATATGGAAAAAATTAAAAGTATAGTTAAGGATGTTTTACAGATTGCTATTGCGGTCTTTGTTATATTATTTATTTGCACTAAGTTTTTATTTATATCGGTTGAAGTTGAAGGCACTAGTATGGTACCGACTTTAAACAATAAAGATCGTGGATTTAGTTTTATAATAACAAGAAATATTGGCATTAAGCGTTTTGATGTATGTGTGATTGATTCAAATAAAACTAATAAATTGCTTGTAAAAAGAATTATTGGTATGCCTGGTGATAAGGTAGTCTATAAGGATAACAAATTATATATAAATGATGTTTATTACACCGAGGATTATTTAGCTGATGATGCTTATACTGAAGATTTAGAAATCATACTTGGTGAAGATGAATATTATTGCTTAGGTGATAACCGTAATGTATCTAGAGATAGTAGATATTATGGCACTTTCTCATATAGTGAAATTAAATCAACTAATCTTTTTGTTTATTATCCTTTCAGTAGTTTTGGAGCAAAATAATGAATATTACCGTATATTTAGGATCTTCTTTTAGTAATAGTGAGAAACTGATTAAAACCGTCCAAAACCTTGGCGATTACATAGGCAAAAATGGCCATACTTTAGTATATGGCGGGTCTAAATCAGGCCTTATGGGGGAGCTAGCTACTCATGTTTTAGATAATAATGGAAAAGTAATTGGCGTAGAGCCAAAATTTTTTATAGATGAAGGCTATGTATATGACCGTATCAGTAAACTATATGTAACTGAAGATATGTCATCAAGAAGACTTAAAATGATTGAACTGGGAGATGTTTTTATCGCTATGCCAGGGGGCGTTGGAACATTAGAAGAAGTAAGTGAGGTCATGTGTAAGATTGGTCTTAAACATTTAAATAGTCCATGTATTATTTATAATTTAGATGGTTATTATAATCCATTTAAGGAACTTTTAAACAACATGCTTAAATATGAATTGTCTGATAAAAATAAATTAAATGGTATTTATTTTGTGGAGTCTATTGAAGAAATTGATGAAATAATCAATGATACAAAAGGGAAAAATCATAATGGATAATGGTGGTAAAGTAAACATAAATTGGTTTCCTGGCCATATGGCAAAAGCCAGAAGACAAATGGAGGAACAACTTAAGCTTGTGGATATTGTGATTGAAATACGTGATGCACGTATGCCTTTGGCAAGTGGTAATCCCATGCTTAATGAACTTTCTAAAAACAAGGAAAAATTGGTTATATTAAATAAGGCTGATAGAGCTGATAAAAATGAAAATGATTTTTGGGTTAAATATTTTGATAAGGCTATATTATGTGATTCAGTCAATGAAAAGATTACTAATAAGGTAGTAAATGAAATTAAGCTAATTTTAAAGGCCAAACTAGATAAAGCTAAAGCTCGTGGTATTAGAAAAAAGACGCTTAGGGCTATGGTTGTAGGTATTCCAAATGTTGGCAAATCAACTTTTATTAATAATATAGTAAAAAAGAAGGTTGCTAAAGCGGAAAATAGGCCCGGTGTTACTAAAAATTTACAATGGATTCGTATAAATGAAGATGTCGAACTTCTTGATACGCCTGGTGTTTTATGGCCAAAAATAGAGGATCAAAATCAAGCTAAGATACTAGCTTTACTTGGTAGTATGAATGATGAAATATTAGATAGCGAAGATTTAGCTTATTATGGTCTTAACTATATCAAAGATAATTATCCTGGCTTTTTAAAGGATAGATATAGCATAAATGAGGATGAAACTGATTTAATAAAGGCTATTGGTCAAAGCAAGATGTGGCTTATAAGTGATGGTAAAGTAGATAGAACCAAGACTTATAAGATGGTTTTAAAGGATATTAGAGAAAACAAAATTGGTAGAATAACATTTGAAAAATATGAGTCTATTAAATGAATATGAAAACAAAAATTGGGCAAATAACGATTTAGTAATGGGTATAGATGAGGCAGGAAGAGGACCGCTATGTGGTCCTTTAGTTGTGGCTTGTTGTGTTTTGCCTGTTGGCTATCAAAATGAATTAATTAACGATTCAAAAAAATTAAGCGAGAAAAAAAGAGAAAGTCTTTTTGAGATTATAAAAAAAGATGCTTTGTATTACAACGTGGAAATAGTTTCACCAAAGCAAATTGATGAACTAAATATTTATGCAGCTACTAAAAAGGCTATGAGTAAACTTGCTAGAAGTTTTAATGTTAAACAAGTGCTAACAGATGCCATGCCTATTGAAGATAATGATAAAGTTATTCCTATTATTAAGGGAGATGCTAAGTCTATTTCAATCGCATCAGCATCCATTATCGCTAAGGTTACAAGAGATCATATAATGTATGAGCTAGATAAGAAATATCCAGAATATGAATATCGAAAACATAAGGGTTATCCTACCAAAAGACATATTGAATTAATGAACGAATATGGTGTATTTGATATTTATCGAATGTCTTATGGACCATGTAAGAATGTAAAAAATAGAAAAGTGTAGGAATTTATAAAGTTTTTAGTAATAATGCTATATGAATATCAGAGAAAGACTTATTAGTATTGTTATTAAAAATAATGGTGATTTCAATAAAATTGAAAAAGAGATTGCATCAAATATTTATTATCCATTGGAATATGTTCCTAATTGCATAACGATATTTGATGAAGAATATCCACCTTGTTTAATGGATTTAGATAATCCACCTTATGTCTTATTTTATAAAGGAGATATTTCTTTATTAAAAAAAGAAAAGATTGGTGTAGTTGGAAGCCGAAAAGCCTTGGACTATTCACTAGAAATGACTAAGCAATTAGTTAAACATAAAAATGAGGTAATTGTTTCAGGCATGGCTAAAGGTGTTGATTATACCGCACAAATTAACGCTAGAAAAACAATTGGTGTATTGGGGTGTGGCATTGATTATATTTATCCTGCATGCAACTATGATTTATATCAAAAAATTGAAAAGTGTGGCTTAATATTAAGTGAATATCCATTTGCTACTAAACCTTATGCTTATCATTTTCCTTTTCGTAATCGTATTATTGCGGCCTTAAGCAAAGAAATATATATTATGGAAATAAAACAAGCATCAGGTACTATGACAACTGTCAATGAGGCTTTAAAAATTGGCAAAGAAATTAAGGTATTACCTATGCCAATTAGTAAAGATAATACATCTTATAACAATAATCTTATAAGTGAGGGTGCTAGTATTATGACAAAAGATGACTTTTATTAATTGACAAAAAGTTGTGATATGTGTATTTTATAAACTTGTAAGGAAAATTTTATGAAGAATTTAGTAATTGTAGAGTCTCCATCTAAATCGAAGACGATAGAAAAATATTTAGGAAAAGACTATAAAGTAGTTTCTAGTAAAGGACATATAAGAGATTTAGCCACTACTGGTAAAGAGGGCTTGGGCGTTGATGTTGATAATGACTTTAAGGCTAACTATGTGGTGTCTAAAGATAAAAAAGATGTTGTAAAAGAACTGAAGACCTTATGCAGTAAGGCTGAAAACGTTTATCTTGCAACCGACCCAGATAGAGAAGGGGAAGCTATTTCTTGGCATTTAGCAAAAGAACTTGGTTTGGATTTGGATTTAAATAATCGTGTTGTTTTTAATGAAATAACAAAAAATACTATTTTAAAGGCTATGGAAAATCCTAGAACCATTGACTTAGACCTAGTTAAATCACAAGAAACAAGAAGAATATTAGACCGTATTATTGGTTTTAAATTGTCTAAACTATTGCAAAAAAAGATTAAATCTAAAAGTGCTGGTCGTGTTCAATCGATTGCCTTAAGAATGATTTGCGATAGAGAAAAGGAAATTGAAGCATTTGTACCAGAAGAATATTGGACTATCAAAGCCCTTTTAACTAATGGTGGTAATGAGTTTAACACTGTTTTAAGTAAGATTAATAATAAAAAGGTCGAAATTAAAAATGAAGAAGAAGCTAATAATATTCTTTCAATGATCAAAGATCCTTTTATTGTTGATGATGTTGTTTCTAAAAATAAAAAGAGAGCTTCTTATCTTCCTTTTATTACTTCAACTTTACAACAAGAAGCATCAAGCAAATTAGGCTTTAGTGCTAAGAAAACCATGATGTTGGCGCAAAATCTATATGAAGGTATTGATTTAAAAAATGAGACCGTTGGTTTAATCACTTATATGCGTACCGATTCAACGCGTTTATCAAATGATTTTGTAAATGCTGCCTATAGTCTTATTGAAAATGAGTATGGTAAAGAATATAAAGGCTTTTATCGTGTAAAGAATGATGAATCAAGTCAAGATGCTCATGAAGCAATTAGACCTACATCTTTAGATCATACACCCGATAGTGTTAAGACTTATTTAACTAACGATCAATATAAACTATATAAATTTATTTATTGTCGTGCACTTGCTTCGCTTATGGCTGATGCTAAGTATAAGTCGGTTACTTACAATATTGTAAATGGCGATATGTTATTTACGATTAGTGGTAGTGAACTTACTTTTGATGGTTTCCTTAAAGTTTATAAAGATTATGATGGTAGTAAGGATGTTATTTTAAAGCCATTAAATAAGGGTGATGAATTAACTAGCAAAGAGCTTTCTAAGGAACAACATTTTACCGAAGGTCCTTCTAGATATACAGAAGCCAAGCTTATTAAAGCTTTAGAAGAAGAAGGTGTTGGAAGACCTAGTACTTATGCAACTATTATCGATACAATCACAAAGCGTAATTATGTTGAACTTAAAAAAGAAAGCGATAATTCTAAGACAAAATATTTCTTTCCAACCGATCAAGGTAAGTTAACTGATGAAAAACTAAGAGAATATTTTCTTCCAGTTATTAATGTTAAATATACCGCACAAATGGAAGATGGTTTAGATAAGATTGCTGAAAATAAGGAAAATAATATCGCTTATCTTCATGAATTTTATGATAAGTTCCAACCTTTGGTTGATGATGCTTATAAAAACATGGAAAAGAAAGAGGATGAAAAAACCGGTGAGAAGTGTCCTACTTGTGGAAGCGATTTAGTATATAAGGAAGGAAGATATGGCAAGTTTGTAGCTTGTAGTAACTATCCTACTTGTAAATATATTGAAACAGAAAGTGTTGGTAAAGATTGCCCAGATTGTGGCGCTCCATTGATTTATAAGACAGGTCGTTTTGGCAAGTTTATTTCTTGTTCAAATTATCCTGAATGTAAGCATATTGAAAAGATTGAAAAGGAAAAGCCTGAAGAAGTAGGTAGAGAATGTCCTGAATGTGGTAAGCCTTTATTAAAACGTAAGTCAAGATATGGTTCTTATTTTATTGGTTGTTCAGGTTATCCGAAGTGTAAATATATTGAAAATATCGAAGGCGAGAAAAAGCCTAAATATACTAGAAAAAAGAAAAAATGAGAGAAGTGATAGTAGTTGGAGCAGGCCTTGCAGGATGTGAGGTAGCTTATAAATTAGCTAATTTAAATATTAAAGTTAAGTTATATGAACAAAAGCCTGTTAAAAGACATGACGCCTTTAAAACAGATTTATATAGTGAGCTTATTTGTTCAAATTCATTAAGAAGCAATGATATTAATAATGCGGTTGGCTTATTAAAACAAGAAATGCGTATTCTTGATTCTTTAGTTATGGAAGCAGCTGATAAAAATGCGGTGGAAGCTGGAAAAAGCTTAGCTGTAGATCGTGTTGGGTTTTCAAAATACATCACTGATAAAATAAATAATCATCCAAATATTGAAGTAATTCATGAAGAATTTACAAATATTGATACAAGTATTCCTACCGTTATAGCTGCTGGACCACTATGCGATGGCAAGCTATCTAGTGAAATTAAAAAGCTATGTGGTAAAGATTATTTATATTTCTATGATGCGGTTTCTCCGATTGTTGAAAAAGATTCAATAGATTTTAATAGTGCCTATTATAAATCTAGATATGATGAAGATAATCTTGGTGATTATATCAATTGTCCTTTGACAAGAGAAGAATTTGAAATATTTCATCAAGAGGTCATGAAAGCTAAAAAGATTGAAGTACATGACATTGATTCTGAAATTTACTTTGAAGGTTGTATGCCTTTTGAAGAAATGGCAAGAAGGGGTATTCAAACATTATTATTTGGTCCAATGAAACCGGTTGGCCTTGAACATGATGGTAAAAGGCCTTATGCGGTAGTACAACTTAGAAAAGATAATGCGATTGACACTTTATATAACATTGTTGGTTTTCAAACACATTTAACTTTTGGTGAACAAGAAAGGGTACTAAAGCTTATTCCAGCCTTAAAGAATGTACATATTGTTAGATATGGCGTGATGCACAGGAATACCTATATTAACTCTCCTAAAGTAATCAATAATAGTTATCAATTTATTAACTATCCAAATATCTTTATCGCAGGGCAAATTAGTGGTGTAGAAGGTTATGTAGAGTCTGCCGCAAGTGGGCTATATGCGGCTTTAAATATGTATCAATATTTAAATAGTGAAGTAAAGCTACAATTGGGTAGTGATACTATGATTGGTGCTATGGCTAACTATATAAGCGATAAGAATATCGATAAATTAGTACCAATGAACGCAAACTTCGGTATCTTTAGACTTGATTATCAAGGAAATAAGAAAGATAAGAAAGCTTATTATGTTAAACATGCTTTAAATAAGGTTGAAGAATTTAAGGAAGAATTTAATAAACTTTTATAAATTTGAGCTCTTAAAATAAAAATAAGAGCTTTTTTATTATTACAAAATGAACAAACCCTATAAATCGCGTTGCTTAGGGCTTTTTAAAAGTGTAATTTTTAAATAGAAAAACATTTTAAAAAAATGATTAATTTTTTCGTTAAAAAAATAATTGATAAATGTTTCACAAGTATATATAATTAACTTGTTAGAAAACTAACAAGTTATATGGAGGAAATAAATTTATGACACGTTTTACATTACCTAGAGACATTTATCATGGCAAGGGTTCTCTAGAATCATTAAAAACTTTTGAAGGAAAGAAGGCTATGGTTTGTGTAGGTGGTGGATCTATGAAAAGATTCGGCTTCCTTGATAAGGCCGTAGGATATTTAAAAGAAGCTGGCATGGAAGTTGAAGTTTTCGATGGTATTGAATCAGATCCTTCTGTTGAAACAGTTATGAGAGGTGCTGAGGCAATGCTTAAGTTTGAACCAGATTGGATTGTTGCGATTGGCGGTGGTTCACCAATTGATGCAGCTAAAGCAATGTGGATTAAATATGAATATCCTGATACTACATTTGAAGATATGTGTAAGGTATTTGGTTTACCAAAGCTTAGAACTAAAGCTCACTTTTGTGCAGTAAGTTCTACTTCTGGTACAGCTACTGAAGTTACTGCTTTTTCAATTATCACTGATTACCAAAAGGGTGTTAAGTTCCCAATTGCTGACTTTGAAATTACACCAGATGTTGCGATCGTTGACCCAGAACTTGCTGAAACAATGCCTAAAAAACTAGTTGCTCATACAGGTATGGATGCATTAACTCATGCGGTTGAAGCTTATGTTTCTACTGCGAATTGTGACTATACTGATCCTCTTGCAATTCATGCAATTGAAATGATTCAAAAGGACTTAGTTGCTTCTTATAATGAAGATATGACTGCAAGAGATGAAATGCATAATGCTCAATGCTTAGCTGGTATGGCATTCTCTAATGCATTACTTGGTATTGTTCACTCAATGGCTCATAAGACTGGTGCTGCATTTGCTGATTATGGTGCTCACATTATTCATGGTGCTGCTAATGCTATGTATCTTCCAAAGGTTATTGCATACAATGCAAAAGATGAAACAGCTAAGAAAAGATATGGCGTTATTGCTGACTATATGCATTTAGGAGGTAATAACGATGATGAAAAGGTTAAACTTCTTATTGAATTTGTAAGAGGAATGAATGATCAATTAAATATTCCTCATTGCATTAAGAACTATGGTCCAGATTCTTATCCAACAGAAAATGGTTTTGTTCCTGAAGAAGTATTCTTAGAAAGACTTCCTCAAATTGCTAAATTAGCAATTGAAGATGCATGTACTGGTTCTAACCCAAGAATTCCTACTCAAAAAGAAATGGAAGACTTGCTAAAAGCTTGTTACTACGACAGCGAAGTTGATTTCTAATTTTGTTTAAAATATCAAATTAAGGCAGTTATATCTTATAACTGCTTTTTTTAATTGTTAGCTAACCTGCTTAAATAGGACATATAATAGTGGTGTTGAGGTGAACTATGAAAGAAATATCTTATGATTTATTAGATACATTAAGAGATGGTTTTAAGTCTAACGATAAAGCTAGAGTTGTTAAGAATGCTTTGACAAAAAATGATCTTAGTACTGTATCTAGAGTGTTTGAAAAGGAGATCTTAAGTCCTAATATTTTTTCTATTGATTTAAAAACAATGTCTGCTACAAATCAAATGGCATCAGGTAGATGTTGGATTTTTAGTGCGATGAACTTTTTAAGAGAAAAGTTAGCTAAAAAATATGATATTAAGGAATTTGAGTTATCACAAAACTACATTGCTTTTTATGACAAACTAGAAAAGGCTAACTGGTTTATGGAATGTGTTATTAAAGAAGTAGATAACGATTTAGATAATCCTAAAATGCGTTTTCTATTAGATAACGCTGTTGGTGATGGTGGACAATGGAATATGATACAATCGCTTGTTAAAAAATATGGCATTTGTCCAAAAAATGCTATGCCTGAAACTTATCAATCTTCTCATACTAGAACTATGAATACTATTTTAAACACAAGACTTAGAAAATTTGCGATTGATATACGTAAAGTTGATAAAAGTGAAATTGAGACCTTAAAACAACAATGTTTAAAAGAAGTATATAACTTATGTGTATCTTGTTTTGGTCTTCCACCAAAGGAATTTACCTTTGAATATGTTGATAGTAAGGATATATATCATGCAAATTATCATGTTACACCATTAACATTCTATAAAGAATATTTAGGTGTTGATATTGATGAGTATATCAATTGTATTAATGCTCCAACTAGTGATAAGAAGTATTATCAAACATACAGCGTAGAATATCTTGGAAACGTGGTTGATGGTAATCAAATTTGTATGTTAAACCTTCCTTTGGATGAATTTAAAGATTGTGCTTTAAAACAGCTTAAAGATGGGGAACCAGTTTGGTTTGGTTGTGATTGTGGCAAAGATGGCGATAGAGATGGTGGACTTTGGGATGATAAGCAATTTGATTACCAAAATACCCTGGATATAAATCTTGAAATGAGTAAGGCGGAAATGTTGGATGCCCACGTTTCATGTATGAACCACGCTATGATGCTTACTGGCGTTAATCTTGATGAAAATGGTGAGCCTAATAGATGGAAGATAGAAAATTCTTGGGGCGATAAGGCTGCTAATAAAGGATATTATATTTGTACAGATACTTGGTTTGATAAGTATATGTATGTTTTAGCTGTTAATAAGAAATATTTAAGTCAAAAAGCTTTAGATGGCTTAAACAAGAAACCCCAAGTTGTATCTCCTTGGGATCCATTTGGAACTTTAGCAGACTAAATTGTTAAAAAGGCTGTTGTATATGGCCTTTTTTCGTGTATAATTAATAGGCATTTGTATGCAAATACACACACAGCGGATTCATTACTCCGTGGCTATTGCTTAGTAATGATCGAAACTGTGGAGGAGAAACGGAAAGAGAGGAAATTATTTTAAATGTCAGAAAAATTAGTTTCAATGCGTAAACTTCTAGAAAATGGTGTTCATTTAGGTCATCAAACTAGAAGATGGGATCCAAAGTGTAAACCATTTATCTATACTGCAAAAAATGGTATTTACATTATTAATCTAGAAAAGACTCTAGAAGAATTAGATGTAGCTTATAAAAAGCTAAAAGAAATTGCTGAAAATGGTGGCAAGGTTCTATTTGTTGGCACTAAAAAACAAGCTCAACAAATCGTTTTAGATGAAGCTACAAGAAGTGGAAGTTTCTATATTAACCAAAGATGGTTAGGTGGTACTTTAACAAACTTTAGAACTATCCAAAAGAGAATTAAGAGACTTATCGAAATTAATGAAATGGAAACTAGTGGAACTATTAATGTTTACACTAAGAAGGAAGTTGCTTTAATTAGAAAAGAAGCTTCTAGACTTGAAAACTTCTTAGGTGGTATCAAGGATATGAAGAAGCTTCCTGATGCAATTGTTGTAGTAGATCCAATGGAAGACCACAATGCAGTTCTTGAAGCAAAGAAATTAGGAATTCCAGTATTTGGTTTAGCAGATACAAATTGCAATCCTAACTTTGTTGATTATGCTATTCCTGCAAATGATGACGCTGTTAAGTCAATCAAATTAATGGTTTCTTTATTAGCTGATGCTATCGTAGAAGCTAAGGGTGGTATTTTACAAGATGCTTACCAAGAAGAAGAAATGGAAAAAGATGCTACTATGGCTGATGTTATCATCAATGTAGAAAAGCATGCTGAAGAGCTTGAAAAGAGAAGAAAAGCAAGAAACGAAGAAAAGATGCGTCAACAAGGTGCTAATAGAGGTCGTTTCAATAGAAATTCTGAAAGAAGATATATTGGTAAGAAGGCTGAAGCTGCTGAGGGTGATGCTCCTGTGGCTGAAGAAAAGAAAGAAGAAGCTACTAAGGAGGCTGAATAATAATGGCTATTACTGCTGCTCAAGTTAAAGATTTAAGAGAAAAAACTGGTGCAGGTATGCTTGATTGCAAGAATGCACTTACTGCTACTGATGGCGATATGGAAAAGGCTGTTGACTGGCTAAGAGAAAAAGGTATCGCTAAGTCAGTTAAGAAAGCTAGCAGAATTGCTGCTGAAGGTCTTTCTAAAGTTGTAGTTGAAGGTAATAAAGGTTGCCTTGTTGAAGTTAACTCTGAAACAGACTTTGTTGCTAAGAATGAACAATTCTTAAAGCTAGTAGATACTGCTTGTACTACAATCTTACACAGTGATGCTAAAACTAATGAAGAAGCTTTAGCATTACCAGTTGAAGGCAAGACATTAAATGATTTATTCATTGATGCTACCGCTACAATTGGTGAAAAGATTGTTTTAAGAAGATTCGCTTTAGTTGAAAAGAGTGATGATGAAATCTTTGGTTCATATATCCATATGGGTGGTAAGATTTCTTGTCTTACTGTTTTAAATGGTGGCGATGAATCTTTAGCTAAAGATATGGCTATGCAAATTGCTTCAATGTCTCCAACTTATGTTTCTAGTGCTGAAATGCCAAGTGATGTTGTAGAACATGAAAGAGCTGTTCAAACTGAAATCGTTAAGAATGACCCATCTTTTGCTGGTAAACCAGAAAAAGTTATCGAAGGCGCTATTAATGGTAAAGTTTCTAAGTCACTTAAGGAAATGTGCTTAGTTGACCAAGAATTTTTCAAAGATCCAGGCCAAAAGGTTGCTGCTGTATTAAAGAATGCAAATGCTTCTGTTAAATGCTTCGTTAAGTATTTAGTTGGTGAAGGTCTTGAAAAAAGAGAAGAAAACTTCGCTGAAGAAGTAGCTAAGCAAATTGGTTAATTTAAATTTTTAGAGGGACTTTTAGTCCCTCTTTTTTTAGGAGAAAATTATGTATAAAAGAGTCTTATTAAAACTTTCAGGTGAAGCTTTAGGTAATCCTTTTAATGCAAAAATATTGGAAAATATCGCTTCCCAAATTAAATTAATGGTAGAAGAAGGAATTGAAGTTGGTGTTGTTGTTGGTGGCGGTAATATTTGCCGTGGCCGTACTTTCGCTCATCTTGGTTTAGATAGAGAAGATGCCGACTATATCGGTATGCAAGCTACTGTTATTAATGCTCAAATGGTTACAGCTACACTAAATAAATTAGGTGTTCAAGCTCAAACTCTTTCTACCATTAAAGTTCAAAGAGTTAAAAACTATAATGTAGAAGAAGCTAATGAATTATTATCAAATAATGTTGTTTGTGTATTTGGTGGCGGTACTGGTAAACCTTTCTTTTCGACTGATACAGGTAGTGCTCTTAGAGCTAAGGATATTAATGCTGAAGTAATTTTAATGGCTAAAAATGGCGTAGATGGTGTTTATAGCGCTGATCCAAAGATTGATCCTAACGCAACTAGATATGATGAGCTAAAGTTTGATGATATAATAGAAAGGCAATTAGCAGTAATTGATTTAGATGCTGCAAAAGTATGTAAAGAAAATCATATTGAAGCTTTCATATTTGACATGGCAGTTGAAAACAATATTCTAAAAGCTTGCAAAGGCCAAGCTGTTGGTACTGTTATTAGATAGGAGAAATTATGGATATTAAAATTATTGAATCAAAAATGCAAAAAGCTATTGAATCTTTAGAACACAATTTAACTAAAGTAAGAACTGGTCGTGCTAATCCTAATATTTTAGATAGCATAGAAGTTGATTATTATGGTTGTCCTACACCAATTAATCAAATCGCTTCTATTTCTGTTCAAGAAGGTAAGACTTTATGCATTAAACCATATGATGCAAGTAGTTTAAAAGATATTGAAAGAGCGATAAATTCAAGTGACTTAGGCTTACCACCACTAAACGATGGTACTGTTGTTAGAATTACCATGCCTTCTTTAACTGAAGAAACAAGAAAGGGTTTTTGTAAGGATATCGCTAAGTTTGCTGAAGAAGCTAAGGTTGCAATTAGAAATGTAAGAAGAGATGGCAATGATGAAGTAAAGAAAGATAAGACTTTACCTGAAGATAGCCAAAAAGACTTACAAGATCAAATCCAAAAGCTTACTGATAAATATGTAGCTAAGGCTGAAGAAACAGCTAAGGCTAAAGAAAAAGATGTAATGACAATCTAATGAATACCTTAAATCATATTGCGATTATTATGGATGGCAATGGTCGTTGGGCAAAGAAAAGAAATTTACCTAGAACTATGGGCCATAAAAAAGGCGTCGAAAAAGTTAGAGAGATTGCGATATATGCAAATAAGTTAGGCATTAAGTGCCTAACTCTTTATGCTTTTTCAACAGAAAATTGGAAGCGTCCTGAGGGTGAAGTAAATTATTTAATGTCTTTGCCTAAGATTTTCTTCAGTTCATATTTAAAAGAATTAATGGAAAACAATATTAAGATTGAAATGATTGGCGAACTTGATAGGATTCCAAGTGAAGCTAAACAAATCTTTATTGATTCTATTGAAAAGACAAAAAATAATACTGGCATGATTTTAAATTTTGCCCTTAATTATGGTGGGCAAGATGAAATAGTAAGAGCTTGCAAGAAATATAGTGAAGATTATAAAAATGGTCTTGTGAGTGATTTAGATGAAGAATCATTTAAGAATTATTTATATACTAAAGATCTTCCTGAAGTCGATTTGATGATTCGAACAAGTAAGGAACAAAGGATTTCTAATTTCTTATTGTATCAGCTTGCATATTCTGAGTTTATTTTTGTGGATACATTATGGCCTGATTTTTCTTGCCAAGATTTAGATGATTGTATTAAGGAATACAACACTCGTACAAGAAGATTTGGTGGAGTTATTAATGAAACAGAGAATAATTAGCGCTGCCGTTGTAATTTTAATTTGCATCTATCCATTATTATTTGGTGGTTTTACTTTAAATTTATTGGTTCTTCTTGTGGGAACACTTGGTTGTTTTGAGTTTATCAATTGTATTAAAAAACCATTAAATTATCTACTTCTAATAATTATGGAAGCAGTTTTTTTATTTAATTTTTTTACAACATGTACATACATAATAACCAGTTTGTTTATTGAATTTCTATTGTTGTTTATTATCGCTATATACAACGAGAAAGTATCTATAAATGATGTCTTTGGTATAACCAGTATGTCACTTATAATATCTTATTGTATTTCCCTTATTGTTTATTTATATGCTGCAAATAAGGGCTCAACTTTCTTCTATATTTTAATTGCTTCATTACTTACTGATACTGGAGCATATTTTGTGGGAAGAAAATATGGAAAACACAAATTAAATGAAAGAGTTTCACCTAAGAAAACTATTGAAGGCTCAATTGGTGGCGTAGTCTTTGGACTAGGTTTTTCACTTCTTTATGCCTATTTTAATAATTTTTTAGGTTTACCTGTATATTTTGTGATTGTTTGTTCTTTGCTGCTACCAATTATTTCAGAATTTGGTGATTTAGCTTTCTCGCTTATTAAGAGAAATTATGGTATAAAAGATTTTGGCAATATTATGCCAGGACATGGAGGGGTACTAGATAGGATTGATTCTGTAATATTTTGTTTATTAATGTATGCAATCCTAAGTACGATATTATTATGAAAAAAAGAATTTTATTACTTGGGGCTTCTGGTTCCATTGGTAAACAAAGTATTGATATTATAAAAGAACATAGTGATCAACTAGAACTTGTTGGAGCAAGTGTTGGAAGCAATGTCGCATATCTTGAGCAACTACTTAATGAATTTTCATTAAGTTTTGTTTATTCAATTAATAAATGTGATGAATTGATGGAAAAATTTCCTGATGTTCATTTTTATTATGGTGAAGATGGTTTATCTGAAATTGTTAAAGAAAAAGAATATGATTTATTAGAAAATGCATTAGTTGGTTTCACGGGTTTTCTTCCTACTTTAAGGGCAATAGAAAACAAAAAAGATGTAGCTTTAGCTAATAAGGAAACTTTAGTTGCGGGTGGTGATATTATTGTCTCTGCTGTTAAAAAGTATGGTGTGACATTGTTACCAATTGATTCTGAACATTCGGCAATTTTACAATGTTTAAGAGGTCATAAGAAAAGTGATATCAAACGTTTACTTATTACCGCAAGTGGTGGTGCCTTTAGAGATAAAAAGCGTAGTGAATTAAAGGATGTTACCTTAGCTGATGCACTAAAACATCCAACTTGGTCCATGGGCAATAAGATTACTATCGATAGTGCCACAATGATGAATAAGGGATTTGAGATAATTGAGGCTCATTATTTGTTTGATATACCATATGAGAAGATTACTCCTATTATTCATCCTGAATCTATCATTCATTCAATGATCGAATATAATGATGGGACTATAATGGCACAAATGTCTGTACCAGATATGCGTTTGCCAATTCGTTATGCATTATTATATCCAAATAATGTATATGATAGTTGTGTACAAGAAATGGATTTTACAAAAGTGCTCAATTTAAGCTTTTCACCAGTAGATTATAAACGTTATCCACTAGTATATATTGCTAAAGAGATTGTTTCTTATGGTGGCAATATGGGGTCTATTATTAATGGGGCTAATGATTATGCTGTATCATTATTTTTAGATGGTAAGATTTCTTTTGTGGATATTGAAAAATACATTATTCAAACTGTTAAGGCTGCTTCTTATAAAAAGAATGTAAGTGCTAAAGAGCTTATTGAATACAATCATTGGGCTAGAGATTATATTAAGGAGTTATATAGTAATAAACAATGAGTGTTGTAGTTAATATATTGTTATTTATTATTTTACTTATATCAATTATTTCTATTCATGAATTTGGACATTATATTGCGGCTAAAGCTTTTAATGTCTATGTTCCTGAATTTTCTATTGGTATGGGCAAGGCTTTATATCAAAAAAAGGGTAAAGAGACTACTTTTTCTATTAGGATGCTTCCAATAGGTGGATATTGTGCGATTGCTCAAGATGTAGGAACTTTTGATGAAAATATTGATGTTGAATACAAAGAAGTTGAAAAAGAAAGAACTTTAGCTGGCATTAGCAAATGGAAGAAGATTATTGTTTTATTAGCTGGTGTCTTTATGAATCTTTTACTAGCTTTAGTGATCATGTCGATGGTTTATTTAAACATTGGTCAAGTTTCTGTTTCACCAAAGCCAATCATTAAGGAAGTTTTAGCTGATTCACCAGCTGAAAGAGCAGGTCTTTTAAAGGATGATGAAATCACAAAGATTTCTTTAGATAATGGTTATTCTATATCTCCAAGTACATTTAGTGAATTATCTAATTTCTTTGCACTTTATGAAAGCGGCGATGTTACTTTGAATGTTTTAAGAAATAATGAAAATATCGTTATAAAAGTTACACCTGATGTAAATGATGGCCAAGTTTCTTTAGGTATTAGTTCTTATGAATATTCCATCGATAAAGTTAATATTATTAATTGTTTTAAATATGGTGGTCAATATCTTATTGAAATGACTAAACTTATGTGGACAACGATTATCGGCTTGTTTAGAGGTGTTGGTCTAAATAACTTAAGTGGCCCAGTTGGCATTTATTCAGCCACATCCAATGCGGTTTCTTTAGGACCATTGTATTACTTTGTTTTGATTAGTGTATTTTCTTTAAATATTGGTCTATTTAATCTAATTCCCATTCCAGCTTTAGATGGGGGAAGAATCTTGTTAACCTTAATTGAAGCTATTATTAAAAAACCAATTAATAAAAAAGTTGAAGAATATATTATGACGGCTTCTGTTGTATTATTCTTGTTAATATTTATTTTCACCACATTCCATGATGTTATTAAATTATTTAATTAGGAGAATTTATGTTTAAAAAATATTTAATTGTATTCTTTGTCTCAATGGTGCCACTTATTGAACTAAGAGGTGCTATACCTTATGCCATAGGCTATAATTTACCACTTTTACCAAGTTATATTATTGCAATTATTGGTAATATGCTTCCTGTTCCTATTATCTTCTTTTTCGCAAGAAAGGTACTAGAATGGGGAAAAGATGTTTCTTTTAAGCCTTTTGCTAAATTTTGCCGTTTCTGTATTGAAAAAGGAGAAAAGGGTAAAGAAAAGTTACTAGCATCTTCTAAGGATGGCATCTATATTGCATTATTCTTATTTGTAGGCATTCCTCTTCCAGGAACTGGTGCATGGACTGGTACTTTAGCTGCTTCTTTCCTTGATTTAGATTTTAAAAAATCGATCATTGCAGTAATGTGTGGCGTTGTGCTTGCTGGTGTTATAATGGGATTGTTATCTAGCGGCGTATTTGGCGCGATTAACTTGTTTAAATAGGAGGACTTTTTATGAAAATACTTGTTACCGGTGGTACTGGTTATATTGGTTCACATACTTGCGTAGAACTTATTAATAGTGGACATGAATGTGTAATTGTTGATAATTTATATAATTCTAGTATTGGTGTATTGGATAGAATTAAGGAAATCACAGGTGTAAAACCTACATTCTATAATGTTGATATTAATAACTTTGATGATTTTGAAAAAGTATTCAAGGAAAATAAACTTGATGCGGTTATTCATTTTGCTGGTTTAAAGGCCGTTGGTGAATCCGTTAGAATTCCTTTGGCATATTATCAAACTAATATTGCTGGTTCATTAAATTTATATAAATTAATGGAAAGGTACAATGTTAATAATTTAGTATTTTCATCTAGTGCTACTGTATATGGCGATAGTTTTAAAGTTCCTTTTAAGGAAGAATATGGCAGAGGCAATACTACTAATCCTTATGGATCTACTAAATTGATGAATGAAATCATTATTGAAGATTTTGCGAAAGCTTATGATAAATTAAGCGCTGTTATCTTAAGATATTTTAATCCAGTTGGTGCTCATAAGTCTGGTTTAATTGGTGAAAAACCAAATGGTATCCCAAATAATTTGATGCCATATATTGCTGAGGTTGCAACAGGTAAAAGAGATCATTTAAATGTTTTTGGAAATGATTATGATACTAAAGATGGTACAGGTGTTAGAGATTATCTTCATGTTGTAGATTTAGCTAAGGCCCATGTTTTAGCAATTGAATATGCTGATAAACACAAGGGTTCAGATGTAATTAATATTGGTACTGGTGTTGGCTATTCAGTATTAGATATTGTTCATGCTTATGAAAAAGCCAACAATATTAAAATTCCATATGTTATTGCACCAAGAAGAGCTGGAGATATTGCAACCTGCTATGCCGATACTGAAAAAGCTTATAAATTATTAGGTTTTAAAGCTCAATATGGTCTTGAAGATATGTGCTTGGATTCATATAACTTCATTGTTAAAAATCCTAATGGAATAGAATAGCAGCTTTTAAAAATATAGATTCAATCTATATTTTTAAAAGCTGAGCAAGGAAACTCGGTCCTTTAGGTCCGAGATGAATTGCTCTTTTTTGTTATTCTTTCAAACTTACGATAATCAAATGCAGTATAATAATAGTATAGAAACAAAGTATTAAACAATGATGAAGAAAACAATATTAAAAGGTAAAACTTTAAAAATATATCCAAATAAAAAACAAGAAGAACTTTTAATAGGCATTTTCGGTTGTAATAGATGG
>CAVKAO010000010.1:0-68230 GCA_963654705.1 Oscillospiraceae bacterium
ATTATCTTGTTTAAAGAAGCTAGCAAGAAAGAGAGCAAGACTTTTATTATTGGTGAGATAATCATTATTTTATGCGCTTTAATTAGGCCTTTAAATAGTGTTATTCATGGTTTTAGTGAGCCTACTTTTAGGTGGACTTTCTTACTTGAATTCTATCATTTATTAGTTATGGCTTATGCTTTTGATAAATATGCGATAAGTCATAATTATCTTAAGTATTTAAATATTATTTATGGATGTTATATTGCGTTGTATTTATTGTTTGTATTTGTATATAGATTGGATATTAAACAATATGGCTTGAGTATCTTTGTTAACTTATTTAGTTATACACTTATTTATTTGTATTACTTTTTATATAAAAATGATAAGAAACAAATATTTACCTTACTTGGTGTTTTTAATATTTGTTTGTTTTATGTTTTATCAATTTATGCAACTTATGGTGTATATGGTAGGGGTGAAAGTTCTTATAATAGAGATTTTCTTGATTATTTAATTAAGGAAGATGGGGATATGTTATTTAGGATATATTTTGATTCTGATCAATTATGGCCTTATAGTTGGCTTAATTTAAATGATTCTATTAATAATAATTATTTATCTACTACAACCTATGATTCGACTTATAATCCTGTTTTAAATGAGTTTTTAAATAGTAATGGTTATGATTCTTGGATGATTGATATTGATAATATTGAACTACTTAGAAAGCTTGGGACAAAGTATGTAGTATCTAGTGAGGAACTTTATAGTGATGATTTTGAATATTATACTAACATTGATAATTATCTTGTTTATCGTTTAAAGAATTATCGTCATCTTGCTTATACGGATTCGGGTGAACTTAATATTGTGGAATATAGTAGACAATATTTTAAGGGGACAATTGAGGCGGGCTATTCTTGTACCTTATTTGTTGGCATACCATATAGTGAGGGCTTTAATGTCTATGATCAAGATAAGCGAAAGCTTGAGACTTTTAATTTAGATGGTGGTTTCTTGGGCGTTAATATTGATGAAAATGTTAAAGAAATAAGCTTTTATTATGGTACGCCTGGTTTAAAGGTGGGTGCTTTTTTAAGTGGT
Source organism: Oscillospiraceae bacterium (assembly GCA_963654705.1). Lineage (GTDB taxonomy): Bacteria > Bacillota_I > Bacilli_A > Erysipelotrichales > Erysipelotrichaceae > Colivicinus. Next base: position 1,090 of record CAVKAO010000010.1, read on the forward strand.
GTTGGATTAGTGTTGTTTATTATCTTATTTAGAAAAGATAAAAAGCTAGTTCAAGTACTTTAAAAGTGTATTAGTAAAGGCTACTCTGCCGCTATAAGACAAGTGTATATTGTCAAAATAGTATTCAGGATTATCATTGGAAAAATCATAAGTATAATTAGTTTTAATTGCATTAGTTATGTATTTTACATCTTGTTTGTCAAGAATATCTTTATATTTTTCCATGGCTTCAAGATAAGTTTGTTCATTTTTTATTGTTGTATACTTTGGGGTTTCAATAAAGGTGATATTGATATTATTATCTTTAGCTAATTTGATTAGCTTATATAAGTATTCTACTTGAGTGGCATTCATTTCTTGATTCAAATAGAAAATATAGCCATTATTTAAGGTATCGCTATTTGTGCCATTTGTTTTAAGGGTAGAGCCACCTTTATAAAAAATACTATTAACTATTTGATTATTAAGAGGGTAACTAATGATAAATTCATTATTACTAGTTATGTATGCCTGATATAAAAATGAGGGGTCATTAGAAATCTTTGATAACATTTCTATCTTTAGTTTGATATTAAATTCTAATAGTAGTTTTTCATCGCTTATTTTAGGTTCTTGATACATTGTGTAAGCATACATATCGATATAAAGATTATTAATTTTTACATTATGTTCAATTAGATTTAATAGCTCATAATATTCAAGATAGGGACTATTGCCATTATAAGATAGGATATAGTTATCTTCTTTGTTTTCTTCTAATGTATAAATATCAATTCCTTGTCTAAACATTGATGAGCCAATAAATAGATTGTTTATTTCGCCCTTATTTATCAAGTTTGTACTTCCATAGGTGGCGTTTTTAAGCAATATAAAAGAATAGTTATTTTTAACAAACAACAAAGCTATTAAGATAAGAAGGGCTAATAATAATGTTTTTGGTAATTTTTTCATAAAAACTTTTAGGACGGAAACCCACTACCTTTAGGTGGTGGGAGGAAGTCTTATTATACTTGATTTTCAATATATTTTTGAATCGTGGTTGCAGAAACTTCTCCTATATTGCACACAAAGTAACCATCTGACCAAAATATCTTTTTCTTCCAATATTGTTTAATAAGTAAATTGTAATATTTTTGCCAAAGATAATATGTTGTTTCTTGTTTTAATTTTTTGATGATATCTACAACACAAGTTGTTGTATCATAACACAACAATAAATGTATATGGTCTTTATCGGTTTCCATAGCTATAATTTGATGATTATTGTTATTACAAATATCTAATATTTTGATTTTTAAATCGTTATTAATATAAGAATTCGATATTTTATTACTAGCACAATATGCACTTTTAAATTATATTTTCTTCTATTTTTTTATTGTATCTATTCTCCATTATGTCCCCTAAAAATAATTTTTCACTAGCTATTACAGGTATAATATACTTAGTGAAAGGAGAACATTCAATGGAACAGGTTACAATTACTAGTAAGATACAAATAATGGTAAATGATGATAATGATAAGCAATTATTAGATGATACTATGCATGCTTATAAGAAAGCTTGTAACTATGTTTCTGATTATGTATTTAAGACTCATGATTTAAAACAATTTTCTTTAAATAAAGCATTATATTCAGACTTAAGAAATAAGTTTAATCTTAAATCCCAAATGGCTCAATCAGTATTAAAAAGTGTGATAGCTAGATATAAGACAATACTTGAAAATGATAATAAATGGATTAAGCCTTCTTTTAAAAAGCCTCAATATGATCTTGTATGGAATAGAGATTATTCTTTAAATAAGAATATGTTTTCTATTAATACCTTAAATGGAAGAATTAAATTTAATTACTACTCTAAGGGATTTGATAAATACTTTAATAGTGATTTATATAAGTTTGGTACTTCTAAACTAGTATATAAACACAATAAGTATTTCTTACATATACCAATTATTATTACAGTTAATGAAACTAAATTAGATGATATTTGTAATGTAGTAGGAATAGATAGAGGTATTAATTTTGTAGTAGCTACTTATGATAGTAAACATAAAACAAAGTTAATAAGTGGTAAAGCCATTAAACAAAAAAGAGCTAGGTACTCTAAGCTTAGAAAACAGCTGCAACAAGTAAAGACCCCTTCTTCTAGAAAAAGACTAAAGGCTATAGGTCAGAGAGAAAACCGTTGGATGAAAGATGTGAATCATCAAATATCAAAGGCACTCGTAAATAGTAATCCTAAACATAGCCTATTTGTCTTAGAAGATTTAAAGGGAATAAGAAAGGCAACTGAGAAAGTTAGAGTAAAAGATAGATATGTTAGTGTATCTTGGTCTTATTATGACTTAGAACAAAAACTAATATATAAAGCTAAATTAAATGAATCTAAAGTTATTAAAGTAGATCCTAGATACACAAGCCAAACTTGTCCAATGTGCGGTTGTATAGATAAATCCAATCGTAATAAAAAGATTCACTTATTTACTTGTAAAAATTGTGGCTATAAATCAAATGATGATCGAATTGCTGCAATGAATTTACATCAAATGGGAATAAATTATCTTATAGATAATAAAGTACCAGTTATAGTAGAGTAAACTCTACTATAAGGGGTGATGTCAATCACCCTTATGTAACATCACTCTATTATTAATATTTAATAATACTTGTATAAAGGTAGGAGATTAATATTAATCGTTAGTACTACTGGATAGTTACAAGCCAATTACCTTTAGGTGATTGGTAATTGACTTTAGAAGTTTGCGTATAAAAAGGCGCTTGAGCCAAATTTGCCAAATAGAATTATAGCTAAAATATAAACAATAATTCTAAGTGTTGTGTTTTCTTTATGTTTTAAATCATCTAGTTCAAAGATAAATAAGATGACAATAAAGATGCATATGCATAAAAAGTAGGCTAGACAACTATAGTCATTGGTAAAGGGGAAGATTGATGAAACAATGTTGTCATATGATAATGAAAAGCCTTTAAACATTTTTATGATGTAGGCTAGAATGTTTTTTATATCTTTAATAGAAAAGATAATCCAGCTAAAGCTTACAACAATAAAGGTTACAAGTGTTTTAATTATTTTATCAATCTTATTTTTGGGTTTATCAAAAGATAAGATATTGGCTATCCCTGTATAGATGCCCCAAATAAGGTAGTTAATGGTACTACCATGCCATAATCCACTTATGATAAAGGTAATTAAGATATTAAGATTTTTTCTTGTTTTGTGACATCTATTGCCACCTAGAGGAATATAAATATAATCTTTTAACCAAGAAGATAAAGATATATGCCAATTATTCCAAAACTGTTTAATATTATAAGAAAAATACGGCGTTTTAAAGTTATCGCTGATATTAAAGCCAAGTAGTTTAGATACGCCTATGGCAATTTTACTATAGCCATCAAAATCACAATATAGTTGAATTGAAAATAGAAACATACAAAGCCATAGGGCTATTGATGGATAATTGTTGAAATTGCTAAAAATTAGGTTTGTATAATTGGCGATTCTATTGGCTATTACATATTTTTTAAATAAGCCTGCCAATATTAAAGTTATGCCATCTGATACTTTATCTTTAGTTATTTTATTATCGTTGTTTAATTGTGTGATTATTTCATTAGGCCTAGAAATAGGTCCTGATATAATTTGGGTGAAGAAGGAAACATAAATAAAGTAATCAATAAAAGTTAGCGAACAGTTTATTTTATCTTTGTATGTATCGACTAAGAAACTAATTATTTTAAAGCTATAGTAGGATATGCCTAGGGGCATTAAGATGTTTAAGGCTAAACCTGTTTTATTTATATATTTAAAGAAGGTTAGTATTAAAATAACAATAGCTATAGAACTTATTAGATATGTTTTATTTTTGTTTTCTTGAAGTTTTTTAGCGAAATAGTAGGATATAAGTATTTCAAAAAACAATAGTAAAAAGTATCTGGTATCTAATAAAAGATAGAAGACAATATTTGATATTAATAGAATTATCTTTTTATTCATGACTTGCCCTTAGGTCAATTACGGCATAAGTAGATGTCGAATAGCTAGATCTTGTGTATGTGCCATCACTACATATTACATCGGCTAAGGTTACATTTTGGCCATCTACGCATAGACTATTATCTAGTATTAGAATGTCATAATCGCATTTCTTTAAGTATTCAATCACATTATCATAATCGGGTGTATCGCTTGGTCTAAAGTTATCCCAACCATCTGATGGATAGAAGATTAAATATAGATTATAAGATATATCATCATATAGATCATAGTTATATCTTCTTTCTTTACCAATTAAGTATTCCCCGTTTTTAATAAAGGAGTTCATATAGAAGGTAGTATTAATAATTCTTGGATTAGTAATGTTTTCCTCCTCTATTAATTGTTTAACATTTTGTATCATTTCTAGTTCACTATTTTCAATACGATAGATGGGATTATAGTCATCATCTGGTTTGAATTGATAGTGGTAGTAGCGAGGATATTGCATAATAGCCAATGATAAAGAAGCTAATAGTAAGATAGCGCTTGTTATTTCTTGATACTTTATGTTTAAGATTAAATAAGAGATAAAGTAGGTTATTGTAAATTGGTTAATGATAATATCGTAGGTACGATAGTATACCCAACATAGTTTATTAATAAAGGTTCCTGCTAGAGGATTAAAGAAGGTTAATATTAAAACTATTGATAAGACTGAAAATGGGTGTTTTCTGTTTTTAAAAAGAGAATAAAACATAGGAATTAATACCAATAGATTAAAGATCCAATGTCTTACATCCATAAAGTCAAAGTAGTCCCATGACATATCTTGTTGTTCAGAATAGTTATTTATAAAGCCAGTAAAGTCAATTAACTTGCCACTTACGATATAGTTTCCAACTAGTAATACGATTATTATTAGTAAAATAGTTGAGTATCTAACATACTTATTTTTATAGATATTTAATATGACATCATTTAAAAAATAGATGATGGTAAATAAAATAATAGTGCCCAATATGACATACCATTTCATGCCTAGTTTTACGCATAATATGTTGATTGTTGGCATAAGTAATACTAGACAATAGTATTTAAGCAGGTCTTTTTCTTTATCATATAGATAGAAGAATAGGCCAAATAGGGCAAAGATAGTGGCGAAGGTGCCGGTTGATGAAAAGCCACATAGTCCTAGCATACATATAAAGAAGATGTATAAATCGCTATGTTTATTATCTTTGAAATATCTAAATAAGAAGATAGTGGCTAAAGCGTGAACAGACATTCTAAAAGTGTTGCCAATAAAGCCAAAGATGATATTGTAGTAGAAGTTGTTCATAAATAAGACTAGTAGGATTATTAGTCCAATATTTAAAAGCTTATTTTTAATCTTTAATTCTTTTATTGATATTAAAGATATTGATATAAAGAAGATATGTAATTGTATTTGGAATATCCAATAATAGGCTGGTAAAAAGTCGATACTTGAGTGTATTAGACCAAATAGCTTTTCTAGGATATAGATAAATGATGAAATGAAGTAGTTGTAAGATTGAAATACATAGGTGATTGTATCCTTGTAGTTATTTGGTGTTATACCAAACCATGGATGAGTGGTGTTTAAAGCATTTGTATCAACGTTACTAGAAATATAGTTGATATAGTATACGGCGTCAAAGCCATGGGGATCACCTAATGTTCTATTGTAGGACATATAGATTTCAAATATTAAAAGAATAAAGAAGGGTATTAATAATTTAATATCGGTTTTATAGTCTAACTTTTTTATATTTTTAATAATTAGAATAGTAGTTATTACAAAATATAAGGCTAATAATATTGCATAGTAGATTGATGGGGCATTAAAGGTCGATATTGGCCAGCCTATCACATATAGTATTGCCATGGTGAAGGTAATACCAATGGGGAAAGATAAAAAGAAACTTTCTTTTTTGAAAGCGTGTAAATAATATCGACCTAGCATTTCAAAATAGATGGCTAGGATAATGGCAATAAAAAAATACTTCATATTTAAAGTATATCAAATCATTTATGCTTGATATAATTTTATAGATGTTGAAGTTGTTTAACTTAGTTAGTGAGAAGATAATTAAAGTTTGTTTTATGGTGTTTGGCATAATCTTTGCCATTTCTAATATCTTTTTTACTACTTATGTAAATAGAGGTGCTTATAATGAAGAATTTAATTTTGTTTCTTTAATAAATATTCTTATTGTATTGGTACTGCTTATTGTTTTGTATATATTGCTTAAAAAAGATTTTTTTAAGATTAGTGATAAGAAATTATTGATTAGCTTTTTAGTTTTTAGTTTTATTATTGGCAGTATCTGGATTCTTATTAATGATAGCGAATTAAAGAGTTTGGATGATAGCTATAATTGTTTCCATGCGGCCTTAAATATTGTGAGTGGTAATTATGAGTCATTAAGCTATAAATCATATTTAAGTGTATATCCCAATAATGCAGGTTTTATTACTTATTTAGTGCTTATGTTTAAATTGTTTAAGGGTAATTTATATGTTATTCGCTTTATCAATTTAATTTTTGTGCTAATTGGTTATGCGTCACTATATGGTATATGCAAGTTACTTTTTAAGGATCGTTTAGTTAATTGTATTCTTATTTATTTGTTATATGGCAGTATGCAATTTGTCTTTTATAGTTTTATTGTCTATGGCAATTGTATATCTTATTCTTTAGGTCTATTATCAGTGTACTTTTTATTAAGGTTTTTTGATTCTAATAGAATTTATAATTTATTAATTAGTGTGATTAGTATAGTTGTTTCCATTATCATCAAGAATAATAGTTTAATTATTTTGATTGCAGAAATCATTTATTTGTTTATTTATTTTTTAAATAACAAAAAGCTAGTTGTTTTATTATGCATAGTATTAATGGTAACTGGTAGTGTTTTAGGTACTAGTGGCTTACAAAAGTATTGGGGTAATAAAGTTGGTATTGATTATAATGATACAAAACTTCCTACTTTATGTTGGTTGGCCTATGGTGTTAACTATAATAAGGATAAGCCAGGTTCTTATACTAGTCAGTTTGAGAATTATCATGCGGAAAATGATTATGTAAGTAAATATACTAAAATTGAGGCTAAAAGCTTTATTGATAGTTCACTAGAGGCTTTTAAGGATAATCCGTTATTAGCTTTAAGATTTTATGGCCAAAAGATTTTGGCTTGTTTTTCTAATCCGATGTATGATTGCTTTGACTATTATGAAGATCTTGATAAGGATGACTTTGTAAGTGATGTGGTAAGAGGGAATATCAATAATATACTTACTAATTTATATGATGGAATTAGTAGTATTATTGGGTTTGGTTTACTTTTATTTATTTTTAAGCAATATAAGAATATTAGTATTTATCAAACAATTGGTATGTGTATTGTTTTTGGTGGCTTCTTATTTCATATGTTTTGGGAGGTTAAGGCTATTTACTTATATCAATATTTTATGTATCTAATTCCTTATAGTGCATATGGTTTAAAATACTTGTATAATTTTAAAGATGAAAAAATTATTTAAAAAAGAGAATTTATTTACTTTAATTTTTGTGATAGTAGCCTTGCATCCAATTATTGAATTAGATTATTTAATTGGTGATAAGTTACCTGTTCCAAGGCTTACAACAATCATTGATTTTATTGTTTTACCAATTTTAGTATTGGCTACTTTTATTTGTTTTGAGAAAAAGAAGAAAAGAGTGTTTATACTATTTGGTATCTATGCCATTATTTTTGGGATATATTTTATACTACATTGTAAAAATGCAAGTGTTATAGCCACTAGTATTCATTTAACAGAGAATTTTTATTTTAGTATTAGCGATGAGATTGTCTATACCATTACCTTACTTTTACCTTTAGTGTATGTTTATGTATTTTGTTTAAGCAATATAAGTGAAACGATTATAAAGAAGATTAGTATTAGCCTATCTTGTTTTACAGCTTTACCTATTTTTGTTTCTAATTTATTTGTCTTTGGTAAATCAACATATTCTGGTTATACTATCGCTAATTTCTTGTCTTGGTTTTCACTTCCTTTTACTCGTTATTGGCATCATCCAAGAAAGTATGCGACTAAGTTCTTTTTTGAAGAAGGCAATACGATCGGCATTTTAATGGTCATGGTTTTGCCATTCTTATATTATTTCTTCTATAAAGAAAAAAATAAGCTTAAGAAGACTTTAATTGGTCTATTAATAGTTATACATAGTTTAGCCATGATTATTTTATCGACAAGAATTGCGACCTATTGTAGTGCTCTAATTCCAGTGGCAATGTTAGTGATTTATGTTTTCTTGGTTGTTTTAAAGAAAGAAAAATTATCTAAGTTATATATTTGTTTTCTTGTTTTGGTAACGGTAATGAGTGGTTTGATTATTCCTTATGGCCCAGCTTATCAAAACCAACAAATTGATGCGGATGATTATGTATTTATTAAGGGTGATGAAAGCCAAAGAACAGAGGCTAAGGGTCTTTTGAAGGATGCGGATAAGCTAGTTAAGTGGAGTCAAGAGTGGCGTGATTTCTACGTCTTTATGTTTGAAGATTATCAATTCTTAATGAATGTAACGCCTCCTATTTATTACACTACTTGGTATAGTTATGAATATGATCCACAGTTTTGGGTTGATTTAATCTTTAAGTATGAGCTTGAAGAAAGAGTTAATGGACGTCAAATTGAGACTATTTTTACCAAATATAAGTGGGATGAACTTACAACTTTTCAAAAGCTAACAGGCTTTGGCTATGGTACTTTTATGAGGGGTGGCATCATTATCGAAAGAGACTTTGTCCAACAATACTACAGTTATGGTATGGTGGGCATCATCCTTATTATGGGAGCTTGGATAGTGCTTTTGGCATATAGTGGTTTAAAACTACTTCTAGGATATAAAAAAGGTAAGTGGACTTACCTTAATATCATCTTATTGATGGTTATATGTTTAGGTTTTGTATGTTCATATGTAAGTGGTCATACTTTTGATGAACTAACTACTTCATTGTTTATAAGTTTATGTTTGGGCTATTTAATTAATAATCTAAAAACTAATCACGCTTAAATAGTAGACTGATAGTAATGGCGCTATAGGGTATCATAGCTATAAAGTAGGGAAGAATATATCTAGCTTTAGCTTCCCACATTATTGAAAATAAGAAGCCACCAATTATAAATACTAAGAAGATATAGTCTTCTAGATGTAAGTCTTTTCTATTTTTAAATGAATATATTACAAATATTAAACAAGTGGTAATAATAAATAAATGATAATAATTAGCTATAAGGTTAAATAGAACATTTAATTTACCTGTATATATTGATGTCGCTAAACCACCTGGTGTTCCATTAAAAGTGTGATTCATAATTAGACATTGATACATTGGAACATTCCATTGAGTGTTTATCTTGTTAGTGAAAAAAGATAGTACTTCATTGTTTTGTTTTAGTTTATTTAATGATTCATTGATATTATCTTTTGCCCACTTACTTGCTTCAATAGGGTCATAATCTAAATATTTATAGGTTTCATAGTTATAAGAATCATACCAGCCAGCTTCCCCATGTAGGCCCATGGCAATATGTAGGGTTGAGGGCATGGATTTACTGTTACTTGGTATATGGTCTTTATAGATGAAATCAGGTATATAGATTGATGATACACCTGCTAGTATTATAATGATTAATGCCCATAGGACATACTTATTTCTTTCAATTATTAGTTTAACAATTAGTATTAAACTACAAGCAATTATAAAGATAATGGCGTTTCTTCTAACTAAACAACAAATAAAACCTGATAATAGACATAATAGTAAGTTATACCATTTATGTTTATTTAAATAGGCTAGTAACATCCACATAGTAAGAAACATAAAGGATATAGTAAGTATTTCACCATAGACAAAGTCAGTATATATGTATAAAGGAATACACAATAACATTAAAACTAAGTAATATATTTGTGTTTTCTTTTTATCTATATCAAAGTGTATATTTTTAATAATCATAAAGCCACTTATAACAAGTAGTGATAAAGAAATGGCATTAATTATTTGAAAAGCGCGGTAATTATAGTCACCGAATAGTTTAAAGATTAGGCATATAAATGATATTAGGCCAAGTTGTTGTCTATAGATGCCAACATATTCTCCTTTTAATAGACCAAAGTAATTGCCTTCATTGAAATAGTGGGCAAAGTAGGCGCAAGTATATTGATCGGCATCAGGATAAGTATTTGATGATAAGATCCATATTATTGATATACCACTAATAACAATACAACTTAGTATTAATAGAATATTTACGTTTAGATGTTTAATTACTTTATTTAAGAGCTTATTTAAGAAATATAACAAAGTTGTAATAAGTAAAATAATTAATATATTAAGGAAGATATTATCTTGTATTAATGAAGGTATTTCATCATCATAGCCGATATTAACTAGTGTTGTTGTATAGCTTAGATATGTAAGTAGAGCAAATATTAAACAGCCTATAAGGGATATAAAGCCGATAATAAAGTTTTTGAATTTTTGCATCTGTCCCCCTTTTGTTTTATATATTTTATATTTAAAGTATAATTACATACATGGACAATAAAATATTTAAGAATTATATATACAACATTTTATATCAATTGGTAAAACTATTCTTACCATTATTTCTAGTTTCTTATACTTACTCACATCTTGGACCTAGCACTTTAGGTATTAATGATTATGCGAGTAATATAGCAGCTTGGTTTATTTTACTTGGTGTGCTTGGCATTAATACTTATGGCAATAGAGAGATTGCTAAGGTGAGGGATGATAGGGCAAAACTTAGTAAGAATTTCTATGAAATCTTATGTATGCAGTTTATCAACATGATGATTATGTTGGTGCTATATGTTTTGTATACCATCTTTTTTGTAAAGAATAATCAAATTATTTATTTTCTAATTTGTTTATCTGTTTTATCTAATGCCTTTGATATTTCGTGGTTTTATTATGGTGTTGAAGACTTTGGCATTGTTTCAATTCGAAATATTGTCGTAAAGATTGTCAGTGTCTTACTAATTTTTGCCTTTGTTAAAAAGCCAGCTGACTTATGGATGTTTACACTAATTAATTCATTAACTGATTTAATTGGTCAAGCTTTAACTTTCTTGGGCTTAAAGAAATATATTGATAAGACTAAAGTTACAATTAAAGAGTCTTATAAGAATCATTTAGCTGGCACTTTTGCCTTATTTATTCCAACTATTGCGATAAATATTTATACTTTACTTGATCAAACTTTACTTGGTTCTTTAGTTGAAGATAAGGGTCAATTAAGTTTATATAAGACTTCCCTAAGTTTTGTGAAGATGTTTTTATATTTTGTTACTTCAATTGGGGCGGTGGTTATGCCAAGAATTGCCAATGCCTTTGCCAAAAACAATGACCATAGTGAGGTAAACAAATATATTAATACAACCTTTAAGTTGGCTATTATTTTATCAATTCCGATTTTTGTGGCATTGGAGGTTGTTTCATCTAGTTTCTTCCCTTGGTATACAGCTGATGAGGCTGAGCAGATGATTTTCTTGGTAAGACTTGTTAGTCCAATTATCATTTTGATTTCTTTTTCTAATGTCTTTGGTACCCAATACTTAGTTCCTACAGGTAAGACTAGTCAATATACTAAGTCTATTATTGCCGGGGCAATTGTTAATTTGATTGTTAATCTATTTACTATCCCTAGATGGCTTGGTGCTGGAGCTTGCATTGGTAGTATTTGTGCTGAATTTACTGTTACTTTTACCCAATGGCTATTTATTAGAAAAGATGTCAAGCTTCATGCCTTAAATACAACAATTAAGGCGGTTATTGCGGCTTTAATGATGGGCGTTGTGATTTACTTTATTGGCAATATCATGGGTCCTAGAATCTTGACTAATATGGTTCAAGCTATTGTGGGCATGATTGTTTATTGTTTAGTTTTACTATTGCTTAAGGAAAAAACTATTTCTAATCTTTTTAATAAGATGGTTTTAAAGAAGAATGCTTAAGAAGATTTTTAATAAAAAAAGCTTGTTTATTATTTTGTTTGTGCTTATTGCCTTGCATCCTTTTTATGAGCTTGATTATTTAATCACTGATTACTTACCCTTTAGGTTTACTACTTTAGTTAATTTTGTTATATATCCTTTGATTGCCTTTATTCTTTTTATCTTGTGTGAGAAAAATAAGAAGAGAGTAATTATAATTGGGGTGATTTATGGGGTATTATTGATTGCTTATTTTATACCTCATTGTCTAACAGGCTTTTATCTACAAGATAATATTCATTTAACTAATTTATATTATTTTAGTGTTTATGATGAAGTATTTTATATCCTTACTTTACTTATTCCTCTTGTTTATGTTTATATTTATCGTTTTATTGAATTAAAACAGGAGATATTAAAGGGTATTGTATCTTGTGTATCATTTACAGTTTCTTTACCAATTGTTGTATCTAATTTCTTAAAAGTAGGTAAGACAACATATGAGACGGATTTGGCGGGTAATTTCTTTGATTGGTTTGCTAAGCCCTTTGATGCAACAGATCATCATCCACGTAATTATGCGACGAAGTTTTTGTTTAAGGAAGGTAATACAATTGGTATTCTTTTGGTTATCATATTGCCTTTTATGTATTATTTCTTTTTAAGGGAAAAGGATCTTAAAAAGAAAATCGGCTTAGGTTTTCTTATTGTGTGCGATAGTTTGGCTATGATGATGTTAGGTACTAGGGTTGCGGCCTATTGCGCTTTACTTATTCCTTTTGTAGTATTAATTATCCATGTCTTTACTTCGATTATTAAATTGGAGACTTTTAAAAAGGGTTTTGCCTTATTTTGTGTAATTTTAACACTTCTTAATGCGGGTATTATTCCCGTGTGTCCTGCTTATCAAAACCAACAATTTGATGCGGCTGATTTTTCGACTTTAAAGCTTGATGATTCAATTAGAGAAGGCTATCGTAAGGGCATTGAAGAGGGGGCCGAGGGTTTTGAACCTTTTTCTGCAGCTTGGGTAGATTACTATGTTTATATGTTTGAACAATATAAGTTTTTAATGGGTGTTACTCAATCAGTTTATTATGAGTATTGGTATGATTATCATGTTGATCCAAAGTTTTGGGTTGATTTAATTTTTGATTATGAACTTGAAGATAGAGCCAATGCAAGACAAGTAGAAAAGATTTTCTATAACTATAAGTGGCAATATTTGACTGTTCCTCAAAAACTAACTGGTTTTACTTATAGCTTGTTTATGTGGGGTGGCATTAATATTGAACAAGACTTCATTTTACAAGCTTATTCTTTTGGCTATTTGGGCTTCCCTTTAATTATGGGACCTTGGATTTGCTTACTGTTGTATGTTGTTTATAAATTCTTGCTTGGTGTTAAATATAAGAAGTGGAATATGTTTAATATAGTGTGCTTGATGTCCTTATCACTTGGTGTTGTTACATCATACTTATCAGGACATGGCATTGATCAATTTAGTACCAATATGTTTATTTGTTTAGTTATGGCTTATTTAATCCAATACTTGGGAGTTAAAAATGATAAGGCTTAGTATTATTGTGCCTGTATATAATGGCCAAAAGACCATTAAAAGAGCTATTGATTCTTTACTTGCTCAAAGTGAGAAAGTTAATATTATTGTCATTGATGATGGTTCTAGTGATGATAGTGCTAGTATTGTTAAGGACTTAGCTAAGAGCTATGATAATATCTATTACTACTATAAGGACAATAGTGGTATTTCTGATGCCCGTAATATGGGTGTTGATAAGGTAGATACCGAATTTTTTGGTTTTTTAGATTGTGATGACTATGTAAAGCCTGATATGGCTAAAAAGATGCTTAGGGGCATTGGTGATAATGATATTTGTATGTCTAATTTTACTTGGGTATATGAAGATGGAACTAGAAAAGAGGCTAAGGATATTGGCTATCAAAATAAACATGAACTTATTGAGAAGATGTTTTGTACCCTTTGGAACAAGATTTATCGTACATCATGGTTTAGAAAGTGTGATATTAGATTTCCTAGCGGTTTAAGGTATGAGGATACTTCTGTTTTGATGAAGCTTGTTTATTATATGGATAAGGTAAGCTATGTTGATGAGAGCTTTGTGGATTATTATCAATTAAAGGGTTCTATTACTCATACCTATAATATTAATATCAATGATATGATTGCGGTATTTAGGGGTATTAAGAAGTTTTATGAGGATAATGGTGCCTTTGAAGAATATAAAAATGAAATAGAGTATTTAACGATTCGTTTCTTTTTGGGTAGTTCTTATTTAAGAGCTTGTAAGATTAAGGATAGAGCGGTTAAAAAGGATACTTTGGATAAGGGCTGGAAGTATTTAAATGAGACTTATCCAGATTTTAAAGAAAACATTTATTTAAAAAATGGTGGCCGTAAGAATCTTTATTTTAGACTTATTAATAAGAATCGTTATTATTTTAATGCCCGTATTTTTAAAAGATTGTATGAACTTGGTGTACTTAAATGATTAAGAAAATAGATAAGCGTACTTTAATTGATATCCTAATATGCCTTTTTATTACCTTATTTGGCTTTTATAGTTATTTTAGTGGTTACATTGCGGTATTTAAGGATCAAGATTTAACTTTTCATTTAAATCGTTTTATTGGTTTGGCAAATGCTTTTGAGGAAAGGCAAATATTGCCTAAGATTTATCCATATGCCAATAATGGTTTCGGTTATGCAAGTGCATTATTTTATTGTGATATATTCTTATATCCTTTTGCCATATTGAATCATTTTGGATTGCCTGCTGTGTATTGTTATAAATTATGTGTGTTCATTTATACGCTAATGGGTAATTTGTTTGTTTATTTTATATTAAAAAAGGAAACAAAGAAAGATGATTTGGCTTTAATTGGTGTATTACTTTATTTTTCAAGTAATTATCATCTACAAAATATCTTTATAAGAAATGCTTTAGGTGAAATATTGGCGATGACTTTTATTCCTTTGGTGCTTCATTCTATTTATAAGGTATTAGTAAAACATGAAGATTGTTTTATTTATTTGGGAATAAGTTTTTCTTTACTAGTAATGGCTCATTTGATTAGTACTTTACTATATGGAATATTTTTCTTTTGCATGATTATTGTTTTTATAATCGTTAATCGAAAGGACAAGGGAATTTTAACAAGCGCATTTAAAACTATTTTAAAAGGTGGTTTATTAGCTTTGTTTTTAACGGCTTGGTATTTATTGCCAATGTTTGAGCAATTACATAGTCAAACATTTTGGCTAAATATAAATGCTAAATATAACAATATTGATGCGACTATTTATTCTTTTAGTTCAATATTTGAAGTGTTTGGTAATCGTTTTATTCCTTCTGTTGGCTTATTACTTTTAATAGGTGGAATACTTGGCTTTATTTTAATTAAAGACAAGTATATTAAGATTATTGGTGGGTATTGCTTATTATTATTTCTTATTATATTGGGCATACTACCAGGGAAGTATTTAAATACTATTCAATTTTATTTTAGACTTTATGTTGTCATCTTTCCTTTGTTTACTATTATTACGATATGTTTATTAAACAATATTAAAACTAAGAAAGTATTAATATCTTGTTTAGCTATTGTAAGCACTTATTCTTTAGTTAATCTATGTGTTTGTAACTTAAATGTATTAAATAGTAAAGAAGCTCATAGTTTAAATAATAATGCATCTAGGGAAGAAATAAATAGCGTTTGGAATGATGGGCTACTTGATTATAATCATGATGAACTTGGTGGGGGAGAGTATATTCCTTATACTGAGTATTTAGATTATACTAATGATTCTTTGGCTATTAAGTATATTGATGGTAATAACAATTTTATTGATTATATCTATGATTATGATCGCAGTTTTAGTCAAATTATCTTTGAATGTGACAATAAGAAGGATTTGGAGTTGCAGTTACCTTTATCATGGTATAAGGGTTATAGGGCATATGAGCTAGTTGATGATAATTGGGTGAGTATAGATTTAGATTATAGTCCTGTTAATAAAGAGGTTTTAATTAAGGCTTCAAGTGGTAAGCATACATATAAGGTAAAGTATGTTGGTACTATGATTCAAAGTATTAGTTTGACTGTTTCATTTGTTTCTTTGTTTGTTTTACTTATTTATGTATTTAAAAGAAGAAAAGATGATGTTATATAATGGTGGGGTATAGGAGTTAGTATGAATAATAAAGATGTCAAGATTGCGGTATTAATACCTTGTTATAACGAAGAACTAACGGTTGAAAAGACGGTTGGTGATTTTAAAAAGGCTTTGCCTGATGCCGATATATATGTATACAACAATAATTCGAAAGATAAAACAAAAGAATTAGCTATTAAGGCTGGGGCTATTGTACGTGATGAATTTAAACAGGGTAAGGGTGCTGTTGTTAGGTCGATGTTTAGGGATATTGATGCGGATGTATATATCATGGTTGATGGCGATGATACTTACCCAGCAGAAGAAGTAGATAATCTAATTAAACCAGTACTTGAGGGAAAAGCTGATATGGTTATTGGCGATAGATTATCAAGTACTTACTATACAGAGAATAAAAGACCTTTTCATAACTTTGGCAATAGCTTAGTTAAGAATTTAATCAATTTCTTATTTAAATCAGATTTAAATGATATTATGACGGGCTATAGAGCTTTCTCTAAGAAGTTTGTAAAGTGTATGCCAGTTATGTCTGATGGCTTTCAAATAGAGACGGAAATGACTATTTTTGCCTTAACTAATAATATGTTGGTTACTAATGTGCCTATTACATATAGGGATAGACCTAAAGGCAGTGAATCTAAGCTTAATACTTATTCTGATGGTTTTAAGGTACTTCTTACTTTGTTTAATTTATTTAAGGATAATAGACCGTTCTTATTCTTTGGCATCTTGTCTTTGATTATTTTTATTATTGGTTTACTAGTGGGTATTCCTGTAATTAATGAGTTTATTAAGACTGCTTATATTACTAAAGTGCCTAGTGCTGTATTAGCTGCTGCTTTAATGCTTAATGCCTTCTTATTATTTAGTGTGGGCATAATTATGGATGCGGTAAAAAATACTAAGCGATACTTATTTGAGTGTCATATGAACGATGTGATTAATGGCTTTAAGGATAAATAATGTTTTATTTTCTTTCTTTATTTTGGATTTTATCTATTAGTGGTTTACTGGTAATTTTATTTAAACGTAAGTTTGAGATGGTGTGTACTATCTCAATTCTTTTTGGTGCTTTCATACTATATTTTTTTGGTTTTATTAATCATATTAGCTATGGTTATTATTTTTCTTATGTCTTTGTCTTACTATTTTATTTAATATTAATTAAATGGTTTATTAAGAAGGACTATGATAAGTTAATTGAATTTAGAGATAATTTCTTTGGTTTGGGCTTATTTTGGTTTATTATATTTTGTATCTATTGTTTCTTTTTATATAAATATACAGGCTTTTCAAATTGCGATGAATTTACCCATTGGGGTCCAATGCTTAAGGAAACCATTAGACTTGATGGTTTTTATAGCCAGACAGATTCTAAGCTTATAATGCATAAGGATTATCCACCTTTATTTACTTTAATTGAAGTACTATATATGGGCTTTAATGGTTTTAATTTCCATGAGCCTTTTGCCTATGTAGCTTTAATTACTTTTATGTTTACAATGTTTTTGCCTACTCTTTCTAACTTCAAGATTAAAGATAAAAAGGATTGGCTTAAATCTTTAATTTGTGTAGCTTGTATTATTCTTGTGGGTTTAACTCTTGATAAGACGGATACTGCTAGTGATTATGCCTTTGTTTATAATTCGATTTATGTGGATTGGTGTTTAGCTTTATTTTGTGCCTATGGTCTATATATGACTTATAAGGAAAAGGATTGGGGCTTATTCCGTTTTGTTTCACTTGGTACCATTTTGGTTTCTTTTGTGATGATGAAACAAATGGGCATGGTCTTTTATATCATTGTTTTATTTTATGCTTTCCTTAAAGTGTTATTTATTGATAAGAAACTAGATAAAAGATTACTTATACTTGGAATATGTATTTTGATTGTATTGCCTGTTGTTTTTTATCTAAGTTGGAAATATGTTGTTAATTTATATGACATTGATGGTCAATTTCAAATTGGCCAATTAAGACTTAAGGAATTTTTCACTATCATTAGTGGTAATAGTGATATTGAATGGAAGTATGAGGCTTTTAGAAACTATTGTAGTAATTTATTGCATCGTCCACTAGTTTTGCATCCCTTTAAGATGGCCTACTTTACTTATGTGGCTTTAATTATAGTGTTTATTAATATTATCTTTTGGTTTAAGAAAGATGGCTTTTATTTATCAGGTGTTTATTTAATTGGGGCAATTGGCTATAGTGTGGCGATGTTACTTTTATATACACTATCATTTGATGTTGATGAGGCACCGTATTTAGCTTCTTTTGATCGCTATATGGCTTCTTATTTATATTGTGGCAGTACTTTAGTAGTGATGTTGGCGTTTGAAAGATTATATGATCAACTTATAAAGGATGTGGCTATACTTGGAGTATTATGTTTATTTGTTGAATATAATAGTTTGGATTATTTAAAGATTAAAACAAGCGTATCAGATGATACACGTATGACTATTACCGTTATTGAACAATGGGGCGATAATAACTTTGAAAGAGAAGATTTAAATGGTTTTAGGTTAGCTTTTAATCATTTGGGTTATATGGAAGAAACTGATGAAAACTATGATAAGTTAATTAATGCTTTAAAGAGTGATGATGGCTTATTTGTGGTTGGCTATGATGATACTATCTATCATTTTTGGGAAAAGTTGGGCGTTAGTGATTATTTGTTTAATGAACAATACTATAAGCTTGATAAAACAGATGGGGATGTTAAGCTTACTTGGGATGCTTTCTCTTTTGTCCACTATGTTATTATTTACTATTTGATGGGTGTATAATTGTTTAGAGAGGTTATTTTATGATTAAGTTTAATGTTCCACCTTACTTAAAAGAGTCTGATGACTATGTTCTTGAAGTTATGCGCTCTGGTGAGATTGCTGGTGATAATAAATATACGAAATTAGATGAGAAGATTTTGATGGAGAAGTTTGGCTCACCTAAGATTCATTTAACTACAAGTGGTACTAGTGCTTTAGAGATGGCTTGTATGTTACTTGATATTGGACCTGGGGATGAAGTTATTCTTCCAAGTTATACTTTCTCAAGTAGTGCTAATGCGGTTGTTATATTTGGTGGTGTACCAGTGTTTGTGGATATCAATCCTAAGACGATGAATATTGATGAGACCAAGATTGAAGAGGCTATCACTAACAAGACTAAGGCGATTATGGTTGTTCATTATGCGGGTATTGGCTGTAATATGGAGACCATTTGCGATATTGCCAAAAGACATAACTTATATTTAATTGAGGATGCGGCTCAAGTAGTTAATAGTACTTACCATGGTAAGCATCTTGGTACTTTTGGGGATGTTGGCTGTTACTCTTTCCATGAGACAAAGAATTATTCGATGGGTGAGGGTGGTGCTGTTTCTATTAATAATAAGGATTTAATTGATAGATGTGACATCATTAGAGAAAAGGGTACTAATAGGACACAATATTTCAATGGCCAAGTTGATAAGTATACTTGGGTTGATAAAGGTTCTAGTTATTTGCCTAGTGATATTTTGGCAGCTTACTTGTATCCACAATTATTAATTATGGATGAAATGAGACAGGATAGAGTTGATAGTTTTAATTATTACTATAAGCTTTTAACGCCATTAAAAGAAGAAGGAAAGCTTGATTTACCATATGTGCCAGAGGGTATTGTGCATAATGGCCATATGTTTTATATCAAGACTAAAGATTTAGAAGAAAGAAGTGCTTTACAATCTTTCTTAAAAGCTAAGGGCATTGGCACAGCCTTCCATTATGTGCCACTTCATAGCGCACCTGAGGGCTTAAAGGCAGGTCGTTTTGTGGGTGAGGATGTTTATACAACTAAGGAATTTGAAAGACTTCTTAGACTTCCTATGTACTATAAACTAACTAAGAAAGATATTGAATTTGTTTGTGATTCAATTAAAGAGTTTTATAAGAATAAATAAAAGCTGGGATACCAGTTTTTATTATGGTAATTATGTTTAATTAGAAATGATATAATCACGATAAAGGAGATAACTTATGAAAAAACCATCATTTCTTAAAGTATTACAATGTCTTACTTTATGTTTATTAGCTTGTACTGTTTTGCCTTTACATGTAATGGGTGAAGATAGTAATGATAATGTTATTGCGTATTCTTTTGAAAATGGTGTACTAAAAGATTACACCAATATTAAGGATGCGATGGATGCTTCTAGAAGAAACGCTGTTTATATGAAAAAGGATTGGGAGATTAGTTCACCTATTGATATTGTTGAGGGTACTACTTCTAAGATTTATATGAATGGTCATAGTATTAAAAGAGTTGATGATCCAAATAGTTTCTTTAGTCATAGTGGTGAGGTTATTACTATGCATCCTAATTCTAAGCTATATTTGATTGGTTCTGATACACCTGTAAGTTATAAAGATGGCACTTGGAAAAGTGGTGGTTTTATTAGTGGCGGTGGTAGCTACAATGGTGGCGGCATCTATATGAAAAAGGGCGCTTACCTTTATATGGAAAAGGTTGCGGTATGTGATAATCATTGTTATGACTATGGTGGTGGTATCTATATTAGTGATGATAATTGTACTATTGAGATGGTGGATGCCAAGGTTAATAACAATTATGGCGGTTATTTTAGTGCGGGTGCTGGTATTTCAATAAATGGTGAGAATGCTTATATTGATTTGAAGAGTAATTCACAAATTAGTTACAATACACCTGGTAGAAGTGGTGGCGGTGTTTTTATTGATGATTCTAACGCTACTATAACTTCTAAAGATGGTACAGGTGAAATTAGTCATAATACTTGCCCAGGTGGTGGTGCTGGAATCTATGCCGATAGTGATAACTATACTATTTCTGATTTAATTATTAGTGATAATACTGCTGAAAGCGGTGGTGGCGGTATATATTGTCAAAAGGGCAGCGGCACTTTAGATGGTTTAAAGATTACTGGTAATAAGACTAATGATAAAACTGGTGGTGGCGTAAAGATTTCTTGTAAAGATATAACAATAGAAGATTGTAAGATTAGTGATAATACAGCTGTTAGTGCTGGTGGCGGCGTATTTGTTGGAGCTAATTATGATATTTATCTAAATGGCCAAGATATAATTACCGACAACAAGATTAAAAATGATGTAGCTGATGATGTTTATTTAGAAAATAGTGGCGTTTATAAGGCTTATATCATTGCGAATAATTTTTATGATAATTCTAAGATTGGTGTTAGAACATCAAGTGATGGTGATCGTTTGATTGTTAAAAGAATTGCGGATGTAAAGTATTTATCTTGTTTCTTTATGGATGATAGTGATAATTATCATGTAAGTTTTGAAAGGAATGACAGTGAGCTATGGCAAAGAAAGGGTGCTACAAGTTATACTGTAAAAGTTAATAGTGCTCCTGTTGGCAAGTATACTAAGGGAACACAAGATGTTAGGGTTGTTGATAACAATATACGTAAGGATAAAATCTTTGTTTCTTGGAATAGTGATGATTCAACTGGTTTAACTTTTGATGAAAATATAAATTTAAAAGCGGAAAGCATTAGTTTTACAATGCCTGGCAATGATGTAAATTTAGTAGCTAATTATACAGATGCGGTTAAAAATTTAAGTTTAGAATTTGGTGAAAACGCAATTGAAAATGGCAAGGCTCTTCCAAGTAATGCTAGCTTAAAATGGACATTTAATAACGGAAATTATAGTGAAGATGTTATGGTTAACTGGTATAAAAAGGATAATGGGCGCTATGTAAAGTGTAATGATGATGATATTGCACAAAATGGTGTAGCTTATATCTTTGAAGTATGTGATGAAGGTTTGGCTGATGGTGTTCATGTAATATCAAACGGTATACAGGCGAATAATATTACTGTAAATAACGATGATATTTCAATAAATGAAGCATCAGTAAATGATGAAGGTGTTGTTAATTTTAAGAGTAAGGATATCATTCTTGATAAAGATAAGATTGCCTATGTTGATCCTGTAGTTATTTCTGTAAAAGAGGGTGCAAGCAAGGATAGTGTTATAAATACTATTAATAATAATTTAAAGAGTGTTGCAACTTCTATTAATGGATATGAGTATGATGTAACTTTAAGTTCACCTAATTTAGATAGTGTTTCATTTGATGAATATGGAAATATTATGACAAATGAAAATGGTTATTATTTGACTAGTATTTCTATTACAGATGATAACCTTGATTTAAATGGTATTTCTTCTACAGCCTTAATCATTAATGTACTTCCTAAAGATGAGAAAAGTGAGACTTTAAAAGTTTATAGGATAGGTGATGATGGTGTAACTGTTGATGGTGATACCTTCTCTATAGATGTAGAAATCGAAGGCACGGGTTATGATTTGGATGGTAAGTCATATGAAAATACTACTAACAAAGTAACCTTAACAGCTAATAAGGGCGAAAGAAAGACCTTTGATTTATATTATAAGGATTATAATGATAGGGCTATACAATGTTACTATGTGTTAGATGATTCTTCAGCTGCCACACCAGAATTTGTGGATGGTCAAAGTGGTAAAAATGATAATGGTGACTTATATAAGCAAATTATCACCCAATATAATATAACTGATTTTCCAAAGGCTAAAGTTTATTATACGTTAAATGAAAATGGTGATAATAATTGGACAATTAAAAATCTATTTAGTACGGATGTAAGTACTGCCTCTAATTCATATAAGACAATTAGGGCTTTAGCTTGGGTGGTTGATGAAAACAATAATATCTCATCTATTTCTAAAAAGACTTATGTATTAGATAACTATAATAGAATATCTTTTAATGGGTCGTTTATTTCTAAGATTGATATAACAATTGATCCACTGGTTTATGGTGAGACTTTACCATCAATGATTAAACAAATTGATGTAACAATATCAGGTAATAAAGTAATTAGCGATAAAGATATCGCTATTAACTCTTGGACTCCTAGTGTGACTAGTGCATCAAATAATACTGTTTATCAAGCTAAAGTAGAGTTATATACTAAAAATAGTGGTTATAGTATAGATTACTTATCTTCTTTAAATGTGGTAGTTAATAATGATGATAGAATTTATGCCTATATTGAAAAGGAAAATGATAAGGCTATGCTTTATATAACTTTCCCAGAGCTTGAAACTAGCATTGGTGCTTATGATGATGCGCCATTAAGTTTTAATGTAAGTGGTATCGAAGTAGGTGATTATACAAAGGAAATAGCTTATGAGGATGCGGTATCTATTAATAATGATGTAAGTAAGCTTGATTTGCCACTTGTAGCTATAAAGACTTTAGGTAGTGATAATAATGAGGAATACTTTAAGGCTGATGTATCTTATAGGGTTGTGTCTTATTTTGACGCAAATAACTATGATAGCCAAGAGATTGTCTTAGAGGGCAGTATTATCAATAATCCTTCTTATATTCATTACAATGGCACAAGTGATAAATTTACTTTAAGGATAAAGGTAGGATCTAAGCTTGGCTACTTACCTTTAGAAAAGGCTGTTACTTGTGAGGAATATATGAAGTCTAAGGATTGGACTTGGTCAGAGTCTAAGAAGGCTTGTGTATATAGAGTTTCTAATACAGCTAGCCATTAATAAATAAAAGCCTCTATTTGATTAGAGGTTTTTAAATACTTATTCAATTAATTGATAGTAATTACTAGATAATATTATTTGACTATATTTATAGTGTTTAGCGGCCATATCTAAGATATTACTTGTATCCTTTCCGATTATGGTTTGTGATGAGGCATCATAATAGAAATCATCAGCTAGAACACTATAATCTGGGAATAGAACATAGCGATTATCATCTTGGACAAACAAGTCTTCTCCTACCGTATAAGCTTTAAAGTCATCTAAATTAAATAATGATGTGATTGTTGGGAAGATATCAAACGTTGAAGCTAGAGTATTGTTTTCTTCACCGTTGTTTGTTGGATCATAGATTATAAAAGGGGTTTTATAGATATCGTAGCTATTTTCTAGTTTGCCATAGAAATAATTTAAAGTATCTTGATGGTCTATACCATATGGATAGTGGTCACCAAATAACATGATTACTGTATCTTCTAGTACACCTTTTTCTTCTAACTTTTCAAGTAATACTTTAATGCCTTCATCAAGCTTCATTTGGGTGGCATAATAATAGGCCGCTTGGTCTGGTATAGTAGGATATAATTTTTTAACTTTATTATAGTTTTCAATTATTTCTTTTCTTCCAGAATAGTAGGGCATATGGCCACTTGTTGTAATAACAAAGTCATAGAAGGGCTTGCTTGTATCGGTGTTTTCGATTACTTTTTCAAAAAGCAGGGAATCGTCAATCCAATTGTTGAACTCTTTGCCATCAAGTACTAGCCCTAGATCTTCTTTATCATATAAGTATTCAAAGCCAAAGGAATTATGTAGTGTTTCTCTACTATAGAAAGATTTAACATGGGAATGGTAGGAGTTTACACTATAGCCTTCTTGTTTAAATAGATTGGCTAGGGCATAGGGGTATAAATTATCGCCAAAATCTTTGGATGTGGTGCCATAGTCAATTGATGGCATCATGCCAGTTTGGGACATAAAT
Source organism: Oscillospiraceae bacterium (assembly GCA_963654705.1). Lineage (GTDB taxonomy): Bacteria > Bacillota_I > Bacilli_A > Erysipelotrichales > Erysipelotrichaceae > Colivicinus. The sequence goes on from CAVKAO010000010.1 coordinate 25,953, forward strand.
TCCGAGTCATTGGTATTTGATGGATATAAAGGGGCATAATAATTAGTAAAATATGTCCCTTCTTTACTTAATTTATATAAAGTGGGCGTAAGGTCTTCCTTAATACTTTGGGGTCCGAATGATTCACATAGTATTAGTATTAGGTTTTTGCCTTCATAGATACCTTGTAAATCACTTTTTTCTCTTTTACTTTCTTTTATAAAATTATTTATTTCAACGATGTCTTTTAGCGTATAGTCACTGTCTTTTATTTTTAGTCTTTGAGCATCTTTGATGATATATTCAAAGCTGCCAAATTCATTATAGAAGCGTAGATTATTATTAATATTGTTGTATAAATAAGAATCGGATGTAATATCGTTGGTGTTTTCATTATATTCTTCTAGCATCACATCTTTTATTAATACTAGAAAGAATATACATACTACCGATATGATTATTTTACCTATTGTGGGATAAGAATATTCTTTCTTGGGCATCTTTTTGATATAGAGAAAGAATAATATAATTGGCAATAAAAATAGTAAGTATTGTATTTCAAGTTTTGTAATGGCCTCATTTGTGACATCTTTTAGTTCGCCTATTATGCTTAATTTTCTAAGTGAGAAGAAGCTTTTAAAAAAAGCATAGTGCATTGTTTGGGCAAAGGAATAGATGGTATAAATTAGCAATATTATGGATGATAGGATATTTCTTAATTTTGGTTTGAATAAAGATAATATAAAGGATAAGCATAGACAAGCTATTATTTCTAATAATACGGCTTGGTTTAGGATATTTAGGTTACAGAATATCCTTACTAATAGTTCATCTAATAAAAGAAGTATGGTGATAGGTGATATAGATAATAGTTCTTTTAAGTAATTGCTTATTTTTTTCACTTTTCTATTTTATTACTTTTATGATTTTTAGAATAGTTATTTAAAATAACATTATCTTTTTAATATTGAATAATTGTGTTGTTTAAAATATCATAAGTATGAGGTGGAAAAATGAAGAAGATTTCAATTGATTTGTTGGCAAAGATTGTTAAGGATAAAAGAAGTGCTTTAAATATGACGCAATCTGAGCTAAGTGATAGGGCTAATATTAATAGGGCTATGCTTTCTAAGCTTGAAAATAAAGAGTATATGCCTTCTATTGAACAACTTGAGAAGCTTGGTGAGATACTGGGTTTTGATTATGTTGATTTATATAAAGAGGATGAAATAAAAAGAAGTAATGTGGATATTAAGCCATGTAAGATTGCGGTAGCAGGTACTGGTTATGTTGGTTTATCTTTGGCTGTTTTATTATCTTTAAATAATGAGGTTAGAGCGATTGATATTGTAAAAGAGAAGGTTGATTTAATCAATAATAAAAAGTCACCTATTAAGGATGATTATATTGAGAATTATTTGGCTAATAAGTCGTTGAATTTAAAGGCTACAGTAGATCCTAAGGTGGCTTATAAAGACGTAGAGTTTGTGATTGTGGCAGCTCCTACAAACTATGATCCAAAGCAGAATTATTTTGATACTAGTGCGGTGGAGAGCGTTATTGATGCAGTTAGAAAATATAATAAGAAGGCTTATATTATTATTAAGTCAACTATTCCTGTTGGTTATACAAATAATTTAAGAAAGACTAGAAAGGATGATAGAATCTTATTTTCGCCTGAGTTTTTAAGAGAGTCTAAGGCTTTATATGATAATTTATATCCTTCTAGAATTATTGTTGGTTGTGATGATAAGTGTAAAGAACAAGCTGAAAAGTTTTCAATGTTACTAAAAAGTGCAGCATTAAAAGAGGATGTACCAGTACTTTTAATGGGTTTTACGGAGGCTGAGGCTGTTAAATTATTCTCTAATACTTATTTAGCTTTAAGAGTTTCTTATTTTAATGAGCTTGATACTTATGCGGAGACTAAGGGTTTAAATACTAAGGAAATTATTGATGGTGTATGTCTAGATCCGCGTATTGGTACTCACTATAATAATCCTTCTTTTGGCTATGGTGGTTATTGTTTGCCTAAGGATACTAAACAATTGTTGGCTAATTTTAAGGATGTGCCAGAGAATTTGATTGAGGCTATTGTCGAAAGTAATCGTACAAGAAAGGACTTTATTGCCGATAGAGTACTAGAGAAGGCTGGTGCTTATGTATATGGGGATAGCTATAATCCAAATAAGGAACATAAGGTTACTGTTGGGGTATATCGTTTAACCATGAAGTCTAATAGTGATAACTTTAGGCAATCTTCTATTCAGGGAGTTATGAAAAGAATTAAGGCCAAGGGTGCTGAGGTTATAATTTATGAGCCTACTTTAAAGGATGGGGATACTTTCTTTGGTTCTAGAGTAGTTAATAATTTAAGTAAATTTAAGAAAGATGCTAATGCGATTATTGCCAATAGGTATGATAGTTGTCTTGATGATGTAGGGGATAAGGTTTATACAAGGGATTTGTATAAAAGAGACTAATGGATAGAAAAGATAAATTATTGGATTTTGGTTTCATCCTATTATTGACCATATTGTTTTGTGCTCCTTTGTATCAAACTTCCATATACACTGGTGCGGATATAGGCTTTCACTTAAGCAGAATTAAAAATATCAGTGATGGATTAAGAAATCATACATTTCCAATTTATGTTTATTCATATATAAATAATGGCTTTGGTTATGCTTCGCCAATGTTTTATTGCGATCTATTTTTAATTCCGTCGGCTTTATTGTATATGTTGGATGTACCAATTGTAATAGTATGGAAAATTACATTATTCGCTTATGCTTTAGTAGCGTGTATAACAACTTATCATTTATCTAAGGTGGTATTTGATTCTAAGTTAATTCAAATATTTTGTACGGTTATTTATATGTTTTCCAATGTAAGAATTAATTATTATTACTATGGAGGCGGTTTAGGAAATGTTATTGCCTTATCTTTTTTGCCCTTATTATTCTTGGCTTTCTATAAAATGTTTGTCTTAAAAGAGAATTGTTATAAGTTACTAGGGATATCTTTTGCGCTATTAGTGTTAAGCCATTTATTAACATTTACATTAAGTGTTATCTTTTTTGTATTATTTCTTATTATTGATATCAAAAACATTAGTAAAGAAAGAATCTTATGTGTATTAAAAGCCGCTTTATTGGCAATAGCCTTATCTGCTTGGTTTTTATTTCCGTGTATTGAACAATTATTATCACAAGACTTTTGGTCATCATTTTTAAATGACACTACTAATTTGGGGTATTTTAAAGAATCGCAAAGACCGATACTGCAAGTGTTTTCCGATTATATTTTTAACACTTCGCCTAACCAACAATATCTAGGGATTATTTTTTCGATTGGTGGAATTTTGTGTTATTTGATTTATAAAATTAAAAATAAATTCAAGTTAAATAGAACTATTGATATGATGGCTATTATCCTTATGTGTGGAGTATTTCTAGAAATCGATCTACTTCCACTGTATAAGCTTTCAATATTAAGACATTTTCAATTTATTTGGAGAATAAATATACTTTTGGCACCAACTGCCGTATTCGTCATTGGTAAAACAATAAGCGAACTAAAGATAAAAAATATTATTATGGGGTTAATGTCTTGCTATCTGATTTTTAATGTTTCATATATTTATAAAACATTTATAACATGTAGCGATAATTGGTCAAATGAAATTACGTATGAGGAAATAAGAGAAAAGGGTTTTTCAACACTAGAATACACACACGGTTTTAATATAGTTGAACTCGGACAGGGTGAATATTTGCCTTTGACCAATTCTTATCAATATTATAGTGCTAATACCAATATTGAGTTTGCCAATGAAGAGAGCGCTGTTTGGGATTATGATAGAGTTGGTACGACCATTACTTTTACAACAAACTACGATTATGCTGATTACATTTATATGCCTCTTTCTTACTATAAGGGCTATTATTATCAAGAGATAGATGATGATGGAAACATCTTGTATGAAAAAGAGTGTATTCCTAATCTATATTCAAAAAGAGTGGGTATGTATATGGAAGAAGGCACCCATAATTATAAAGTGTATTATAAGGGTACTGCAGTAGAACATGTTTCACTTTTTGTTTCATTGCTTACATTTATGGCTTTTGCATATTATGAGTTTAAAGTGCTATTTAAAAGAAAAACCAATGTAAGAAGTGGCTATTAAACGATTTAATATTTATAAAAATACTATTACGTATTTAATTACTATACCGATAGTGACAATGTATTTAATATAACTGTGTTTATATTATGTGTACTAATTATTGGCTTATATGTCTGTCTTTTTGATTGGGCTAGCTAGTAGAGTTATTATTGGTTTTAATAAACTACGCAAGACTTCCTTGGCTTAGTGCAGGCTTGTTAAAGCTTACAAAGTCTTTATAATTATTAATGATGAATAAGGTTTTTAATATAGGTGTAAAGATATTATCGGGTATAATTTTGGGAATAATATTTTTAGGAATGTTGTTTTCGAGCTTTATTGATTACTATGGTAAGCATACTTTACTTGTTTCTAATTTGGTTTTGTTTTTAATAGTAGTAGTAATTAGTGTTATCTTTTATTTTCTTTCTAAGAAAATAAAGCTTAAGTGTGATGTTGATAAACTTGTTTTAATAATGGGTGTCTTATTGCTTGTATATCAATTATATATGGGACTTAATACTTATTTTGTGACTGGTTGGGATGCCGGTGGCTTAATTGATATGGCTATTAATAAAGGCTTTTATATCAATTACATGTCTAAATACCCCAATAACTTATTACTTTTATTTATTGAAATTTTTGTGGCAAGAGTAAATGAACTATTGGGTATTGTTAAAGGGGATGTTTATGATAAGTATGTTATCTTTCTTTTACTCAATATTATTATTAATAATATAAGTTGTTATTTAACTTATAAGTGTGCGTCTTTGTATTTAAATAAGAAGTATGCGCTAATTTGTTATATATTGGCCATTTTATTATTTGGTATATCGCCTTGGCTTATTGTTTTTTATTCAGATTCGGTTGGTTTGCTTTTTCCGATATTATTGTTTTATTTGTATAGTCTTTTAAAACTTAATGGTAAAAAGGTATATACAATCCTATTAGTTTTAATAGGAGTATTTGCCTATTTTATAAAACCTCAATGTGTAATTATTATGATTGCGATAGTAATTTATGAATTATTTAATATTAAAAGTAGAAAACACTTATTAAAGCTTTGTTTATGTGTTTTATTGGGCGCGCTTTGTCTTAGCCCTATCCAAAGTGGTTTGGTGTATTTGGCAAGACTTGCTAATGCGCCACTTGATATGGAACAATCTTTTGGGCCAACGCACTTTTTAATGATGGGCTTAAATGTCGATAGTGGGGCAGGCTATAGTCAAGATGATGTAAACTTTTCTTCTTCTTTTAAAACAAAGAGTGAAAGGAATGCGGCTAATTTAAATGAGTGTTTTAATAGAGTTAATAATATGGGTTTTAATGGTTTGATGGAACACTTGTTTAAGAAGGCTTTAAAGATATTTAATGATGGTACTTTTGCCTTTGGGCAAGAGGGTGATTTTTATAAGATTGTAGTAAAGAAAGATAATGCAGGCGCTAGGGTTTTAAGAAGCTTTTATTATACGGATGGTGACAATTACTGCTTGTTTAGTATTTTTGAACAATTTGTTTGGCTATTTGTATTTACTTATTTTGTGGTTTCGATATTTACTAAATCAGATGATGACAAGTCAATTCTTCTTTTGGGTATACTTGGTTTAACTATCTTTGAGTTATTATTTGAGGCTAGGGCGCGTTATCTTTATACTTACTTGCCTATCTTTTGTATGCTTGCTGGATTCGGTATTAGAGATTTAAAGAATTGTCTAGATAGTAAGACTTCATAGCTTTTATGTTTGTCTTACTTTATAATTAAATGGATGAAAAAAATATTTTCGAAGAAGAATTTTTATTTATATTGCGCTTTTTTTATTTTAATATTGTTTGCCTATATTACTTTTAAGACACCTTTATCTGGCGATGATTGGGGCTATTATTTAAATGGCAAGTTGGGTACACCTATTAAAACAGCTTTAGAGTTTTATCAAAATTGGTCTGGTAGATTCTTTAGTGAATTATGGGGCATGCTTATACCTTGTCGAAAGTATCTTTGGAATATTATTAATCCACTTTTATTCTTTGGGATTTTTATTTGTTTATATAAATTATCTTATGTAAAAAACAAGAACATTCTAAGTTGTCTTTTAATTGTGGCGATGATGCTTAGTGTGGATGATAATCTTAGGATGGAAACCTATACTTGGATTATGGGTACTACTTATGTTATTCCTTTGTTTTTTTCTTTGCTTTATTTTGTTTTAGTTGATAAGATGATGCGCTTGGATTTATATGATATAAAGCTTAAGGTGTTTTTTTATTTAATTAATGTTCCTTTATTTATCATTGGTTTAATGATGGAAAATATTGCGGCTACAATGATTGTTGGGGAAGTAGTTTTAATTATTTATGCTTACTTTAATAAAAAGAAGGCCTTAAAGTATTTAATTATTAATCTAGTGGTTAGTGTTATTTCTTTTGTAATTTTAAGATGTTCACCTGGTAGTGCAGCTAGACTATTAAGCGAACATGCTACTTGGAATAATATGTCTTTATTTGACATGATTGCTAGTGCGTATCCTAATTTCTTGAGTATTACTTTTATTAATAATAACTATGCGATTGGCCTATTTTCTTTATGTTTAATTCTATTAATATTATTTACTCATAAAGATATTAAGACTATTTATAAAGTTATAAATATTGGAGTTCTTGTTTTAGGGATTATTACTGTATTTTCTTTTGTGTTTGGTAACTCATTCTTAAATAATAATAGTTCTATTTATTCAATTATCTTTTGGCCAATTTATATAATTAATGCCTTTGTGGTTTTATTTGTTTATACAGTTGGTGAGTATCGTACTTATAAGGCTGTTTATCTTTTGATGATTGCTGGATGTAATGCTTTGGTTATGCTTTATTCACCAATTTATGGATCTAGAAGTGCTATTTATACGGTTTATTATTTGATTGTAGTTAGTGCAATCATCTTTGATTCAGTTAATATTAATAAGCATTTAGTTTGTACAGCTTTGCTTATTATTTTGGTGATTATTGTTGGTGATAGATGCCATGAATATGTTTATAAATATCGTCTTGTAGGCCTTAAACAAAAGGAGCGTCTAGAGATTATTAAGTATTACCAAGGCCATCCAGAAGTTAAAGAGGCTTGGATTCCAAGATTCCCAGTTTATTCGATTCATGGAGGAGATGTGGAGATTGGTGATACTTATCATTTTGAGACTTTTAAGGAATACTATAAGCTTCCGCAAAGTGCTGATAAGATAATTTTCTATTATGAGGATAGTGATAATGCCAATTAATCTAATTAGTAAATATCGCAAACAACTTATGGCTTTTGCGATGTTTTGGATTGGTATGCATCATTCTTTATTTCCTTTTTCTAATACAAAAATAGAATTTTTAATGGTTAAATGTGGCTATTTGGGAGTAGCTTTATTTTTCTTTTTATCGGGTTTTAGTATGTATTATTCTTATCAAAAGGATAGTGATTATTTAACTTTTATAAAGAAAAGACTTTTGAGGATTCTTCCTTTTTATATTCCCATTGGTTTATTTTTGGTTATAATTGGATATCAATCTTTTGTTTCTTTTTCTGGAATTGATTTCTTTTTTAAAAATCAATTAGAAAATTGGTTTACTTTTCTAATTATTTTTGTTTATTTAATTACACCCTTATACTTAAAACATTTTAATAAGAATCCCTTTATGTTTACCTTAATTGGAATAATTTTAGTGTCTTTAATTTGTGTACTAATAAATGTGTTTTCCTTTTATTATGCTTGGTTTAATGTAGCTGTTTATATGCTAGGCCTTTATTTTGCTTACCTTAATACTAAAGATGTAAGTATTAATATCTTTGTTGTAGTACTTAGTTTTGTGTTAGGGTTTGGCTTTTTATATTTTATGTACCATAACTTTGGCAATGATGTGTTACATGTTTATCCAAGCATTGTTATTGCGCCTAGTATGTTACTTCTTTTGGCATTTATTTTTGATAAGATTACAATTTTTAATAAGTTTCTTTCATATATTGGAAACTATACTTATGAGTTTTATTTAATTAATATTCCTTTTGTGTCTTTTCTTTATGCAAACTATGGTCTTTTATATAGGCCAAATATTGGTTTTGATTATTTGATTAATATTGTCGGTATTGTTGGTAGTGTAATTTTGGCTATCATTTATCATAATTTAGTGAATGTTATAATTAATGGAAAGAGGAAGAATTTATGAAGGGAATAATTTTAGCTGGGGGTAGTGGTACTAGGCTTTACCCACTTACTAAGGTTACAAGTAAACAATTGTTGCCTGTGTATGATAAGCCAATGATTTTTTATCCACTTAGCACTTTAATGTTGGCGGGCATAAGAGATATCTTGATTATTTCTACACCTAATGATACGCCTCGTTTTAAGGAATTGTTGGGTGATGGCAAGCAGTTTGGTATTAATTTAACTTACGCCGTACAAGAAAGTCCTGATGGTTTAGCTCAAGCTTTTATTATCGGTGAGGATTTTATTGGTGATGATAGTTGCGCTATGATTTTGGGTGATAATATTTTTTATGGCAATGGTTTTTCAAATATCTTGGTTAAAGCTAGAGAAAATGCTAGTAAAAAGGGTTTGGCAACTGTCTTTGGTTATTATGTAAAAGATCCTGAAAGATTTGGTGTAGTTGATTTTGATAGCAGTGGTAAGGCTTTATCAATAGAAGAAAAGCCAACTAATCCCAAAAGTAATTATGCGGTTACGGGTCTATATTTTTACCCAAGTGGGGTATCTAAACTTGCTAAAGCTGTTAAGCCTTCTTATAGAGGAGAGCTTGAGATTACTACTTTAAATCAAATGTATCTAGATACTAATAAATTGAATGTGGAAATCTTTGGTCGAGGTTATACTTGGCTAGATACAGGTACAATGGATTCTTTGGCTGAGGCTTGTAACTTTGTTAGAACTATCGAAAATCTTCAGGGCGTGGGTATTAGTGTGCCTGAGGAGATTGCCTATAAAAATGGTTGGATTAGTAAGGATGAACTTATTTTAAGTGCTAAACTTTATGGTAAGTCAGAGTATGGCAAGCATTTAATGAAGGTTGTAGAAGATAAGATATATTCGGATCGTGTATTTTGATGAAATTTTTTAAGAAACATAAGTATTTTTTATTAATGTTTGGGGTACTTTGTATTGGTGCTTTTTTAATGTTTTTGCCAAGTATTTTACAGGGTAAGTATTTTATTGGTGGAGGCGATGTAAAGACTCAATGGTATCCTTTTTATACTTTAAATAGGCGCACAACTATCAATGCTTTGCGTGATAGGACTTTGCCTTTTTATTCGTTTGTCTTATTTTTGGGAAATAATATTTGGGCTAGTAAAAGTAGCTATGGATTATTTGATATCTATAATGTTTTAACTTATGTGTTAAATAAAGATTATTTCTATATCTATGATTTACAATGTCTTATTAAGATACTAGTAGCTGGTATTTCGATGTATCTTTTAATCGATTATCTATATAAGAATAAGCGTGTTTCTTTTATTGGGGGCCTATGTTTTGGACTATCTAGTTTTGCGATATACTTTACATCACAACCAGGTTTTTTATCTTTTTATTCTTTATTTCCTTTCTATATTTTGGGGATGGAGAAATATTTAAAGGATAATAAGAAATATTTGTTTATTATTAGTGTTTTTGTTTTATTAATTACTAATTATTATTTCTTTTATGCCTTATCTTTATTTAGTCCCATTTATTTTATTTATAGGTACTATAACTTACATGGAAACTTAAAGGGTGTAGTTAAAAAGGCTTTAATATTAATTGTTTATTATTTGATTGGTGTTTTATTAAGTGGTTTTATCATCTTACCAGCTTTTTTATATGTTATTCAAAATGAAAGAGTTGGTGGTTTAAGTTTTTCTTTAACATATAGTGATTTAAGTGTTTATTTGCATCTATTTGTATCAGCTTTTGTGCCAAGTCATACTTACATTTATGGTAATAATATCTTTGATTTAGGGGCTCATACTTTAAAGGAAATTTGTCTATATTCTGGTACTTTAATTACTTTAATTATTTCCCAGGTATTTAAAGATAGCGATAAAAAGTACTTTAAATCTACTTTAATTGTGTATGGAATAATGCTTATGGCTTTATTTATTCCTTTTGTTGGTAGTATTATAAATGGCTTTAGTGAGCCTTGTTTTAGATGGTTGTTTATTTTTGTTTACTTTAATATATTGGTGGCTTGTCGTTATCTAAACGATTTTAGTTTAATTGATAAAGTGTTACTGCGTAATACATTAATAGTTGAGATTATTATTGTTATATTGACTTATGTATTAGGACTTTTATATAAAGGGTATTCAATTAGTGACTATAAAACACAATTGTTTATTTTTATAGGTAGTATCTTGTTTATGTTGGCTAACTATTATTGCCTTTGTAAGAGTAGGAATTATCTAGTCATATGCATTGTTGAATTATGTTTATTTTCTTATATGTATGGTAGTAAGTCTTTAGTTACCAGCATTAGTGATAATGATTTAGATGGAGTTACTAGTGTTTTGGCGGATAATGATAATTATCATAATTTAAGGGATTATCTTAATACTTTAGATGAAGACAATGGGAATGAATATTTTAGGGTATATGTACCATATGATAGTTTATATTGGTCTTTTTCCCATGATTTAGGCATTATTTATAATATTAGTGGTCTTATGACTTATGATTCAACTTATAGTCAAAGTTTTAATGATATGCGTAGCTTAAATTATGATGGCGTTGTGGAAAATATTGATTGGGAATTTAATATTAAGGATGAAAATATCATTAATTTTTTAAGTACTAAGTATTCTATCACTAGTAATTTGGATGAGATTCCTTTTAGTGAATATGAAATTGTTGATGATAGTTATCGTGGTTCTTTAATTGTGGCCAAGAATTTAAACTATAGGGATATTGTAAGTACTTATAGTAAATATACTAATAAGGCTAGTGATACTTCTTTATTAAGTGATTATGTAATAAGCGATCAAAAGGTAAGTGTAGGTAGCGGTAACTATACTTTAAGTAATGTAGCTTACTATGATAACTACTTTACTTGTTTATTAAATAGTGAAGATGATAGTTTTGCCATAGTTGGTTTGCCTTATGATTCTGGCTGGAAGATTATGATAAATGGAGAAAAGGTAGACTATATCAAGTGTAATGGTGGCATGATGGGCTTTAGGGTTAATGCGGGTGATAATAATATTGAGATGTATTTTACACCATCTGGTTTTAAGGTTGGTATGATTTTAACTTTAATTGGTAGCTTATCTTTTATTGGTTTAATAGTATTTGATATAAGAAAGAGACATGAAAATATTTAAGAATATATATTTAGCTGTAATTAGTGTTTTATTTACTTTAATAGTGGCTTTTTTAGTATATATGGCATATAGCGGGACTTGTTATAACGCCATCCAATATACAAGCGAGATCACTTTCTTTTTAAGGGACAATTTAATTATTAATATTTTGTTAAGTGCTTTGTTGGTGGTTTTGTTTTGCCTTATAAGTAAAAGCAAACTTGTGAAAAGAATTAATTCAGATGATAAGCTATTCAAGATATTAAAGACTATTCTTTTAGTTTTAATTTGTGTAATAGGTTTTGTTTGGGTATGGGGCATTGAGATATTGCCAGAAAGCGATCAATACTTTGTTTTAAGGGCAGTGGATAATTTTAAAAAGGGCGATTATGCTGATTTTGTAAGTGGCGGCTATATGGAAATGTGCACTAATCAGATTGGCCTTTTCTTTATCTATTATTTCTTTTCTTTTATTTTTAAGTCGAACTTTTATTTGGGCTTACAGTTTATCAATGTAGTGGCGGTTGTTTTAATTTATAAGGCCTTGAGTGATATTGCCTATAAACTAAGTGCTAGTAACTTTGTTTGTTTAATGATTATTTTTAGTGGCTTAATTTATCCTGTATTAATTATTTATTCTTGGTTAATATATGGCAATATGCTTGGTATGGCTTTTATTCTTTTATCTATTAAGTATGAGCTTAATTATTTTAAAGATTATAAGTTTAAGGAATTATTGTTTGCTAGCGTGTTTTTAATACTGGCTTTAATGGCTAAAAGTTTCACATTAGTTTATCTTATTGGCATGTTTATATATGCGTTATTTAAGATTATTGATACTAAAAAGATAAGAGGTTTATTTATTGTGCTCTCTTTTATTGTGTGTCTAGTATTTGAATTGTTTGTGCCTAAACTTTATATTGAAAATAAAGTGGGCCATAAACTACAGGGTGCATCTTATCTTTCTTATATTGCCATGGGTATGCAAGAAGGAGATAGGTGTCAAGGTTGGCATAATAAATATAATCAAGATACTTATCATTTAGTTGGTAATGATACTGATGCTCAAAAAAACTTGGCTTTAAAGGATATAGAAAAACGTTTGGCTGTTTTTAAAAGTGACAAAGATTATACTTTAGAGTTTTATAGCCGAAAAATAATATCACAATGGAATAATCCTACTTTTGGTATGTATTATGGTATGGATAGTTTAACTGACGATGAGTTTATGTATAGATTTGGCGATGGCTATAATCATAGTAAATATTTTGATCGTTTCTTAAATCTAAGTTTTGAATCGCATGTGCAAGATATCTTAAATATTGAACAGGGCCTTATAGTTTTGGGTTGTTTATTCTATATTGTTTCTTTCTTTTTTAAGAAAGATAAAACAATGGAAGAATTGTTATTGCCATTATGTTTTGTGGGTGGTTTCTTATTTTTAATTATTTGGGAAGCTAAGGCTCAGTATGCCTTGATGTTTTATGTGACTTTGTTTGTTTATGCAATACTTGGCTATAAAGAATTGTTTACTGCTTATGAATTTATTTTAAAAGATAGAAAAAAGTTAATTATTACTTTTGCAGTTGGTGCTTGTTTACTTATATCCTTTAATTTTTTATTTAATAAAGACTATTTATATAACGATAATTTAAAGTATAAAGAGTATATTGCTTGTGGTAATACTTACGATTGGTTTAAATGATTTTGATATAATATTTTTATGTGTAAATTATCGGTAATTGTTCCAGTATATAATGTTGAGAAATATTTAGATAAGTGTCTTAATTCTTTGGTTAACCAAGGGCTTGATGATTATGAAATTATTGTGGTTAATGATGGGACTAAAGATAATAGTCAAAAGATAATTGATGGTTATGTAAATAAGTATCCTGGTTTAGTTAAGTCTTATATTAAAGAAAATGGTGGTCTTTCAGATGCGCGCAATTATGGTGTAAAGAGGGCAAATGGTGAATATATTACTTTCTTGGATAGCGATGATTATATTGAAGATGATACCTATAAACATATGCTAGATATGGCTTATAAGGATAATTTGGATTTAGTAGTTAGTGATTTAGAATATGTTTGGGAAGATGGGTCTAAAAAGTCTTTTATAAAAGAGGGCCTTAATAAAGTTGGTGATGATGATTTAAAGAACTTGTTTCTTTCGCCCTTATTTTCTTGGAATAAGATATATAAGAAAGAATTATTTGATAAATTAGATTGTAAGTATCCAGTTGGCTTATGGTATGAAGATATTCCAGTCACTTTAAAGTTTTTTAGTAGTATTTGCAAAGTTGGTTATTATAGATGTGCTTGTTATCATTATCTACAAAGGAGTACTTCGATTTTGGGTTCTTCTTATAATGATAAGATGTATGATATCTTTACTATCTTTGATGGTGTTATTAAGGATTTTAAGGAGAGAGGCGTCTATGATAAATATTATGCTGAATTAGAGTATCTATTTATTGAACATTTCTTGGTATATGGGGCCTTTAGATTTTTAAGAACGGATCATTATAAAGATTTGATGAGTAAAGCGTTTGATTTTGTTTTAGAATATTTCCCTAATTTTAGGGATAATAAGTATATAAAAACCTTGGGTAAGAAGAATATAGTCTTTTTAAAGACCAATAATAAGCTTACGATGGGTTTTTGGCATTGGTATTTAAGTAAATGAGTAAGGTTAGTATTATTGTTCCAATCTACAATGTAGAAAAATATGTTAGTAAGTGTCTTGATTCTTTATTAAGGCAATCTTTTAGCGATATTGAGATTATTGCTGTATCTGATGGTAGTCCTGATAATAGTAGGGATATTGTTTTAGATTATGCTTCAAAAGATAGTCGCGTTAAGTTTATTGAAAAAGAAAATGGTGGTTATGGCTCTGTTTTAGAAAAGGCCATTGAACATATTGAAAGTGAATATTTCATGGTTTGTGATCCTGATGATTGGCTAAGTGATAATGCGGTTGAAGTTTTAGTTAATACTTTAGAAAAAAATAGTGTTGATTTAGTGGTAGGTTGTAAGTATCTTGTTTATAACGATAATGCAGAAGAAGTATATACGGATTCGGTTATTCATTCTGTCAGCATTAATACGGAATTTGATAAAGTATATACCGATTTAGATTGTTTCTATTATCTAGATCCTAGTCCTCATGCCAAGCTTTATAAGACAAGTTTATGCAAGGGCATAGAGTTGCCTCATAAGGTAAGTTTTACGGATTTACTTTTATATACCTATGCTTTAAGCAATGCGAAAAGTGCTATCTATATAAAGGATGCCTTATCTTATTATTTGATCGATAGGCCAGGTAATAGTATGTCTACTTTTAAGGATAAGACTTTCTATGATCATTATGTGATTATGTCTGAGTTATTTAAATATGCTGAAAAGAATAATAATTCAATGCTTTATGCACGTACTTATATCCAGTTTAGATATGCTTTAAGTCAATTAAAAAATAATGGATTAGATAGTGCTAGAGTAAAGTATTTTAATGAGTATTGGATTATTTTTAAGACTTTGATTAAGCATAAAAAGGATGTTATTGAAAACTATCCTAAGGCTGGTAGTTTGACAAAGTTAAAGTGTGAATTGTTATTGAGTGGTTTGTTTGAGAAGGCCATGTTGAAGGATTTGATGGGGGCTAAATAATGAAGGTAAGTGTAATAGTTCCTGTTTATAATGTTGAGGATTATATTGAAAAGTGTTTATTATCGATTAAGGATCAAACTTTAATTGATTTTGAGTGTCTTATTATCAATGATGGTAGTAAGGATAAGTCTATTGATATAGCTAAAAATGTTGTGGGTAAAGATATCCGTTTTAAGTTTTTTGATAAGGAAAATGGCGGTCTTTCCGATGCTCGTAATTATGGCATAGATAAGGCAAGTGGGGAATACTTGTGTTTTATTGATAGCGATGATTATATTGCGCCTGATTTATTAGAGCTTACTTATAAGATGGGCAAGGAATATGATAGCGATATTGTTTGTTTTGATATGTATTATGTCAATGAAGATGGTAGCTTAGAGTATTCTTGGGGCTCTAATTATAAGGGCACTAGTAATTATAAGGAGAATAAAGAGATTATTTTTTCTAATAATAGTGCCAATAATAAACTATATAAGGCTTCTTTTATGAGGGACAAAAGATTTTTTAAGGGTATGTGGTATGAGGATATGGCGGTTATTCCGACTTGGATTGCGGCCGCTAATAATATGGCTCATGTCTATAAGCCTTTGTATTATTATGTACAAAGGCAGGGTTCAATTACTCATAAGGCTGATATTAGAATCTTTGATATCTATAAGGCTATTAGTATGGTTAAAAACAAATTGCAATTGGGTGCTTATGAGGTTAGGGGCTTATTCTTTGAGAATTGTTTGGTGATGACAACCTTAAGGATTAAGGAAATTGCCGATAAGAAGACGAGAATTGAATATTACAGGAAGAATGTAAAGTTGTTGGAGGAGCAATATCCTAATTGGTATTTTGATGTTAAGGAAGATGGGGATTATAACTTTAAGCAGAAGGTTATTTTCTTCTTGTTGCATAAAAAGTGGATTGGTTTAGTAGAGAGGGCCTACAATAAATGAAAAAGAAGATATTGTTTGTCAATGATGAGATGACTATGGGTGGCGTGGCTCGTATTCTTAATACTTTTCTTAAGATGATAGATAGAGATAAGTATGAGGTGGATCTTTTAGTATTGCATAAAAGAGGAGAACTTTTAAGTGAGATTCCTGGTGATATAAATGTGATTAGTGGTAGTTCTTTCTTTAGTGTAATAGATAGGCCTTTAAAAGAGTGTAGAGGTAAGGAATTATTCTATAAGCTTCGTCTTCTTTTTTATATGAAGACAGGTCTTATTAAAAATAAGATTGTTAAAGAAAGAAGAAAGATTTTAGATAAGCATTATGATATTGAATTTAGTGCTAAAGAGGGCTTTTGTACAATCTTTACAGCTTATGGTGATTCAAATAGAAAGATAAATTGGGTACAAGTTGATTATAAGGAATCTAATTATAGTAGCCATCACATGAATTTGGTTAAGGATGCCTTGTCTTGTATTGATATGAATATTGCTTGTTCTAATCAGGTAATGGAGTCTTATAAAGAATTATTTGGTGTAAGTAGGATTTGTGTAATTCATAACTTGGTGGATGAAAAGCGCATTCGTGATATGAGTCTAGAAGAATGTGATTTAAAGCTTGATGATAATGGCAAGATTAATCTTATTACAGTGGCTAGATTTCATAGACAAAAGGGCGTTGATCGTTTAATTAGAATACATGCTAAGCTAAAGGATTATTATAATTTGATTATTATTGGTGATGGTGGTCTTAAGGATGAACTTCATTCTTTGGCTAAGGAGCTTAATTGTTTTGATGATATTAAGTGGCTTGGTTTAAAGTCTAATCCTTATCCTTATGTTAGACAATGTGATTTATTTGTGATGTCTAGTTTATATGAGGGCTATCCGACAATGAGTGTTGAGTCTTTAATTAGTGATACACCTGTTTTGACTACTTTAGTTGCAGGAGTTAGTGAGCAAATTGATGATTCTAATGGTTATATTGTAGAAAATAGTGAGGATGGTCTTTATAAGAAACTTGATGAATTAAAGGATAAAAGGGACGTTTTAATTAAGCTTAAAAAGGATTTAGAGAATTATCATTATGATAATCAAGCTATCTTGAATAAGTATTATGGGGTTTTGGATGAAAATAATTAAGAGATTATTAATTGTTTTATTATTGTTTTGCCTTGGTGCTTGTAAGGGTAAAAGTGTAATTGAACTTGGTGAATTTAATATTAATAAGGAAACAATTGAGCTTGAACAAGCCTATAATCCAGGTAATAAATTCACTTTATCTTTTTGGATAAACTTAGATAGTAACTATGTGGGAGATAAAATATTGTCTTTAGATAGTGATGGTGAAAGGCTTTCTTTATTAAATAATACTGAGGATGAAGATGGCAATCTTACAGGGCTTGTTTTGGTGCATGATAATGGTCTTTTATTTAGAGATAGCACCTGTTATTTACATCTAAATACCTATAATCATGTGGCTATTGAGTTTGATCGCAAGTATTTTAGTTTATATTTAAATGGCGAGCTTGTTGGTAAGAAGGCTTTTTCTAAAAGCTTTAAGGGTGATAATTTAAGGATTAGTCTAGGTGACGTACGTTTAAAGGCTAACATTAGTGATTTAAGACTATATAACTATATTGATACTGATAAGCTTGTGGGTGGTGTTTATAAAGAAGATGAGCGCATTAAAATTGATTTAAATTTCAATGAGTATTTTCTCGACAATGCCAGCGGTAAGATTAGACTTCCTAGAAATAATGAGGTTGAATATAGTGTTTCTGATGGTGCTTATATTAATGATGGTTTTTTAAGTTTTGAGGATAATGATACAAGTCAAGATTGGTTTGTTACTTTAAGTGCCTATTATGATGGAATTAATCATGATTATACATTTAGGGTAAGGGGTAATAATGATGATAAAAGATTTGTTGCTGCCTATAATAAGACTTTTAATAATTTAGAATATATTATTTCAGAGAGTGATGAGTTTGATAATATCGTTGATGGATATGATGTTAAGTATGAAGTTATAAAGGGTAGAGCTAAGTATTTGGATAAGCACTTTATAAAGGATGAAAATGCATCGGATAAAGAAAAGTGTACTATTTTAGTTAATATAGGCGATACTTCTTTTGAAAAAGAGGTTCTTTTATTAGATGAATATAAAGCGTATCTTTTGGCGGGTTTTACAGGTTCGGCTTTTTATCCTGATTATGTAACAGGTGATGAGACGATGTTTTTTGCGCTTAGTGAAGATTTAAAGGATTTTGAAGCCGTTGATATTAGTGTTGGGGCAAGTGAAGGTTCAAAGCGTTTAAGAGATGCCTTTATCGATAGAGATAAAGATGGCAACTATGTTTTAATGGCTACTCAAGGTTATATGTATAAAGAAATCTATATTGGCCAAAGTAATAGCTTACTTGGTTTTGATGCGGATTTATATGATGTCAATTATTATGATAGAGACTTAGATATTGGTGGCAACTACACTTGGGCTCCTGAATTTATTTATGATTCTTATAATGATTTATATGTTTTGATGTATTCAGATTCGGAAAGAGATGATAGTGCTATTTATGCGGTTACTACCAAGGATTTTAAGGAGTTTTCTTATCCTTATGTGTTCTTTGATACGGGTTATAAGATAATTGATGCGGATATTACGTTAATTGATGGTAAGTATTATTTATTCTATAAGGATGAAAGCGATAGGGGCTATGGCAAGCTTTATTATGCGGTTTGTGATAATTTAGCTTATAACAGCACATGGCGTATTTATGATGATGTAAATGAAGCTATATGCCTAGATAAGTCACTTGAGGGTCCTTTTGCCCTAAGGGGTATTGATAATGAGTATTACTTTTATTGTGATGCGCATGAATTTGCCCAAATATACAATGGAAAATTAAGTGTTGATGATGAAAAACTTAATGTGAATTTAAGCTTACTTGATTCAAGTGTTATTGATGGTGTTCATCACTTTAGTATAATTAAGTTAACAGATAAAGAGTATGAAAGGATTAAGGAATCATGATGGATGTGATTGTTGTCGGCGCTGGTTTTGCGGGAGCTACTATTGCGAATTTATTGGCTAGTAAGGGTGATAGAGTACTGGTTATTGATCAAAGAGAACATATTGGTGGTAATGCCTATGATTATGACAGTGAAGGCATTTTAGTTCATAAATATGGTCCTCATATCTTTCATACTAATTCTAAGGAAGTTTTTGATTACTTGAGTAATTTTACAGATTGGTATAAGTATGAACATAAAGTACTTGGCCATATCAAGGGAAAGCTTGTGCCTATTCCTTTTAACTTTAAGTCTATTGATGTTTGTCTTCCTGATAAGGCTGATAGACTAAAAGAGCTTTTAAAAAGGGATTATGGTGAGGGCAAGAAGGTTCCAATTATGGATCTTTTGAAAAGTGATGATGAAGATATTCGCTATTTGGCTGATTATATTTATGAGAATGTGTTTAAATATTACACAATGAAACAATGGAATATGAAGGTGGAGGATCTTGATAGTGCGGTTAGTGCTAGAGTTCCGGTTAACACTTCATATGATGATCGATATTTTAATGATGAGTATCAATATATGCCAAAAGATGGCTATGGTGCTTTAATTTCAAGAATGTTGGATAGTGATAATATTGAGATTAGATTAAATACATCGGCTAAGGATATCTTAAAGTTAGATGATGGCAAGATTTATTTTGAAGGAAAACAGTTTGAGGGCATGGTTTATTATACTGGTGCTTTAGACGCTTTATTTGACTATAATCTTGGAGAACTTCCTTACCGTTCTTTAGATTTAATTCTAGAAAAATTGAATGGTACTTTCCAAGATGCGGCTACGGAAAATTATCCTGGTCCTAAAGAGAAATTTACGCGTATTACCGAGTATAAGCACTTTATGGTAGATGAAATAAAGGATTATACTTATATTCATACGGAATATCCTTTCCCATATCGCAGGAATAGTGAAGTTGGCAATGTACCTTACTATCCTATATTTACTAAAGATAACCAAGCTTTGTATGAGGAATATGTTAAGCAGGCCAATAAATACCCAAATCTTAAGTTAATTGGTAGACTTGCGGAATATAAATATTACAATATGGATGCGATTGTCTTAAAGGCATTAGAGCTAGTAAAATAGCTCTTTTTAAATGGATTAAACGTAAGAAAATCTTACATTATCTTGTTTTAAATATATCAGTATGGAATAATATAAGTAAGAAAACCTTACATTTGAAAGGAGATAATTTATGAATACGCAAGTAGTAACAGTATCATCCAAAGGACAAATTTCCTTGCCTGTTGCCATTAGAAAAGAGTTATCGATTGATGCCGGTGATAAGCTTGTAGCATATGCTTCTGGGGATGTTATTATGCTTAAAATAGTAAAGTTGCCAACTGCCTTGGAGTTTGAAGAAACACTAAAAAAAGCGCAAAGCTTAGCCGCTTTAGTAGGCTATAAAGAAGAAGATGTGAACGATATTATTAAGTCTGTAAGGCAAAGAAAGCATAAATCAAATTAAACGTATTATCGCAAATAGAGTCGTCATGACTCTATTTGTATGTTATACAATTGTTCGCCTTCTACTAAGATAAGATTATCTTTGTTTTTAAAGTCAAACCCACCTGTACAAATAAAGCCAATTTTCGATACTTGGATGCCTTTAATTTCTTCAAGTTGTTTTCTTTCTTGTAGGCATTCTTCTAATGTCATTTTTCTATCAAAATATTTACATTCATAAAAATCATATAATCCACCATTACGTTTAACAACACAGTCAAATTCACCATTTGTTTTAGTTGCTGGATCATCATACCAATAACTACCAAAATCTTCAATGTCTGGATATTTGCCACTAATTGCCAATCTGTGGAAGAATTGCAAACTTATGTTTTCTAGACGACGACTTATAAATTGCTCAATAGTTTTTTCGATTTGGTTGTTATAAAATTGGTGTTCACCAATTCTAGAAATAATTCCAGTTTTTGTAAATATAAACGCGAAATAAAAGCGCATTAGATTATCGGTAATTTCATAAAATTGTTTCTTTTTGTCATTTTTGCGATTGATTGGTTCGACCTTTTGGATTGTTTCCATATCTAGCAATATCTTTAATTGTTTATCTAAAAGACCATTTTCATCGCTACCAATAATTTCTCTTATTTCACTATATTTTTTCTTGCCATTACCTAAAGTTTCAAGTATTCTAGCATCGTATGTTTTTTGAATTTCCTTAAGCATTACATTCTCAATATGAGAACGTATTAATCCAGTTTCCGGTAATAGTAAGTTGATTATGTTTTCTTTTAACGTCTTATTTACATCTAGATTTTCAAGTACATAAGGGCATCCACCAAATACAGCATAAAAGGCAACTTTATCTTTTATTGAAAGAACAGGATAGAATTTGGCTGAATCATAATAATCTAAGTCGTGAATATGTTCAATTAGGGTAAATCTGCCAAATAGAGGATTATCTTCATTTAGAAGTTCTTTCATGATTGTTATATATGAGCCACATAGTATTAGCTTGATGTTGTTTGGCAGTTTGTCAATAATGGCTTGCATATAAGAATCTACTTCGTATTTCTTTTTTGTTTGTTTTAAGTATGGATATTCATCTATTATTAACAAAATATTCTTATTTATTGTCTTTAAATATTCTATTAGGGCAAAAAGAGAGTCAAATTTTATGTTTGGCAAAGATAGGCTTTCACAAACGCTTTTATATATAAGTTCAAGATTGCCGTTGAAGGTGCTTTGGACACACATATGGTTAACAACTATTCCATCAAAAGATTTAGAGGCTTCTTTAATTAGCGTTGATTTTCCGACTCTACGTTTTCCATAAACTAGAATTGCACTTTTTTTATTCCAATTTGATAGCTCACTTTTTAAAGCATTTAGTTCTTTTTGACGTCCAACAAACATAAGCAATCCTCCATTGAATTTTACTGAAAATTTATTCACTGAAAAAATATTCAGTATATTTATATTCTAATTGTTGAATTAATAATGGTCAAGTATTATAAAAAAACCTACTATTTTATTTAATTTGAATGAGTAGTATTTTAGTTGTCTATCTTTTTCTTATTTTTATAAAACAATCATAAATTATGTAGATTGGTACAAGTATTAGCGATATTTTAGAGATAATCATTGAATACTTTTGAATATTTGATATTTCATAATAGACATCATAGGTGATTGGCGTATCTGATTTTAAAACATTACATTCAACTAAGCCATCTTTAGACATGGTGGTGTCTATTGTTTTAATTATTTGATTGTTTTTTATAATATTAACCTTATAGCCATAATAGTAGGTTCTAGGTACTATAGCTGTTGCGTTTTCATGCGTATTTGAATTAATGATGAAACTATAGTGATAATATTCTTCTCTATTTATTAAAGCATCATCAATTTCCATTTCTTCGCTAGTATCAATTATTGAATGTGATAGCGAATTATCTACCGTTGTATATTCATAGTGGATATAGTCTAGATACATCTCGTGGTTATAGTCACCACTGCTTAGTGCTTGAGCATCATAGTAGGTATTTTCTTCATTTGGCTTATATAGTCTTTGGTAGGCACTTTCCAGGGTATCATCATCATTGTAGCCATACATGCCAGAATAGTTTGTTTTAAGCCATGAAAAAGAAACAATCATAAATACTATTAGTAGAATTACAATAGGTAATAATTGTAAGTATATATTACTTATCTTTTCTATTAACTTAACAAAATAGTATGCACCAGAAATGGCTTCTAATAGTATTAGGATTGGAAGTATTCTTGATGTAAATTGCATGAAGTTCATGAATGCGAATAATTTCCATGGGAATAAATTTGTCATCATGAATAAGAAAATAAAGGATAAGATAAAACAATGGTAAATGAATTTATTATCTTGTTTCTTATTTTTTATAAATAGGCCACATAGTGGCAAGAATAATAGAAATGGTCCAGGAGAGCTACATTGGTATACTTCCCATCCACATGAGAAGTTAAATAGTTTATCTAGTGTAATAGTTTCTATGGGTGTTACATTATTGGGCGAATTAATCCACATTACATTGTTTGTTAGGCCTTCTAACATTGGTAATATAAAAAATAATGATAATAGAACTGTTGATAGTATTGCCTTAAATATCGATAATATTCTTCTTTTATTATGAAGCAGCTCTTTTATATTAAATAAGATAAAAAATAAAAATAGGATACACGTTAGAATAAAGGTAATATTATGACTAAGTACTAGTCCTAAAAAGCCAAGACATAAGATATACCACTTATTTTCATCGTCATATAAAACATAATAGATGCCCAGTAAAGCAAGAGGTATAAAGACTAGTCCCATTGTTTCGCCTAATGCGCTTCTTCTAAAGATAGAAGTTACTTGGTGGGGATTAACAAGATAGATAAACATTGATAGGATAATCGCTTTAATCTTGCCTTTGGATACTTTAGCTTGACATAAGCCAATAAAGAAAGTGGAAGCTATCATTAGGCATACAATATATATCTTATAAGCTCTTATTAAAGTAATACCTTTTGAAATTAGCCATACAGCTGGAAATAGTAATAGTTGACAATAATATAAAGGTGTTGGGTAGCCAAAATTAAAGTTGGCGTTCCACCACATATAAGGATATTTAACACCCTTTAATATGGCATCGCGATAACTTTGAATTCTTGTTAGATGAAAGCCTGTGTCAGCTCCCATATGTAAAACACCATTAGTAAAAGGATAGGCAAAATATAGTCCTATTAAAAGGGCTAATATAGTTATTAGTAAATAGTTTTTATATTTGTGCAATAGTTTCATATTAATCTAGTATGTAGGCAAAATAATCAGTTTTATCAGGGTATACTTTTATCATTTCATCATAGAAGTATTGTTTCATTTCGCTGGTATATTCACCAACTCTTTCATAGATGGTTACTGTATATTTGCCTTCATCAATCTTTTTTTCATAGATGGGATTATAGATACTTGAGATAAGTTCATTGTTTTTTACTGCATCGGCGATTATATCGAACATATGTTGGTAATCTTTATCAGTATAGATGATTGGATCGACGGTAATAATGTATTTAATATATTGATAATCTTTGGGGAAGCCATCTCTAATATCAAAAATTGCGGAATCTATATTTGGTCCATCTAGATTAGGAAGTAGAGCATTTCTTAATAGGTCATCAGATATTATTCCATAGCTACCAGCTGAAAGAAAGGCTGTTGTATTTTCATCAGGTTCAATAGCTTTTAAGTATTCACTTATTTCAATTAAATCGTTTTTCGTATATAGAATTTCAGGATTTTTTCTTATTGATGTAAATAATAGAATATTTGGGCATTTAGAGAATATTAAGCAAACTTGAATCATTAGAATTAATAAAGTTGGATAAGATATCTTTTTAAGATTTAATATTCCTAGTACAAATAGTATTAATACATTTAAAAGAAAAATATAGTAATGATGGTATTCAAATGATTGGAGTTTCCATATCATCAAACAAGGAATGATTATTGATAGGATGTTTATTAATAATAAATCCTTATGTTTTTTATATAGGATATAACAACCATACAATGAAACTATACATATGATGGGTGAAATATTATTAATAAAGGCTAATATTTTGCCTGGATGATTATAGAAGGCATAGGCTTCCTCAAAATTATTAGTTAATACTCTATTTATAAATGTATTAAAGAATATTAGACATACAATTAATAAAATGATTCCTGAGCTTAATAGCTTAAGAATATCTTGGCTTTTTTTGTTTTTATAAAATAGCCACTTTAAAAGATAGGCTAGATATAGACAAACTATGGAGTATAAATACCATCTTCTAAGAAAGATGGCTAGAAAGGCAAATAAATTAATTGAGATATTATCTAAATAATCTATTTTATTAAAGTCAGGTAAGATTATTAGACTATAGGCACTTACTATAAATAATAGTCCTGAACAGTCTACTTTGCCATAAAATAGGGTTAAATATAGAGGGAAGAAGACAAGTATTAATAGTATTGGTAAATACTTATTTCCTTTTAAATAATTAAAGTATAGTATTTGTAGTATTACTAAGGTAGGCAATAAATAAATAATATAGGTGCTTATTGTAAAGAAGGCGTAGCTTTCAGAAATTAAAATAAAAGGAAGATTAAATAGTGCTGGCAAATAAGAATAGTCAGCATTATTCATGGAATTATAGACTAAGGCTAGTATTTCATTTGGTGCTTCATAAAAGTATTTTTTTAAAGTTAAGGCTCTAATATAGTGACCAGCATAGTCATAGGCATAGATAGTATCTTCAAAGTGAAAGAAGACTAAAAGAGACGTGCAAATAATAAGCGATACAACAATAGTGTTTATTATTATTGTTTTATAGTGTTTTTTTATTGTTTCTTTATACTTACGATAAATAAGATAAAAGGCGAACATTAATATTAGTGGATATATGGCACATAGTAATAATCTAATTAGATTTCTCATAAAACAATTATATATCATGGGTTATAATTTACTTATATGAAAAAAAGAAGCGCTATTAATATACTACTTGAGGTGTTATATTTTGCATTGTTGTTTGGCTATTTATTAATAATTAAAAATATATATTCGCTTAATGTTGATTATGATTTTAGGGTATTTTTGGCTTTTTCACTTTGTTTAATTGGCCTTGGCTTACTTGTGGGGAGTGGCGTTAATAAGTATTTATCATTTATTTTATGTACTCTATATACTTTGTATTTGATTGCTCAAAAGACTTACTATAAGGCTTTTAATTCTTACTTTAGGTTTTCTACAGTTAAGGAGTTAGCTAGTGAGGTGGCAGGTCAAACAGCTACTATTGGTACCATCTTTGATTTTAAAGATTTGATTCCTTTTATCGTTTTACTTTTTGTTACGATTATCTTTTTAGTATTTAGATATGCTTATAAATGTAAAATAAAGTATAAATGGTATATAAGATGTAGTGCCATTATTTGTTTTGGCTTGTCTTTTGTGCTTATAAATAATATGACTAAGACTATCAAGGCTACATATTCTGGCCAAGAAGAGAATTTTACAATGTATCAAACAGATTATTACTTATATGACACAATAAGTAATCCAGAGTCTTTTGTGCAAAAGTTTGGCCTTTTAACATATGGTTATCGTGATAGTGTTTCTTTATTTGAGAATAAGAAGAATTCTAGGGAGTACCTTGATACTTTAAATGAATATTTTAATAAGGAAAATATAAGTGAAAGTAATGCTTATACGGGTTTATTTAAGGGCAAATCATTATTAATTATTCAGGCTGAGTCTTTAAATAATTATGCAATAAGTGAAGAGTTAACACCTACTTTATATCGTATGAAGAATAGTGGTATTGATTTTACTAATTTTGATACACCGCTTTTGATTGGTTCAACTAGTGATAGTGAGTTTATGGCTAATACTTCTTTTATTCCTGAAGCCCAAGGTTATTCAGTATGTTACCAATATGTTAATAATACATATCCTTTAACTTTAGGTAATATTTTTAAAGAAAATGGCTATAAGACTAATGCTTTCCATAATAATTATAAGGATTACTATAATCGTGATATTACCTTTAGTAGCTATGGTTATGAGTTTTTTGATTGTATTGCCTTGGGTATGGAAAGTGAGCGAAGCGATAGTGAACTTTCTGATCAAATTGGTTATATTGATTGTGAAATAGATAAGTTTATGTCATTTTGGATTTCTTATTCGGGGCATTCTCCATATACCAAAGATGGGGTTGGGGTTAATCAAGATAACTTGGCTAAGGTAAAGGAAGTTTATCCAGATATTGATGAGGATATTGCTTGTTATATTGCCAAGAATATGGATTTGGATAAGGCTGTTGAGCAATTTTTAAATATCACGGATTGGTCGGGTAGACTAAATGATGTGGTGATTCTTGTCTATGGTGATCATATTTCTAAGAGTATTGATTATTCTAGTTCTTCTAATTTTGCAAAGATATTTGGCAATGATAAGTCTTTACTTTATACGCCAATGTTTATATATGCCAATGATATGGAACATATAGAAGTTGATAAATATTGTACTGCTTTGGATATTTTGCCTACGCTTATGAATTTGTGGGATATAAGTTATGAAAGTAAGTATGCTTTTGGAAGCGATATCTTAAGTGATTCTTATGATGGCTTAAGTTTTGATAGTAATGGCAATTGTTGGAATAGTAATTTTTATTACAGTTCTATAACTGGTGATATTGATACTTATAATAATTATAGTGAAGATAGGGCTTTAAGTATTGTAAGTGATTTTATAAAGAAGCGTGAAATCTGTAAAGAGAGCTTGAAGTTAGATTATTTTAAGAAGGTGGAAAGTTAAATGTTGAGTATTATTGTGCCTTGTAAGAATGAAGAAGATGCGATTGTTTTGTTTTATCCTGTATTAAAGGAGAATCTTGATAAGATTGATGATGATTATGAATTGTTAATTGTGGATGATGGTTCTACCGATAAAACAGTGGAGGTTTCTTTAAAGCTTAAGGAAAAGGATCCCAATATTAAGGTGATTAGTTTTTCGCGTAATTTTGGTAAAGAAGCTGGTATGTTGGCTGGTATGAGGGAAGCTAAGGGTGATTATGTGGTTATCATGGATGCGGATTTACAAGATCCTCCTGAATTGTTATCTCAAATGTATGATTATGTAAAAAGCGGGGAATATGATAGTGCGGCTACTTATCGTGTTACACGTAAGGGTGAGCCTCCTATTAGATCTTTCTTTGCCCGTAAATTTTATAAATTAATCAATAAGATGATTGATGTAGAGATTGTTGATGGAGCTAGAGATTATCGTTTAATGAGTCGTAAGATGGTTGACGCGATTATTTCTATGCCTGAATATAATCGTTTCTCAAAGGGTATTTTTGCTTGGGTGGGTTTTAAGACTAAGTATATTGAATTTGAGAATGTCGAAAGAGTGGCTGGTGAGACTAAGTGGTCTTTCTTTAAATTATTTTCTTATGCGATAGATGGTATTGTTGGTTTTACCGTAGCACCACTTCGTATTGCGACTTATTCAGGTATTGTGGTTTCCTTATTTGGCTTTATCTATATGTTATATATTGTGATTAAGGCTATTGTGGTAGGTGATCCAGTTCCTGGTTATCCTAGCATGTTGGCAATTATTTGCTTACTTGGGGGTATCCAACTTCTTGTAATGGGCATTATGGGTGAATATCTTGGTAAGACTTATATGGAGAGTAAAAAGCGTCCACATTATGTAATTAAGGAGATTAAATAGTGATTCAATTTGGCGATTTCTTTTACAAGATTCCAACATCACTTATGGCCTTAAACGCAACAAGTGTATACTTTGTGGCGTTTTCTTTTATTGTTTTTCTTTTAAGTAGACCCTTTAATTCTTTTTTTAGACCCTATATTTTATTTATTGCCAATGTTGTTTTTGTTTATTCTTTTGGCCTAAGTAATTTAATTTGGTTACTTTCTATTAGTTTGCTTGCGTATATATTGGGAATAGTAAATGATAAGTATCATAACAAATATATATTGATTTGTTCATGTTTGATATTTGGTTTAGGACTATTTGGTTTTAAATTATTAAATTTAAATGATAGTAGTATTATTGTTCCTTTAGGTTTATCTTTTTATACTTTTAAGATTATTTCTTATTTATGTGATATTTATTATGAAAAGTGTAATTGTGAACATAATCCTCTTTATTTATTTGATTATGTTATGTTTTTCCCTTGTATCACAGCTGGCCCTATTAATAGAGCTGATTATTTTATTAGGGAACTAAAATCTTCACATGACTTTGAGTATAGCGATATAAGTACTGGCTTTCTTTTAGTGGCTTGTGGCCTATTTGAGAAACTAGTATTTTGTGATTTTGTGGGCAGTGTTGTTAATAGATGTCTTGATAATAGTGAACTTTTGGGTATGAACGTCTTACTTGGGGTTGTACTATATTCTTTTCAAATTTATCTAGACTTTGATTCTTATTCAAATATTGCCATAGGTGTGGCAAGAATGCTTGGTTTTAAGCTTAATAAGAATTTTAATGTGCCTTATCTTGCGACTTCTTTAAAGGATTTTTGGAATAGATGGCATATTTCTTTATCTAGTTGGCTTAAGGATTATATTTATATTCCTCTTGGTGGTAGTAAAAGCGGGAATTTAAGAAAGTATCTTAATATTTTAATTGTCTTTTTAGTATCTGGTTTATGGCATGGTGTCGCCCTTAACTTTATTATTTGGGGTTTGGGCCATGGAATAATTAGGGTTATTGAAGATTTAATTGAAATACCATTTAAGAATATTAAGCTTAATAAAGTTTCTAAGTTTTTTATTAGTATTCCTTTAATTATTATTAATTTTATTTTAGTTAGTTTTTTATGGATTTTCTTTAAGTATGATTTTACTAGCGCATCTTTACTTTTAAATAGAATCTTTACAAGTAGTGCCTTAAATTTTGAGGCTATTGGTTTAACTGTTAATGAAGTATATTGGTTAGGCATTATTATTTCAATCTGTTTTATATGTGATATACTTCGTTATTTCTTTGATTTAGCCCAGTTTTTAGGAAAACGTATCTTTATCATTAGATATGCCTTATATGTAGTGATGATTATTGTTTTCTTAGTATTTGGTATGTATGGTGGTAGTTTTGATTCTAATGACTTTATTTATAGGTGGTTTTAATGAAAGCATTTAAGCGTATTTTATTGTTTATTTGGCATCTTATCAAAATAGTTACCTGCTTTATTCTTATTGTTGGAACTTTTTATTATGGCTATAACTATTTAAATAAGTTGTTTAGAACACCTGAGGTTAGTTATGGAGATTCTTTTCATAATGTAAAAGAGGATAGTGTTGATGTATTGGTACTTGGTAGTAGCCATGCGCAATATTCTTTTTCTCCTACTTTCTTTTATGAGGACAGTGGTCTTTATTCTTATGTACTAGGTAGTGCTTTTCAACCTTTAAAGGTTTCTTATCAAATGTTAAGGGAGGCTCTTAAAAGCCAAAGTCCAAGTCTTGTGGTGCTTGAGGTTTATACGGCAACTCTTGATGAGGAAGAGGTAAGTGATAGTCGTTATGTTTTGGCAGAGTATCAAATGACAGGTGAGGAAAAGTATAATACGATTGATTTTTTGCCTGAAGATAAAAGGGATACTTATAAGAATGAATTTTTGAATAATCATAATAATTGGCGTACTTTAGATAGCTTAGATAGCTTGTTTATAAAAGATACTAGTGTTGATCCATTGTTTGGTTATGTGGAAAACTATGTTTACTTACCAGCCGAGAATTATTGGTATAGTAATAAGTATTCTAGTGATATTGATACTAGTTTAAGAGATGATGATTTAAAGGCTTTAAATGATATTTATAGTCTTTGTCAAAGTGAGAATATTAATCTTCTTTTATATATGGTGCCAATGGATAATGTGACGCAGTTTGGTCAAAGTTTAAGGCATAAAGTCTGGGATTGGGCTAGTGAAAATGGTGTTCCATACTTAGATTTACTAGAAAATGATGAACAATTAGATATTCGTAGTGTTATTCATCATGATGGTTATCATGCCTTTATTAATGGGGCTAGTTATATAACGGATTATTTGGCTGATTATATTAGTAATAACTATAGTTTTAATCATAATGGCAATCCTTATTTGGATAATCTTTATATTCAAAATGCGGGTTATTTATCAATTGAGGCTTTAAATAATGAATATAATCCAAGTAAGTATATGCAAAGATTAATTTCTTATCCTTATACTGTATTGGTTAAGTATTCAGGATCTTATGAAGATAGTGTGATAAAAGATTATTTAAGTAAGATGGGTATTAGTATAAATGAGGGTGAAAACTTTTACGGAATTGTAAGAAATGGCGAGCTTGTCGTTTCTAATAATGGTTATCTAGAATATGATTTAGATGGTAATAGTATTAAGATTGATGACTATAACATTACTTATAATGATACAAATATAGAGTGTAATGATTTGCTTACTTTTGTGCTTATTGATAAAAACTATAATGGCCACAGTAAGAAAGTGATTGATTATTTGGATGGTAGGGCTTGGGAATTTGGCCATGACTTTTATTACAATTAATGTATAATAATACAGTTAATACAGGATAGAAAAAGAAAGGGAACAGTGATAGAATTAACCTTATGAAAAATATATTTAAAAATCCTAAGACGAGAGTTAGAAACTTACTTATAGTTATCGCACCGTTTTTGATTGTTATGATAGTGTGTGGTGTGCTTGCCTATAAGTCGGTTAATGCAGTTGTAGATAATACTTCTGGTAATTCAACAGTGGCTTATAAGAAGTCTATTGATTCAATGGATTATCATTTAAGAAATAACGCTACAGAGCTTCAAGAACAATTATTCCATGAACTTCAGGATGCGATTAATGCAGGTGATAAGTATTTAATTGCTCAAGAGGTTGCGGAGAATTTTGTGGCTGATTTTTATACTTGGACTAACAAAGAGGCTAGTTATGATGTAGGTGGTATGTATTATGTTTATTCACCTTTAAAGACAACAATGTATAAACAATTTAGAGATAACTATTATAAGTATTTAACTTATTATATTAATACTTATGGTTCTGATAAGCTTCTTGAGGTTGATTCAATTGAGGCAACTCAGGGTAGTGAGGTTAGTACTTATGAGATTGATGGTAATAGTTATGATGCTTATTTTATTACAGTAACTTGGACTTATAAAAATGAAGATACTTTTTCTGATATAAGTATTAAGGAATATAATGAGTCAACTGATCCTGAGCATGTTCCTACTTTTTGTAAGAAACAATATTTTACAGTTATAGAAAAAGATGATGGACGTTTTGAGATTGTTCAAGCGTATGGAGATAACTAATGAAAAGAGCGGTTAAGAAAAATAAGAAGAGTACTAGTTGGGTTGCGATTGCCTCTTGGGTGCTTGCTATATTGGCTCATATTGCGATTGTTGTGTTGATTATTCTTTCGCATAAATATTATGGTTTACAAGTTAAGACCTTTATTTGTGTCATGATTATTGCCTTATGTGTGCTTGTTATTGCGGATATCTTGGTGTTCTATGAACTTAAGACGCAAAGTTTGGCTAGTAAGATTGTTACTTTGGTTATTTCTTTAATTCTTGTAGTAGTGGGCTTTGGTGGTAGCTATTATGTCAATAGAATTAATAAGAGTGTTAATAAGGCTATTGAAAATACGGGTACTGATCAATATGAAACAGTAGCGGGTGTATTTAGCTGTTATACCAAGAAGGGTGCTTGTAACTATACAAGTATTGATGATTTAAAGGATACTACTGGTCTTAAGATTGGTGTTATCAATGATGGCGGTGCTGGTGTTGGTACGGTTGGTACTAATTTGATTAATGAAGCTGGCATTAATGCTCAAATCATTACTTTTGATACGACTGATGACTTATTTAGTGCTTTAGTAGGCGAGGAAGAAGATGAGAATGTCGATATCGCTGTTTTCCCTGCTAGCTTAAGACAAAGACTACTATCAGATACAGAAGTTGACTATGCTCAATATTTAGATAACATTGTTGATTTCTATTCTTTTGAAGAGAAGATTAAGACTGGTGAAAATGTTAATGCGAATAAGGATTTATATACTGAACCATTTAATATCTTATTAATTGGTTTTGCCCCTGAGGATGCGGCTATGACTGTTGGTTTGGCCGATTCAATCATTCTTGCCACTGTTAATCCACAAACATTTACCGTATCTTTGACAAGTATTGCCAGAGACTCTTATGTTGATATCTCATGCAATGGATCAAGACAAAAGATTAATGCGGCAAGAGGCATTTCTAGACAATGTCTAATGGATACTGTTTCAGATGTCATGGGTGTTGATATTGACTACTATATGGAAGTTAACTTCCAAGGTGTCGTTGATATTGTTGATGCGGTTGGTGGTATTACTATCAATAACCCTGTTGAATTTGTTGGTCAAGATGCTTCAGGTATTAGAGGTGATTATACTGTTTTAGTGCCTGCTGGTGAGGTTGTTGCGGATGGTCAAATGGCTTTAGCTTTCGCAAGAGAAAGACATGCGATGCCAAATGGTGACTTTGATAGACAACAGCACCAACAAGAGGTTATTGCGGCTATTGTTGAAAGATTGTTGACAATTAATGATGTTAATAAGGCTATCAAGGTTATGGAGGCTGCAGGTGATAACTTCTCTACTAACTTATCTTTAAACCAATTAACAGGTATCTTTAATTATTTAGTTAATCATACAAATACAGTTGGTATTCCAACTTACTATATGATTGATATCAAGAATATGCGCGTTACTGGTTATGCGTCTTGGTACTATAGTTATTCTATGCATTTACCACAATGGATTTACAAACTATACAATGGTTCTATTGCGGAAGCTCAAGCTTGTATTAAGGATGTATGGGGTGATTATTCTACTAGTGATATTAGCCAATATGCTTATCAAAAGTTCTTTGCGGAATATCCTTATGAAAGAGGTCAATTATATTCTGATTACTTCAATGAACAAGAAGTACATGAGGAAATGCCTGCATACTATCCATTATTTACAGGTAAGACTTATGCTGAGGCTGTATCGGCTGCAGCCGCAAAGGGTATAACGCTTAATGTTACCTTTATTTCGGAAGGTGATGCCAACTACGTGGCAAGTTCTGATGGTTATGTAGTTTCACAATACCCATCTCAAGGTGCTCTAGTTAGTGAATATCCTACAGGTTCTATTACGGTAATGGGTAATCCAAGTGAGACTGACCCAGAGTTTACAGTAACAGGTTGTGATGATGAGACAAGTTGTAAGCTATTCGCTCAAAATAAGGGTATAGCTGTTTCTACGCAAACTAAGGTAGATACTGATGGTACGCATAATGAAGGCGACTATGCAGGTTGTAGTGTTAAGAATGGTGATAAGATCAAAAAGTCAGATACGCTTATTATCTATAAGTGGACTAAACAACAGACCGTCACTATCCCTAGCTTTGAGGCGGGTGTTACAAGTCTAGATACATATGCGTATAAGTTAAGTGAACTTGGTTTATACTATAGTGTATCTTATCAAACAAGTGGTGCTACAAGTTCTAATAATGATACAGTGGCTTCAGTAAATCCAGCAAGCGGAGGTAGTGTTGCTGTTGGTAGTACAGTAACTATTTATGTATATAGTTATACAGAACCAACACCAACTCCAACACCTAGTGTTGATCCTACAACGCCTGATTCAACACCAACAGCGACACCGGAATCAACACCTACAGCTACTCCAGAGGGAACTGCCGTTACTAGCAATAATGGCCAAGTTGGTGAAGGATAAAAAATATAATTAACTCGTTGTTTAGACAACGAGTTTTCTATCTATATGAAAAAGATTTTATTAATTTTATTAAGTATGTTTATACTTGTCTCTTGTGCTAGTAAGAAGATAAAAGAAGAGACAGTAGAAGATGTTACTACAACAAGTGATACAAATATTGATACAAGTCCTGATGTAGTCTATGTGAATAACTATGATAATTTGCCTTATGAGAGTGTTACAAGTTATGTAGAGTCAGTTGATAAAAATGATGCATGGATACTAGATGGGGATGGCAGTTTTGATAGTGGAGTTAAGACTTATGCCTTACATCTAAATGGGGATAGCACTTTTTCAGCTAATAATCTTCTTTTTAAGGCTGGAAATTATACTATTAGCTTTAATATTGGGGGAGATGTTCCTTGTAAGATTGATATTTATAATGAGAATGGTTCTTTCTTGAGTAAAGATGTTAGTGTTGGAGATAATAGTTTTAAATTAGACTTTGGTAGTAATACCTATAATGTAAATATTGTGTTTAGTTTATATGGTAGTGGAAACTTAGATATTAATAACTTCGATATAAGTTGTAATAAGAATGTGGTTGCATCATTAACTAATCAAGTTACTTATTTAAATAATTTAGAGAAGGCTATAGTATTTAGATCTAATCCAGGTAATCATTTTAGTGTTTATGATAGTGATGGTAATGTAGTTTATACAGGTGATGTATCTAAGGCTATTTTTGAAAAGGATTCTGATGAGTGGCTTTATAAAGGTTATTTTAAGGATTTAGATAGTGATGGTACTTACTATATTAAGAGTGAATTTGGTGTTTATTCAAACTTGTTTAGTGTTTCTAGTAAGTATGGTGATTTGCTTGATTCGGTTTTAAATGCTTTATATGTGGAGCGATGTGGCGATGATACTTCTGGAGTACTAGGGCATGGGGCATGTCATAATAATCAAAGTAAGTTATGGAGTTATGATGAGGAAGTATATCTTGATACTAGTGGTGGTTGGCATGATGCGGGTGATTATGGCAAGTATCTAGTTATTGAGGATAAGGTTATTGCGGATTTATTGTTTGCGGCAGTCTATGGTAAAAATGATAATAGTGCTTTATATGATGAAATAAAGTATGGCCTAGAGTTTATTTTGAAGCTTCAAAAGAGTGATGGTTCTGTTTATAACAAGGTTGTTACTAAAGAGTTTTCTAGTTTTGTTTCCCCTGAACTAGATAATGGCCAAGAGTATGTCTTATATAGTTGGACTCTTGTTACATCAAGTTTTGCTGGCGTGACAGGTTTAGCTTATGAATTATTTAAAAATAGTGATGTCGACTTAGCAAATCGTTGTTTAAACGCTCATAATAAGGCAATTGAGTATTTGGTTAATAATGAGTATGCCAATAATCCTAAAAATCCTGATGGTTTTAATGTCGGTACTTATTATGATGATAATGAGTCGGATGAAAGACTTTTTGCCTATAGTGTGGCTTATAAGTTAACGCGCGATGAAAAGTATTTGAAACTATGCCAAGATAGAGTAAATGGTGGTATTGATAGGGATAATAATACAGCTAATTGTCGTGTATATGCTTATATATGTCTTTTAGATAGTCTTGAGTATAATAGTGATTTTTATAATCATATAAAAGGTTTACTAAAAAGCGAGTGTGATGGACTAAGTGATCATATCACAAGTAATGTTTATGCTTATCCTATTGATTCTTATATTTGGGGTAGTAATCAAGTGGTGTGTGAGACCATTAATGAACTTTTATTAGCAAGCCGCTATCTAAAGGATGAAAGATATGTTGTAAAGGCTAGTGAAGCTGTTAATTATTTACTTGGTTTAAATACTTTGAATATGTCTTTTGTCTATGAATTTGGTTATAACTATCCTAAAACTATTCATAGTAGATTAGCTTATTCTAAGGGCTTAAACAGTATTAAGGGTGCCTTATGTAATGGGGTGGACCAATATTTAAGTGATGGTGAGGTTGGCAAGTATTTTGATAGTGATAGCCCTATCGCCACTCGTTTTGTGGATAATAGAGATAGCTATTCCAATGTTGAACCAGCTATTAATTATAATTCTTCCTTTTATTTAGCCTTAAGCTTATTAGAGTATGCCAATAATAACAAGCTTCAATAATTTGATGTTTCCTAAATAAAAATCGTTGCATGGTCCGTTAATAGGGAGCTTTTAAAGCGTATTTTCAAATGCTTAAATTAAATGGCGAGATAGATTGTTACAACGCATAAGTAAGCATAATTATTATGATTTTATTATTAATGGCATATTAAATAATTAATAAATATGCCAAAATGGCATATATTATCGAATTAATTTATGCCATGTAAATGTCAAACAATTTATTAATCTCAATAGTATAATAAATTCATGTATAAGTTAACGGTAGTAGTGGCCATTTATAATGTAGGCGATTATTTAGATCGTTGTTTAGCTAGCTTAAGTAGGCAAGATAGCGATGATTATGTGGTTTATTGTGTTAATGATGGCTCTAGTGATAATAGTAGAGATATTTGTTTAAAGTATCTTGATGATAAGAAGTTCTTTCTTTTTGATAAGGAAAATGGTGGTGCTTCTAGTACGCGTAATTTGGGCTTAGAGAAATGTAATAGTAAATATATCTCTTTTGTAGATGGGGATGACTATGTTTCTTTTGATTATGTTAAGACGATTATTGAACAGATGGAAGCCCATGATGATGATATGTTAGTGTTTGGCTATAATCATCATTATTTAAGTGATGATAGTGTTAAATTAATTGATTTTAATTTTGATGAGGGTGTATATAAACTAAGTGATAAGAAAGAGTTATTAGCTTATACCTTAAATGCACCATGGAATAAGGGCTATAAGACATCTTTATTTAAGGATAATGATATTGTTTATCCTTTAAATTATCGTCATCAAGATTTGGGCACAACGCCTAAATTATTATTAAAGGCTAATAGAATACAATATTTAAATAAGTCTTTATATACTTATGTAGTAGATAGACCTAATAATGTAACTGGTGTTGTGGATAAGAAGATTAAGCATATCATTGTAATGTGTAATGAGGTTGTTTCATATTATATTAAGCAGGGTGTTTTTGAAGAATATAAAGATGAACTTAATTATTTGGTTAAACGTAATTTAATTACTTTTTTAAGGAAGGCCATGCGTATTAATGATAAAAAGTTTGTGTATGACTTTATTGATGAAGTTTTTGATTTTGAAAATAAGTATTTTGATGATAAATGTAAATATCAAATAGTTGAGGAAAAGGGAGATGATGTTTATCTTAATAAATTTAAGTGTAAATTATATTATTTCCTTAAGCATTTAAGGGGGTAGTATGGATAAGATTAGTGTTGTTGTTCCAGTTTATAATGTCGAAAAGTATATTAAAAAGTGTTTAGATTCTTTAGTTATACAATCTTATGATAACTATGATATTTATGTAGTTAATGATGGTTCTCCTTTTAATGAACAGACTATTATTGATGAATATGTAAGTAAGTATCCTAATTTAATAAAGAGTATTGTCAAGGAAAACGGTGGCTATGGTAGTGTATTAGAATTGGCTTTTAATACTAGCGATAGCGACTTTGTTTTAGTGTGTGATCCTGATGATTATTTAGATAAAGATTGTCTTAAGACTTTAATGGTTTATCAAAAGGAAGATGACTTAGACTTGGTTATTGGGGCTAAAAATCTAGTATATGAAGATAATGACGAAATAAAGTACGATCCTTCTTTTAATGAGGGATTTGGTAAGCCTGTTGATAAAAAGATTTATAAGCGTGGTAGTAAGGATTTTAATGTCTTATATTTTATGGAGCCTTCTCCTCATGCCAAGTTATATAGAAGAGATATTGTAAAAAATATTAAGTTTCCTAATAAGGTTAGTTATACTGATAGTCTATTGTATTTTTACGCTTTAACTAAAGTTGATAAAGTATCTTATTGTAAAGAACCATTAAGTTATTATCTTATTAATCGATGTGGTAATACCCGTACTGATTTAAAGCCTAGTACAATTGATATGTATGTAACAGTTTTTAATAGCATTATTGATCAAACTAGTGATTGCGATGATGTATTCTATTTTAGAATGTTTGAGGCTTTCTATTATATTTTCTATAAGGTTGATAATATTAGTGGAGATATAAGTGTTAAAAAAGAAAAGTATGCACTACTATATTCTTTTCTTGAAAAGCTTATTCCATATAAGAAGGAGATTTTATCTATCAATAAAAAGTATATGCATGACAATTTTGTGATTACAGTGCAAAAAAATTGTTTACTTGCCGATAGAACAAGTAAGCGCATGTATACGATGTTGGTGGAGAAAAGGCTTTCTAGTCGTAATTAGCTTTATTTGTTTCTAACATGTCGATGAATTCATCGACATTTTTTTCATTTACCCAAAAGCCAAAGCCTTCTTCATATAGTCCTTCATAGTAGGCGTGAAAGCACATGCATTCTAGCACCATATCACTTACTTCGGCATTATAGTGGGAATTATCTATCCAATTACTTGAGTCAGTGCTTATTTGATTATAGCCTGAGAAATTGCAGTACTCTGTAATTGAAGCAAGCTCTTTTAAGAAAGTGAGATAGTTTTGGTCAAGTGCTGCATCATAGGTTACATAGTACATGGGGTTTGTGAAGACTACTAGTTTTATATTGTTGTCATCACATAGTTTCTTTAATTGTTTTATTTCTTCTAATGTTTCCTCTAGTCTATAGCTTGTGCCAATACTTGGAGCTGCATTAGCAAAATCATAGCTAGTATTATTATTTCCATAGTCAGAGTTCCAACCATATTCATAAAAGCGTGTAGCATAAGAATCATCAAATGCATGTTTATAGATGATAGTAAAGTAGGATTTAATGGACATAGCTGGGTCTAGGTAATAGCTAAAGAATTTAATAGGATTACTTTTATATAGCTCATAGGGGGCGTTTGAGGCGCTATTATGACTACTTGGGTCTATGGTATAAGATAGATTATCTACACCAAGATAGATTGTTTTAGGGATTATATTATTAGCTATTAGTGTTTTTACATTATTTAATGTTTCAATTGGTAGTCCTTCAGAGTAGGTCATATTATAGGCTTCAGCTTCCCATATGTTGTTGGTATGAATGTTGCCTACTCTACTACTACCAAAGACGAAGGTATCAAATTTATCGGGATTATTTAAAATATAGGTCATTTTAATGTAGTTTTTATTTGGTTCAACTCCATTATCAACAATATCTAATGGATGGAACACATTAAAGGGATCTATTTTAATAGATATGATAAGTGATATTAGGGATAGTGAAATAATAAATAATAATACTTTTTTAATAAATGTTTTCATATTAGAATTGGAAATAAATAAAGCTTACTTCACCTACATAGTGCAGTAATAATATCATTAATACTATTACAAAGTAGATGGTATATCTTATTACTTTGTTTTGCTTGCTTATAAGGGTGAAACAATTATTTTTTACGCTTATTAGATCAAATACAAATAGTGGTAATAAGTATAGCGACAAGGTAATTAATAGATAGGCTGGTTTTACATCAAAACTATAGAGGCCTGATCTTATATATGTTAAAGGGTGTGCTATGCCTATAAACATATTTTTAAAGATATAGTTGGCTTGACTTATATTTTGGGCTCTAAAGAAGACCCAAGTGAAGCTAATTATTATAAATAACAAGATTACTCTTAAAAACCATGTAAAGGAGTATTTATTGGTGTTCTTTTTTATATGTAGGATATCTTCTATTATTTGAAGTAGACCATGTATACCACCCCATATAACAAAGGTGATGTTGGCCCCATGCCATAGCCCTGATACTAAAAAAGTTATTAGAAGGTTAAAATAGTGTCTTGTTTTTGAGCATCTATTGCCACCAAGTGGTATATAAATATAATCTTTAAACCATGAAGATAACGATATATGCCACTTTGACCAAAATTCTTTGATAGTAGTGGAAAAATAAGGTGTTTTAAAATTATCCATTAGTTCAATATTTAATAGTCTAGCACTGCCTTTGGCAATATCAGAATAGCCTGAAAAGTCACAATATATTTGGATAGTAAAAAAGATTGTTACAAGTACTAAAGCAAAGCCTGTATAGTAGTTTAAGTCTTTATATACCATATCAACATAGTAGGCTAGATTATCAGCTACTACCATTTTCTTAAAAAAGCCAATGGCCATTAGCTTTAGGCCGTTTACTGCGTTATTATAGTCAAATTGTTTTTCTTTTTTTAATTGGGGTAATAAGTTATCGGGTCTTTCTATTGGTCCAGCTACAAGTTGAGGGAAAAAGGATACAAAGGTAGCATAATAGCCAAAGTGTCTTTCTGCTTTTATATCTCCTCTA
Organism: Oscillospiraceae bacterium; assembly: GCA_963654705.1. Classification (GTDB taxonomy): domain Bacteria; phylum Bacillota_I; class Bacilli_A; order Erysipelotrichales; family Erysipelotrichaceae; genus Colivicinus. The sequence goes on from CAVKAO010000010.1 coordinate 66,821, forward strand.
TAGACATCTATTACATAGCTTAATGTTTGGAAAGTATAGAAGGATATGCCTACTGGTAGTACTAGATTTAAAGTTACTTTATTTAGTTTTATATTAAATAGACTAAATATTTTATCTATTATTTCAAAGAAGAAATTAAAGTATTTAAAGATAAATAGTATACCTAGACAGACTATTAGAGTGATTGCTAGTACTAACTTTTTATGTTTATTGTATTTTTCAATTAGAATGCTGGCTAAGTAGGATACAAGGGTTGTAAGAAAGATTAAAAAAACATATTTAGCATTCCATGACATATAAAAATAGTAGGATGCGATAAATAGTAAGATCCATCTATATTTATGGGGCATTAGCCAATATAGGATAAAGACAATTGGTAAAAAGATGGCATAAGAAAGCGAATTAAATAGCATATTATTTACTTATTATCCTTATTGCTTTATTTAGATTGGTGATAGTTATTTCATTTGGACTATCCCCATATTCGCCATCCAGTGTCCATGGAATATTTTCGTTTGTTTTAAAGGTTACTTTACTTGTTTTGAAGTGATGTATTAAAGAACTATCTTTAATAGTGCCTAGTAGATAAGAAGTAATTTCATTTAAATCAAGAATATCTTTTGGTTCTTTTATGAGTAATACTTCAAATAGACCATCATCTAGTTTTACTTTCTTTTTGTCTAGTTTATATAGTCCACCTACTGAATAGGTGTTGGTAATCATACCATAGATGAATTTATCTTTAGTATTTAATTCGCTTGATTTAATTTCCATTTCATATGATTTGATAGTAGATAAGGACTTTAGTCCTTCAATGACATAGGCAAAGTGTCCTAATACATTTTTAATATCTTGGGGCGTAGAATAGGATACACTTGTAAAGATGCCAAAGGCGGCTACATAGACAAAGTATGAATCATTAAATTTTCCTATATCATATGCTTTAGCTGCGTTTGTAGTAATAAAAGATGCGGCATTGGCCATATTTTTAGGTAACTTTAAGCTACTTGCAAAGTCATTAGTACTGCCAGCTGGTATATAGCCAAGGGGAATATCGTGTCCATTTAATAGTAGTCCATTAATGGCTTCATTAAGGGTACCATCACCCCCTGAGCATATTATTAAAGAATATTTATGACCGTTTTGTTTAATATATTCTTTAGCTTCATTTTTTCTTGTGGTAGGTACTATTGTTAAATCGTATTTAGCATTGGCGAAGATATTTAAAATATCATATAGATGATTTTTAATTAAGGTTTTTCCTGAAAATGGGTTATAGACAAATAAGACTTTCATGAGACTATTATATAAAAGATTGGGATTTATTAAGTTATAATTTACTCAGGTAAGGTAAAAAGTGTGAAAATAAAACATTATATTTGTAACGAGAAAAATAGTTGAGTATCTCAA
>CAVKAO010000011.1:0-66111 GCA_963654705.1 Oscillospiraceae bacterium
TGGGAAAACCCCAAGAAGCTCGAACCTGCCACTGGCAGCTCACTCGCTTATTTTAGTGCATAATAAAAGGTCGCTCTTCCTTTTCCTTCCTTTTTAATAAGACCTTCATCACACAATTCCTTTAATAAATTCTCAACCGTACTTCTACCAATTTCAGGACAAAGTTCCAATATATCGTTCTTTGTGAATTTTCCAATTTTAACTTCTATAGCCTTCTTTACCATTTCCTTAGAGCTAATCTTTGTACCAACTAAGTTCACTCTTTCTTCAAAATCACGATAGGCAGATAAAATTACACCAAGAAGATACTTAATAAAAGGTGTATCATCATTGTTTGAATCTATCCAATCAATTGAGCTTTCCCTTAAAGCATCATAATAATCATCTTTCGTTATTTGAATTTTCTTTTCCAAGGAAATATATTTTCCAACAAGATAGCCACTCTTATATAAAAGTAGTGTTGTCAAAAGTCTACTCATTCTTCCATTTCCATCATTAAAAGGATGTATACATAAAAAATCATGAATAAACACCGGAATAACAAGAAGAGGATCTATATGTAACTTATTTATGGCCATATCATATTCTTCACATATCTTACTTATTCCCTCTGGCGTTTCATATGGCTCAAGTGGTTTAAAAATTACAACCTTCCTGCCATCTGGATAAACCGCATCTATTTCATTTGGCGTATCCTTAAATCTACCACCAAAATCAACATCTAAAAATTGGTACATTTCTTTATGTAATTGAAGAATATAATTTGACCTTATAGGTATATACTCAAAACTATCATGTACCAAGTTTAAGGCATAACGGTATCCCTTGATCTCTTTCTCATCTCTATTCCTTGGAGTTGTCTTATCATTCATTAATTGAGCCATTCTTTGGTTTGTTGTAATAATACCCTCTATCGCATTAGATGCTTCTGTACTTTGTATTTTTGCAACCTCAATAAGTCTATCAAGCTCATCTGGCCTTTGAGATAAATATAATTGTTGTCTACCTTTATACTCATGTATAAGACCAACATAGTTCAACACTTCTTTATCCCAAGTTCTATTTTCCAGTTTTGAGTAATCAAATATTTTATACATTATCGCCTACCTCCTAATTTATCTCCTAAATATTACCATTTTTTAGGAGATAATTACATTATTAGGAGATTAATCTCCTAATTTCATAGCTAATTTAGGAGATTTTTAAAAAACGCTATGAAAAAAACTAGGGTTTAAAATTTTCCCTATATGCTATTAATAAGCTTTTTTAATTCCCGAACCATTTTACACGATCTAATAATGACAGTATATTTACATATGCAGCATTATTGAGCATAATGCTGTTGAATAGAGGTGTTGTATATGACAACGACCAATTTAAACATTAGGACAGATAAGGATGTTAAAGATCAGGCGGAAGAAATATTCAACGAACTTGGTCTTAATATGACAACTGCAATTAATATTTTCCTTAGAACTGCTATCCGTGAACATGGCATTCCTTTTGATCTAAAACTAGATGTGCCTAATGACACTACAGCAGCTACTATCAAAGAAGGTAGAAAACTTATGGCGGATTCTACTACTCCAAGATATTCTAGTATGGATGATCTAAAGGCTGCATTAGAAGAATGAAATACAATATTTATTCAAAAGGCATCTATCAAAATAGTAGATGCTTTTATTATGTCTTTTAAAACAAAAAATAGACTCTAGGGAAAACCCGGAGTCTATTTTTGTTCAAAAGATATCTACATGAAAAGTTCCATTACAAGAAAGGCCCTTTTTAAAACATAAAATAAATTAATGTTACTACAATGCCTGTAATGGCACCCATAAATACTTGAAGATGAGTATGGCCGACAAATTCCTTAAGCTTTTCATCATCAATATGTGTATTAGCCATATCCTCAATGATTTGACTAATACTTTTAATAACTAAAGCCTGTTTACCAGTTTCATATCTTACACCACACGCATCATGCATTACTACAATCGCAAAAACAATCGCTAAGGCAAATAGTGAAGTATTAAAGCCTTCTATTATGCCAATGGATAAGGCAACACTTGTTACTACTGCTGAATGGCAACTTGGCATGCCGCCATCTCCAAGTAGCCTTTTAAAATCAATCTTTTTATATACGTAGGCATGAGTAATAGTCTTACTAACTTGCGCAACTACCCAAGATATAAACGCCACAATAATTACTTCATTACTTAAAAAGTCGTTAAACATTAAACACTCCTTTGGTTATAAGTGTACTCCTTTTTAATATTACCTTCTACATCTTTCCAAATAAACCTATTATCCTCAATAAGCATATAGCCATGCCAAGAGTCTTCCTTAGGAAGGGTTATAGAACCTGGATTGATATAAACATAACCATCATGAATATCTAGCTTTGGCACATGGGTATGCCCACATAATAGAATAAAGTCCTTATTCATTAAAGGTGGATTATTATCACATTCATGATGGCCATGAGCTAAATATAAAGTGAAATACTCATTTTCAATAAGCACATGATCTGTTAAAACCGGAAACTCAAGTACCATTTGATCTACTTCAGCCTCACAATTTCCTCTTACACAAACAATGTCCTTTTTAAGAGGATTTAAAAGCTCAATAACCCCCTTTGGTCTATATCCCAAAGGTAAATCATTTCTAGGGCCATGATATAAGATATCACCTAATAGTAATAACTTACTAGCACCCTCTTTTTTATATAAATCAACAAGTTTTCTAGCATAATATTCACTGCCATGAATATCGCTGGCAACCATCCACTTCATTATTGTTCAATACTTCCCTTAACATCGGTAAGCTTATTTGCAAGCTCAGTCTCAATTCTTCTAAGCTCAACTTGGGCAGCAGCTCTTTTCTCTCTTCCCTCAGTTTGGATTTTAGAAACTTCCTCCAAAGTCTCAATAAGCTTCTTATTAGTCTCAGTTAAAGTTTCAATATCAACAATACCTCTTTCTGATTCCTTAGCTGTTTCAATTGTAGCCATCTTAAGGTTTTCCGCATTCTCCTTAAGCATTCTATTTGTCATCTCTGTAACTTCATTACTAGCCTTAGCAGCCTCCTTAGAATGAGAAATACCTAAGGCAATAAGCATTTGTGACTTCCATAAAGGAATAGTATTAACTAAAGTTGATTGAATCTTTTCAACCATCAAAGTATCGTTATTTTGAACTAATCTAATTTGTGGACCAGTTTGAATTGAAACAATTCTTGTAAGCTCTAAATCATGCAACTTCTTTTCAAAACGATTAATCGCATTAGATAAATCATTAGCCTTTTGGGCATCCTCAGGATCACCTGTTTCCTTAGCCTTAGCCAAGGCAAGAGGAAGCTCATTATTTTTAACATCATCAAGCTTTTTATAACCAGCCAAAATATACATTGTTAATTCTTTTTGATTAACAAGATTTTTTTCATAAAGTTGATCTAATAAGTTAATATCCTTAAGTAAAGTAACTTGATGATCCTCTAAAATCTTAACAATCTTATCAACATTACTAGATGCACTATCATACTTAATCTTTAAGCCTTGAACAGAATTAGCTGACTTTTTAAATAACTTATCAAAGAAACCATCTTCCTTTTCATTGACATTAAAATTTTTAAGTTCCTTAACCAAATCCTCTAAAGTATCACCAACAGAATCTAAATCCTTAGTACGAACATTCTTTAAAGTTTGTTCAGAGAAATCAGCCACCTTATTTTGAGCACTAGCCCCATATTGTAAAATCGCATTAGCCTTATTAATATCAATTTGCTTAGAAAACTCCTCAACTTGAGCCTTCTCTTCAGCAGATAAAGTAGAATCATCTACTCTAGCTTCCTTAACCTCTTGATCGCTTATGACGACCTTTTCTTCCACTACATCCTCTTTTACAACGCTATCATCATTTAATGATAAGACAATCTTCTCTTCTTGTTTCTCTGACATGTTAACCTCCTAATTTTGATCTAAACAGTCCAACAATTCCAAAATTCTATTCAATTCATCATTACTAGTGTAATGAATAGTAAGTCTACTTTTATCCACTTCAACCTTAGTCATAAGCTTAGACTCAAGATTGTTTTTAACATTAACAAGATAAGGATCCTCTTTTTTAACAGCTTCCTTTTTAACAGGCTTTTGTTTACTAAGCTTTTCAACATCCCTAACTGTTAAATCCTCTTTAATGATTCTATCCGCAATCTCAAGAATCTTATCCTCGTCATCAAAGGCAAGTAAAGCCTTACCATGACCTTGAGAAATCTTACCCTTATTTATTAAATCCCTAACCTTACTAGGAAGCTTTAATAATCTTAAACTATTGGCAATATATACTCTAGATTTACCAACCTTCTTAGAAAGTTCATCTTGAGTATAATCTAGTTTCTTGATGATATTATCGTAAGCCTCAGCCTCCTCAATTGGTGTTAAGTTCTCTCTTTGAACATTCTCAAGTAAAGAAACTTCCATCATATCGGTATCATCAAAATCCAAGATGATAGCTGGAATTTCCTTTAAACCAGCCATCTTGCTGGCCTTTAAACGACGCTCACCCGCAATAAGTTCATAGCCCTTTAAAGATTTTCGAACCAAGATAGGTTGAAAAACGCCTCTTTCCTTAATTGAAGCACTTAAGTCCTTTAAAGCCTCTTCATCAAAAATCTTACGTGGTTGATAAGGATTAGGCCTAATCTCACTAATCTTTAGACCAACCTTTTCACCCTTTATCTCACTATCACCATTAGAAATCTCATCTAATACTGAATCAATATCATCGCCAAATATAGCGCCTAAACCCTTGCCTAATTTCTTAGCCATTGTTTTCACCCTCTTTATTTGCCTCAATAACTTCCTTAGTTAAGGCTACATATGCCCTTGCACCCTCACAAGACATATCATAATCAAAAATGGACTTACCAACACTTGGTGCCTCCGAAAGCTTAATGTTTCTAGGAATATTACTACGATATGTTTTCTCCTTAAAATGCTTTCTAACCTCACTACTTACTTCACTACTTAAATTAGTACGTGCATCAAACATGGTAAGAAGAACACCCTCTATCTTTAATTTAGGATTAAACAATTTTTGTACAAGCCTAATTGTTTGAAGAAGTTGGGTAACACCCTCCAGGGCATAATACTCACATTGTACAGGAATGATAATTGAATCAGCTGCCGTTAGAGCATTTGTATTAAGTAAACCCAAACTAGGTGGACAATCAATGATGACAAAATCATAATCATCTTTAATTGTATCTAGCTTACTCTTAAGGATTTGTTCACGGTCTTTTTCAATTTGCGCAATCTCTAAATCCGCACCAGCCAAAGTAATATTAGCTGGAAGAATATCCAAAGGAGGCTTCTTTAAGCTTTTAACACAATCTTTAATATCATCCCCACCAAGTAAAGCATCATAAACCGTTAAATCATCAACCCTAACATCATAACCAATGCCTTGAGTTGCATTACCTTGGGGATCAAAATCAATAAGTAATACTTTCTTAGAAAGATAGGCCAACCCAGCAGCCAAATTGATAGAAGTAGTTGTCTTACCAACACCACCCTTTTGATTCGCAATCGCAATTACTTTTGCCATAAGTCCTCCTATTTCTTTATCTTTATTGTTATCTTGGTAATATCCGAATACTCACTAACCTGAAAATCCGCATCAATACCCGCATTTCTTACCATTTCATAAGTTTGTTTTAAAGAATTAACCGCAATCTGACTACCATAAGAAACACCCTTACTATGACTATTCTTATTAAGTAAAGAATCGATATATTCTTCTGTTTTACTAACCGTATAATTACGATTTGTAATCGTTATAAAAACTTCCTCAAGCATTTCACTTGGAACCTTTAATAAAGCACGAGCATGTCTTTCGGTAATGGTACCAAGACTTACAGCACTCTTTACATAATCAGGAAGCTTTAAAAGTCTAATTTTATTGGCCACCGTACTTTGTTTATAACCAAGTCTTTTAGCCAACTCATTTTGGGTAATACCCTCATCATCCATGATTCTTTGCATAGCCATAGCCGTTTCAATCGCATTTAAGTCTTCTCTTTGAATATTTTCAATCAAAGACAAAGCCGCACTTTGCTTATCCGACATATCATAAATGATAGCCTTAACTTCTTTTAAGCCCAAATACTTACAAGCCCTAAAACGTCTCTCTCCCGCAATAAGCTCATACTCATCACCCATTTTTCGAACGGAAATTGGCTGTAATAGACCACTTTCCTTAATACTTTCAGCCAAAGATTTTATCGAATCATCATAAAAATCAAGTCGAGGTTGACTCTTATTTGGCACAATCTTATTTACATCAATATTTACTATTTCACTCATAATGGTTTCTTCACAATTATACTATAATTTCTTGGATACTTTTTAGGAGTAGGACTCTTCTTTCTTAAATACGCAATATAACGTTTTGACCCCTCATACAAGAAACATTCTTTCTCACTTTCCTTAACAAAACCCATTTCCTTAATGGCCCTAGTTGCCCCCTCTAGTTCTTCTTTGCCATTTAATCCCCTAAGGGCAATAAAATAGCCATCTTTTTTAACTAAGCCGCCACATACTTCAATAAGCATATTCATATTGCTTACAGCCCTAGCACTAACAAAATCAAAGGACTCTCTATGATCTTTACAATAATCCTCACCCCTGGTATTGACTACTTCAATATCTTTTAAAGAAAGCTTTTCAATTAAGGCATTTAAAAAGACACATCTTTTCTTTAATGGTTCCAACAAAACAACCCTTAAATTAGGATAACAGATCTTTAATACCACACCTGGAAAACCAGCACCCGTACCTACATCTACAAAGCTACCTTCTAACTTAAAATTAAAACTTAATAATAATGAATCATAAAAATGCTTATCTAAAACATCTTCATATTCATCAATACCTGTAAGATTTATCTTTTGATTATATTCTTTTAAAAAAGCGGCATAATCATCAAGTTGCTTAATTTGTGTTTTATCAAGTATTAAGCCATTATCATTTAAAGCTTTTAAAAATTCATCCTTACTCATACTAACCTCTTATCATAACCACCAGATACATCCTCAACATTTGTAATAATGATAAACGCATCCTTATCCAAATTTCTTATCTTACGCTTTAATTCATTAACCTCATACTTAGAAACTACCGAAACTAAAACTTCCGTATCATTATTAGTATAAGCACCCTTACCAGACCAAGTAGTAACACCACGTTTATTATCAGACATGATCATCTTCTTAACATCACCATTTTTAGTAAAAATCATTAAAGCTACATCAATATTCTCTAAATGCCCCTTATCAATTACAGTTGAATAAACAAAGGCCTGAATAATAGAATATACTGCCGTTTCAAAATTAAACAATATGGCACAAAGCCCATATAATAGACAATTAAAAATAAAACAATACTTGCCAATACTAATAGTAGGATGTTTTAAAGTTACAAAAAGGCCCAAGATATCATTACCACCACCAGAAGCTTTATAAACTAAGATTCTCGAAATGGCATAACCAGAAATAACCCCACCAACAATAATACTTACTAGCTTATCGCTAATAGGTGAAGACTTAAAGACAATAGAAAAGGCTATTGTTTGAAAGATAACCGAAACAATAGTCTTATATACAAAGTTTTTATTAAGCACTTTTAAAGAAATAATCAAAAGCGGGATATTAATCAAAAGATTGGCAATACCCGTTAAATCAAAGTTGACATTTATCTTAAAAACATTCACAAGCAATGTTCTAATAAGTTGGGCAACTCCAATAATACCCCCATTATATAGTCCAAAGGGAACAATAAAAAGATTACAACTAAGCGCAAAAACAAAAGAGTAAAAAATAATAAATAAATAATCCGAAAACTGTTTTTTCACGATATTTATTATAACGATAAAATCTTCGTTTTATTTACAATATTCATCTAAATAAGAATCAACATAAGCCCTACGCTTTACCCTAGGATTATAGATTATCTTACCAGACTTAATAACCATATCAACATTACGTAAATTGTTTAAATCATCAAGTGGATTCTTACTTGTGACAATCATATCAGCACACTTATTTACTTCAATTGAACCAGTTATATCACTTACTCCTGCAAGTCTTGCATTATTTAAAGTAGCTGTATATAAGGCAAACGCATTACTTACACCAACATACTTATGGAAATAAACAAGCTCTCTATAGAAATCATATTGGCTAATCCAAGGACAACCAACATCATTACCAAGTCCTACAGGAATATCATTTTCTAAGGCCTTCTTACTACCTTCAATGAAGCCATTTAAAACAATCTCACCATTATACTTTTCAACCTCACTTGTATGAGCTACTTCCCTATCAAATAAGGCATAAGGAATACCAGGAGAAACCGTACAAATTAGAAAAGCCTTCTTTTCCTTAAACAGTTTAATGCACTCATCATCAAGTAAGGCACCATGTTCAATAGAATCAACGCCATTTTCAAGGGCCACCTTAACACCCTCTGGGCTTTCAACGTGAGCTGAAACAATAAAGCCTAGCTCATGAGCCCTATCACAACATGCCTTAACCATCTCTGGTTTCATCTTTAATTGACCAGGAACACCCTTTTCCTTGGCGTCCATAACCCCACCAGTAATCATTAGCTTGATTAAGTCAACGCCCTCTTTATTAAGTTGTTCAATAAAAGCTAAAGCCTCATCTACACTATCACAAGCCTTGGCAACACTTCCTGCCATATGACCACCCTTAACTGAGATAGCCGTATTTGAACATAAGATTCTAGGTCCTATCATCTTACCCGCATTAATCTTATCACGTGTTTTACTATCTAAATCCCTTAGACCACCAACTGTTCTAATAGTTGTAACGCCAGACATAAGCTCAATCTTGGCATAATCTTCAACCAGCTTACTAGCAATATAGCGTCCAGCAGCCGTGGCAAAAACTTGCTTAACGAGCTTTTCATTATCTCTTTGTTTTTTCTGCGGCTTACCATTACCAGCTAAATGAACATGCATATTGATTAAACCAGGCATTAAATACTTGCCCTTTAAATCAACTACATCATAGCCATCAATTAGCTTATCATCACCAATTTTAACAATCTTATCATCCTCAACATAAACACTACCCCACTTAGCCTCCATGTCTTTATTACCATCTAAAATAAAACAATTAGTTAAAACATACTTTGACATACAACACCTCTTAATTACTACTATTGTAACCCAATGTATACAAAGAAAAGAGCATTCTTCAATAAAAAATCACCACCTAAGTGATGATTATTTAAATAATTATTCGCCCTTATTAACTTCTCGCATATGTCTTCTACGATCTAAATTAGTTAAATATTTCTTTCTAACTCTAATCGCATCAGGAGTAATCTCTACAAGTTCATCATCATTAATAAACTCAAGAGCCTCCTCTAAAGTAAATTGCTTATAAGGAACAAGTTTCATAGCCTCATCGTTACCAGTAGAACGCACAGCCGTCATCTTCTTATTAACAGTTGGATTTACTTCCATATCTTGCATCTTACTAGATACACCAACGATTTGACCCTCATATACATCTTGAGCAGGACCCACAAATAATTGACCTCTTTCTTGTAGATTCCACAATGAATAAGTCATTGTCTTACCAGTAGCACAAGAAATCATAGCACCATTTGTACGCTCAGGAATCTCACCCTTAAATGGCTTATATTCAATAAACTTTCTAACAAGAACACCCTCGCCCTTAGTAGAATTAATAAATTCACTTCTAAAGCCCATTAAGCCTCTTGTAGGTACATGATAAATAATCTTTGTATAAGAACCCTCATCTTGAATATCAATCATTTCACCCTTTCTTAAGTTCAATGAATTGATAACCGTACCACTATAATCATTTGGAACAGAACATACTACCTCTTCAATAGGCTCACAAAGTTCATGATCAATTGTCTTAAAAATAACCTCAGGTCTAGATACAGCAACCTCATAACCCTCTCTACGCATATTTTCAAGAAGGATAGATAAATGAAGTTCACCTCTACCAGATACCTTAAAAGTATCAGTAGAATCAGTTTCCTCAACCTTTAAACCAACATTAACCTCAAGTTCCTTTTCAAGTCTTTCTCTAATGTTTCTACTTGTAACATACTTACCAGACTTGCCTTGGAAAGGAGATGAGTTAACCATGAAATTCATAGATAATGTAGGCTCTTCAATATCAATTTGAGGAAGTGGATCAACTACACCATTAGCACAAATAGTATCTCCAATCTCAATATTATCAATACCACTAACTAAAACAATATCACCACATTGAGCTTCATTTATAGCTACTCTTTTTAAACCTTGATAGTTATATAAGTTGGCAATCTTACGATTTTGTTTCTTAATATCACAATCACAAACGGTAACAGTCTCATTAGCCTTAATAGAACCCTCATAAACTCTACCAATACCAATTCGACCAATATAATCATCATAGGCAAGAGCACTTACTTGCATCTTAAGAGGCTTATCCATCTTATTTGGATAAGGTTCAACATGCTTAACAATAGTCTCAAATAAAGGCTCAATATCATTGTTAGTATCATTCATCTCATATCTAACAATACCCTCTTTAGCAATACCATAAAGGATAGGGAAATCTAATTGATCATCATTAGCGTCCAAATCCAAGAAAAGTTCATATACTTCATCAATAACTTCAATTGCACGTTGATCCTTCTTATCAATCTTATTAATTAAAAGAATTGGTCTTAAGTTAGCCTCCAATGATTTCTTTAAAACGAAACGAGTTTGAGGCATAGGACCCTCAGAAGAGTCAACCAACAATATTACAGTATCAACAGTCTTGATGATTCTTTCTACTTCACTAGAGAAATCAGCATGTCCTGGTGTATCGACAATATTAATCTTATAGTCTTTATAATTAACAGAACAGTTCTTAGAATAAATAGTGATACCTCTTTCTCTTTCTAGATCATTTGAATCCATTACTTGTTCAACAATTTCATCATGATCCGAGAAAACATGAGATTGAGCTAAGAAAGCATCAACCAAAGTTGATTTACCAGCATCTACATGGGCAATAACTGCCACATTAATAATTTTTCTAAATTCCATACCACATTATTGTAAGCACATTGCCAAGCAAGTGCAAGCCCAAATTAAAGGCTTTTAGTGCAATATTGCATAGCCAAAACGACATCATTTATATCATCATAACAATCATTTTCTAACCACTGATTAACGATACCCATTAGACCATCAATGTAGAAACGAATTATGTATTCACGTTTATCTTTATCAACATCAAATCTATCCAATATTGGCATAAAGACATATTTATATAAGTCCTTATAAGCATCCTTAGTTTCAAATACAGAAGAATGGCTTAACATTGTCTTATAAATACGCTTATGTTCTTTTATAAAACTTAAATATGGAATTAGATATTTAGGACTAACCAAATACAATTCATCAACGGGACAACTATTTAACTTATCAAGAAAAGGCTTTGTATCTTCAGGCATATAATCAACAAATTGTTTAATTATATGCTTGAAGCTTTCATGTAACAAATCATCAATTGTTTCATAATGTAAGTAGAAAGTAGAACGATTAACATCAGCCTTTGCACATATTTCCTTTACTGTAATATATGCAAAATCCTTCCTTTCAAGAATTTCTATAAACGCTTCATCCATTAAAGCTGCCGTATTAAAATACTTACTACTAGACTTATTCAAAACTTTCACCTTTTTTAAATTATATGCTTATTTATCACTTATTTCCTTGGCAAGCTCCATGATTTCAAAAGCATACTTCTGTTTACCTTTTTCCAACATTTTCTTATAAATGGGATAATTTATACTCATTCCAAGAATGCCAATAATACCAATTATTATGCCAAGTGCCTTATTAGAACCTAGCACTCCAATTGATAAACACATGCCTAAGCCAAATATTAAAGCCGCAACAATACCAAAACTATAAGTAAATATATGGGCTGGTAATTTAGCCTTATTATCAAGCTTTTTAAGCGCAATCACTTTACTTTCATCTTTTGGCGCATATTCATTGGCGATTTGTTCTGCATAAATTTTATCTGTATTCATATCTTTTTCTCCTTATATTTAAATTCTATTTAAACAAGCATCTAAACCAAACAACACAAACACCCATTTATGTCGATTTGTATTAAAATTATCTTATGCACTAGTGGCGAAATTGGCATACGCGTATGATTCAGGTTCATATGGGCAACCATGCAGGTTCAAGTCCTGTCTAGTGCACCAATAGGATATTGATCTAGACTAATAATCTAGATTTTTTTATTAAATACTTTGCGTATTGTTAGGATAAAACGTAATAATTACTTTGCGTTTTGTTAAGATAACGGCATAAATTTACTTTGCGTATTGTTAATTAAAATGTTAAAATATCCCTATAAATAAGGGTATTATGGAATTAAGAAGAAAAGCATATTCTAAACTATTAGAATGGAAAGAAAAATCAAACGGAAAAACCGCTATTTTAGTTGAGGGGGCTAGACGTATTGGCAAATCAACAATCGTCGAAAAGTTTGCAAAAGAAAACTATAAAAGCTATATTCTTATAGATTTTTCTAATGTTTCTAATAAGATAAAGGATAACTTTGAAAATAATCTTTCTGATTTAGATGTGTTTTTTCAAATACTTTCGCTAGAATTTAAAACTAGACTATATCCAAGAAATTCTGTAATCATTTTTGATGAGGTGCAATTTTATCCCCACGCTAGACAAGCTATCAAGCATTTAGTAAAAGATGGCAGGTTCGATTATATTGAAACAGGATCTCTTATTTCTATAAAAGAAAATGTCGAAAACATCTTAATACCTTCTGAAGAAGATAAATTAAGAATGTATCCTTTAGACTTTGAAGAATTCTTATGGGCAACTGGCAACGAATTACTTTCCGATTATATAAAAGATTGTTTTGAAAAGAAGATCCCATTAATAGATTCCTTTCATAAAAAAGCTAGCTATGCCTTTAATGAATACATCCTTATAGGTGGCATGCCTCAAAGTGTTCTTGCCTATATCCAAAACTCTAAAGATTTTTTTAAAGCCCATGAAGCTAAGATGAAAATTATCAACTTATATAAGGATGATATCAAAAAAGTATCCATTAAATATCGTTCTAAAGTATCGGTACTTTTTGAAAACTTACCAAGCTATTTATCCAATGGCAATAAATTAATATCCTTAAGAAAAATAGGGGATGGCCAAACATATTCCATGTATGATGAACCATTATTTTGGCTTGAAGATTCAATGATTTGTAATCTCTGTTATAAATGCAGCGATCCAAGCATCAGTTTATCTTTATATAAAGATACTTCATCTATTAAATGCTATATGGGCGATACTGGACTTCTTACAAGTATGGTTTTAGCAAGCAAACAAATAGGTTCAATGGACCTTTATAAACAAATAATGAATGGCAAGCTATCTTTTAATAAAGGTATGCTATATGAAAATGTGATTGCTCAAACTATTGCCTCTAAGAATATTGATTTATATTTCTATACCCAATACAACAAAGAGAAAAAACGTAATGATATAGAAATTGATTTCTTAGCAATTGGCAAAGAAAATAAACTAATTCCAATTGAAGTTAAATCATCCAAGAACTATACAACCATTTCCTATAATAAATTTAAGGAAAAATATAAAAAAAGGATTGGTGAATCATATATAATTCATCCAAAAGCCTTTAGTAAAGATGAAATTGGGTATAAAATACCCTCATACATGGCTTATTGTCTATTTGACAATAAGTAATGCACCAGTGGCGGAACTGGTAGACGCGCACGCTTGAGGGGCGTGTGATTATTCGTGCAAGTTCAAATCTTGTCTGGTGCACCATCAAAAAATTAAGGAGACTATTCAAGTCCCCTTTTCTTATAAATATTTTTAACAATCAAGTTAGCTATTATAGCCCCTATACAACCTACAATTAATCCCACAATGACATCACTTGGATAATGCACACACAAATACATTCTGGAACATGCCATTAGTATTGGATATATCATAATTAACCAAGCATACTTTTTGTTTTTACTACTTAAAAGAAAGGCTAAAGAACCAGACATTGCCGCACAAGAGTGGCCACTTGGAAAAGAAGAATCATACTCTGTACTACAGCCAACAAATTGCCACCAACTTTTAAATACTTCAACATCACTTTGATATGGCCTATTTCTTAAGACAAAGGGCTTAATAATTAAAGAAGTGATTATTGCCCCAATTATAATTGCCATAAGCATTGTTATACCCTTTTTACGATATGTTTTAGTAAATATCAAAATTAAGGCAACATAGCCAAGTAATAAAAAAGGCATGTTTCCTATTATTGCCAAAAACTTACAAAAAGGTGTTAAGACTGTTCCCCATTTTAAAGCTAAACCATGAAAAAACGCTAATAAAGCATAATCAAAATCATAAAATACTTGATCTAATAAATTTCCCATATTTCCATTCTAATTGAGTATCAACTGTTAAATCAATTAAAACTTGAATTTATCAATACTTATATCAATGTCAACTTCTACATCCTTATTAAGAAACATCAGCATGTATAAAGGAAGATATAAGACATCATTATCCTGTTTTAAATTATCAACGCTAAAAACAATAGCCTTAGATATTCTATCTTTATATAGTGATAAAGCCTTATTAACTGCACAATGCCTTAAATAATTCTTACCACTTTTAACTTCAATCATAACTATTCCATCATTATCTTCGTATAAGAAATCAATTTCACCCAACTTTTTATTATTGTAATAATATAAATCAATATCTTTACAAGCCAATTCTTGAGCAACTATATTCTCATAAATGGCCCCCTTATTAATATCTTTATCGTTAGACATTAACTTTAATTTGCAGCCTTTTCCATATATCGTTGTAAGCATGCCTACATCAGACACAAACACTTTCATTAAAGAATGTTTTTCATTTATCTTAAGTGGTGTTTTTATATCCGTAACATTAAAAGTAGGTAAGCATACTCCCGACTTATAAAGCCAAATAAAACTATCGCTTATTCTTTCATATCTTAACTTTTTATCAATATCCGCTATATTAAAACGCTTATTACAATCATTAATTTCACTTGGAATTAAATCATAAATATTAGAAATGATTAGTTTCTTATCATCGTTTTCATACTTAGTGAAATCAATCTTATAAGTTTTAATTATTTCCTTATGAATTGACATTATATCATCAATGTTTTGGCTCTCTTGATACTTGGCAACTGCACTAGGCATACCACCAATAATAAGATATAGGTTAAACAAACTCATCATACGTTTATGAATAACTTCATCAACCGCTTGTCTTTTATCATATGCCTTCTTTAAAATATCAATTATTTGCTCACTCACATTAAAAACTTGCAAAAACTCTTTAAAAGATAAAGGATACATCTTTATACTATTCAAATAGCCAACAGGAGCAGATGATATATTATTTAGCTCTACACCAAGTAAACTTCCACTTAAAACAACCTTGTATTTCTTATAATCGGCGAAAAACTTTACCTTAGTTAATATTTCCTTATATTCTTGAATTTCATCAAAAAAGATTACTGTCTTATAAGGAGTCATTTTTTTATTTGAATATAAGCTTAACTTTAAAAATAATTCATCTAAATTAGAAGTATCTCTTAATATCCTTAATACTTCCCTATCATTTACTAAATTAAACTCAACAAAATCATATTTAGAATTTTCAAGGCATTTTCTAATAATATATGTTTTTCCACATTGTCTTACACCATATACCAAAAGTGCTCGATCATCATTTTCAAGCCAATTATTAATCTTTAATTCAACATCTCGCTTCAACATTATACGTTTTCCTATATAAATTATAACAATTTATGTACGTTTTTCCATATATTTATACCTGTATTTTGTACGTTTTTCTATTGTTTTCTAAAATGTGCGAGTTGGCTTATTGCTTATTTTCAAATAATATTCCAGCTAAATAAATTGGGATAATCTTCAACATTCCATCACGTGAAATATCATGTTGCGAAATCAAATAGCTATCCCCAACTTTATTTGAATACTTTCGACAAAACTCATCAATAGATTCATGTTTCTTAATATTACCTGACTTAACTTCTATAGGAATAATTTTATTATTTTTTCTAAACAAGAAATCCACTTCATAATAATGGGTGCTATCTTTCTTATTCCAAGTATGATAATACAAATTATAGCCATTACTATTAAGTGTTTGAGCAATCGCATTTTCATATAAATAACCAAGATTAGCTGATAACTTATCACGCAAAAGTTTCACATAAATATCTTCATTATTGCCTTCAGAGTCATTAAACATAAGAGTTACAAATAAACCTATATCACAAAGATATAGTTTAAAGTTATCTAAATCTCTTGTTAAATTTAAAGAAAGAGATGGATCAGTCACATTAAAACAAGGCAAAACCGTCTTAGAATTAACTAATTCATTGAATAGCTCTTCATCCTTTGAAGTCTTCTTTTTATGTGTTGCATTACTTATAACAAATCTTTTTCTATTAGAGGCAAGTTGAGAAGGAATAGAATTATAAATCATACCAATCCTGCCACTTGGATCAATACGCACAAAATCATCATAATATAAACTTAAAATTGCTTTTTTAGTTAAATCAATATCGTTAAAATTTCCCCCATCAAGATAAGTTTCTATGGCTTGGGGCATGCCACCTATTGCCATATACATTCGAAAATCCTTCATTAGCTTGGCATTGGTAGAATCCCCTATTGGCCTATTCTCTTTTAAAATTTGCCTATAAAGATTATAGATATCATCCTTACCAGTTGCCCACAAAAACTCTTCATAATCTAATGGATACATTTGAAGCTTTAACTCTTCAGAAGGTATTAGTATCCCCTCAACATTCTTTTTAATAGAAATCAAAGAACCAGTCTCAATATAGTCGTATCTATTATCAGCTACAAGCATTTTTATAGCTTGTCTTGCCTTTGGATATAATTGCACTTCATCAAAGATAATAACCGACTTTCTTTTCTTTAAGGAAACTCCCGTTTCTGTTTGCAATCTTAAAAAGAATCTGTTTAAATCATATATCTCATCAAATATATCTAAGGGTATTGATGGCTTTGCAAAGTCGATTAAAATATATGAATCATATTCATTCTTTGCAAACTCAAGTGCAAGCGTACTTTTCCCAACACGTCTTGCACCCTCGATCAAAATCGCATATTTACCATCTAATTTTTTCCACTCTAACAACTTTTGATAAGCTTTTCTTTTAAATATTCTCATAAAATTCCGTTTCTTCAAGAATATTTTATCCATTTTTGACCGTTTCTTCAAAAACTTTTTTATAAAAATAATCCGTTTCTTCAAAAACTTTGTTTACTATCACATTAAAAAAGGGCTTCCAATAAAGGATGTCCTCATGTTTAAAAGCTAAAGTATTAGATATTACCCCTTTGCATGGTAATCTTCCAATCATTACCTACACCAATATTATAGGCCTTGGCAAAAGAACCTTGATTTATTGCCACGGCAATATGATAAGCACTATTCATATAGATAATAGGTGTAGAAACTGGTACATCCGCAAAAGACTTACCATAGTTTACTGTATTAGCGTATACACAAATATCTTTGTTATAAATTTTAACTAAAATGTTATCACCAAACTTAAAGCCACACTTTTTAAAATCCTCATAAGGAATAGAAGTCCAAAGTGATCCAAAACGTACATCAAGAATATCAATCTGACCCTTAACCCCATTTTCAATCTCTTTACAACCATATAGTTCAATTTCTACTATTTCACTTAAATCAAGCTTATTACCAACACCATCCATATCGATAGTATTACTTGCAAGTCTAGCCCCTGTATAAGCATAAACATCACGACCATGGAAAGTATAAGATAATTCAGAATCCTTTAAACGATTAACGCTCTCCTCAATTTCCCTTACTTCTTCAATACCCACAAACTTATTAATATGCGTTAAGGTACCATTATTTGGTGTAACAATATATTGATTGCTCTTGGTCTTAGCCACAACGCTTTTTCTAGAACTACCAACACCTGGATCAACTACAGATACAAAGACAGTACCCTCTGGCCAATAATTAATAGCTTGAAATAAACGATATGAGGCATCAAAGATATTGTATTGAGGAATATTATGCGTTAAATGTCTAATATTAAGACTTTGACTAACCCCAAAGGCAACACCTTCCATAGCACTAATTGCACCATCATCTAAACCAAAATCGGTTTGAAATACCAATAAATTATTCATGTTCAAATACCACCTTATAACCTAATTTAAAATCTAAATTGTAATTCTTACATAAATTGCCCACAACTTGAGCCAAAGCCATCTTATTTAATTCGTTATTATAAATCATGACACTACCCTTATCGGCTTTACCAAATGAATCATAATAATATAAGTCCCAAGTATATAAAAGCTTATCATCAAAATAAATGCCAGTCTTAACTTTATCACCTATCTTAAAACCTAAGGCCTTAAAATCGTCAAGCTTGATATTAGTCCAAAGATTACCAAAGTTTGGATCATTTATTTCAAAAGTACCCTCAATCTTATTATCAAAAACAACCGCCTCACTTAAATCATGACGAACAATCTCCTCAACTGGATAAGCCTTACCAACTTCTTCATAACTTATCTTGCCACTTGCAAGTTTTGCGCCACAATAACCAAATAAATCACGACCATGGAAAATAGAAACATAGCTATTATCATCTCTATGTAATCTATTAACTGTTTCATCAATCTCTCTTACTTCTTCAATACCCCACTTATTATAGACATGAGTCAAAGTTCCATTGTCTGGCGTAACAATATAATAACCATTTAAAGTTTTAGCCACACATGCTCTTCTACTTGTACCTACACCTGGATCAACTACGGATACAAAGATGGTACCCTTTGGCCAAAAATCAATATATTGATAAAGTCTATATGAGGCACTATAAGTATCATATTGCGGTATTTGATGAGTAGCTGTAATAAGCTCTATATCCTCATCAACACTTTTACATACCCCATACATGGAAGCTACAGCACCCTCTGCATAAGTAAAATCAGTTTGAAACACTAACATTTTTTTCATTTATTTTCTCCTTATATTAATTAAATGGATTATAAAACCTAGAACCATTTGAAAAAGTTACGACTAAACACAAAACCGCAAAAACAATACAACTTATTAAGACAAGATAATCCTTTTTAGTAAACTTCTTACGCATATACCAAGTTCTCTTTTTATTCTTACCAAAACATCTTAAATCCATCGCATTGGAAATTGTATCAATTCGCGCTATACTCACAAGAATTAATGGTAGGACAATTGTAATTGCATTCTTAAATCTAGTCCAAAGCTTTACATCCTTGCCAAGCATCACACCCCTTGCTTGTTGAGACAAAGATATATCATGATAATCCTTTTGAATATCTGGTATATATCTTAAAGCCAAAGAGAAAGCATAACTAACCTTATATGGCACACCAATAGCATTTAAAGAACTAGCTAATTCACTAGGATTGGTCGTAGATACAAACATAATTGCCAAAGGCAAACCAATTAAATACTTACTTGATACATGTAATTGATAAAACAATTGTTCAACAGTAATATCATATCTTCCCACAATATGTAGTAATACTGTTTTTGAACCATATAAGTCTGGCCCATAATTTGGATTAAACAAATACAAGACAATAAAATTAATCAAAGTAAAAATAATTGTAAAGTTAAACATAAACGCAACTTCTTTATACTTTATCTTGCTCAACTTAAAAGTTACCAATGAAAAAATAAATAAAGCTGCAAGTACCCTAATATCGAAAGTAATCATTGAAACAATTGAAAAAAGAAGAAACAAAATTAACTTAGTTGTACCTGTTAATTCATGTACAATACTTTTCTTAGGAATGTAGTTTAATACTGTCTTAGCGGCCATTTTTCTCTTACCTTCCTATCATAATTAATGAAACAATCAACAAAAGAAACTGGATTATCAATATGACACTTATTAGCCAAAGTAAATAAACTTGTTTCCTTTAAAGCAGCTTGCTTAACTAAACTACTATCGCATAAGATTTCACTGCTCTTTTTATCACTTAACACTTTACCATCAACAATAACAATACCCCTAGTAGTATATTCAAGCATTAGATGCATATCATGGGTAATCATGATAACAGTAACACCATTTTTATTAATCGTTTTTAGAAATTCCATGATTTCTGTATAATGTTTAAAATCTTGTCCTGCCGTAGGCTCATCTAATATGATTACCTTAGGACCCATTACCAATATAGAAGCAATTGTAACCCTTTTTCTTTGGCCATAACTTAAAGCACTTATAGGCCAATTTCTAAATTCATATAGACCACAAATCTTTAAAACATCATAGACCTTATCCTTAATTTCTTCATCACTTAAGCCAATATTTCTAATGCCTAAGGCAACCTCATCAAAAATTAAAGATTGAGAAATCATTTGATTAGGATTTTGCATAACATAGCCAATATCCTTGGCCCTACTTCTAATAGTTTCTTTACTTATATCCTTGTCATCAAGATAAATATGACCACAATCACTATTTTCAAAACCACAAATTATTTTAGCCAAAGTAGACTTACCAGCACCATTTTGACCAACAATCGCCAACATTTCACCTTTTTTTACATCAAAAGAAATATTATGCAAAGTATCATTTTCATTATGAATATATTTAAAACTTAAATCATCAATTCTTAAGATAGAATCATTATTATTCTTATCCTTTATAGTCTTAGTATTGTTATACCACTTATTTACAGTCTCAATATCTTTTTCATCAAGTAATAAACTATCAATATGCTCAGGCTTTTTATTACTTGTAATATTAACACCAGCATACTTTAGACATGTAATATAAAGTGGTTCTCTAATGCCACTTTTAACAAGTACATCACTACTCAATAAAGTATTTGGATCTTCATCACTTGTAATTGTGCCATCGTTCATTAGTATTACTCTATCAACCTTACGCCATAATACATCTTCCAAACGATGTTCAATAATAATTACTGTACAACCACTATTTTTTTGGATTTTATCAATTAATTCAATAGCGCTTTTACCAGTCTCAGGATCAAGATTTGCCAAAGGCTCATCAAAAAGTAAGATATCAGCCTCTCCTACCATTACCCCAGCTAAAGAAACTCTTTGTTTTTGACCACCTGAAAGCTCTGATGGGGCACTATTTAAATGATTACTAATACCCACTTCTTCACTGACTCTTTTAACAATCTTTTCCATTTCTTCATTGTCATAACAATTATTTTCTAAAGAAAAGGCTATATCTTCGGCAACTGTTAAACTAATAAATTGACTATCGGTATCTTGTAAAACAGTTCCTACATGATTTGATAATTCAAATATTGAAGACTTTGAAGTGTCAATACCATCCACTATTAAAGAACCATCAACTTTGCCACTATAACTATAAGGTATTAAACCATTAATACAGTTACTTAACGTTGACTTACCAGAACCACTAGGGCCACATATAAGGATTTTTTCACCCCTATAAATATCAAGATTGATATTCTTTAATGTTGGATTTTTTTGGGCTGTATATTGAAATGAGAAATCTTTAAAACTGATAATTTTTTCCATAAATCTAAAAACGTAAAAAGCCGGTATAAAACCGGCTTATTATAAAACTATTCTTTATCTAATGAACCTTCTTTAGCGATTGTCTTAGTATAGCCTAAGCATAATAAACCACCAATAACACCAGATACTAAGAAGTTAACGATACATGCGAAAGCACCTTGAGCAAATACTTTAGATGCATCTTCAGCATAAACAACAACGTCGCCAACTGGAGCTAAGATTAACCAAGCTACAACACAAGCGATTAAATTGTATAGCAAGAAAGCGCCAAGTTCTTTTTTACCAAATGTGCCCTTGTCAAGATTACACTTCTTGCTAGCAAGACCAGCGATAAGACCATGTACAGCACTACCTACAACCCAAGTCCACCAAACTGAACCCCAAGTAAGATCGTTAAGAGTGTGGCCAATAAAGCCAACAAGGCAACCAGCTACAGGACCAAACAAAGCAGCAACAAATGATAAGATACCATATTGTAGTGAGAAGTTAGTGTTTGGAATAAAGCTAGGGATACTAACAAATTTAGCTACAACAAAGAACAATGCAGCACCAATAGCAGTAGCTACAACAGTCTTAGTTGAGAAAGCAGATTTTTTCATAAACATCCTCCTAAATATAATGTTCAAAAATAATAAAGCCCATCTCTAAGACAGGCATTATTGAACAAAACTATAATATCATTTAAACATGAAAATTCAAGTCATTTTTTAATGAAAATGGTTTCAAAAATTAATATAATCCCCACTTGGCAAACTCTTCAAAACCACCTAAAGAATCAATATACTCTTTAGCTTCCTTAACAATTTCACTATATGGTAAACCATCGATTGTATCATCTCCTATAGCACAACTAATACTAACTGGCTTATTTAACTTTTGTGCTTTCAAGAAACAATGAATATTAACACTAACATCAGCCTTAGATAAGTCCTTACCATGAAGACCTCCACCAGTTACACTATCAGCCATATCGCTGCCAAGTTTTCGATTAGTGGCACCACTATCAACATTAACGCCACCACTCCAATCACCAAGTGGATTAATAATTGCACCAGGATATAGAGCCTTTAATTCATCACTAGAAGCATTACTTTGACAAATAATAAGCTTATCACCATCAAGAATATACTTACCATCACTTGGATATTTGGTATAGATATCTCTTGCAATCTTACTTAACTTAACTTGTTCATCAGTTAAAGGAACACCCTTAAAGATACCATTATCGCCACATCTTATTTCACCCTTTTGATTATTAGCTAAATGAACATCTTGACTAACAATGGAAACATCAGGCTTAATATCCCCTGCAATCCTTTTAATAATAGCCTCAATCTCACCATCATTAAACGCAACACTGGTCTCAGCTATTACATGACAATAACCATGTCCAATTAATACTTCAACAGCAATCTTAGGTGTTTCTTGTTTCTTATATGCTAAATCAACAATAGCACCCGCAATACGATCGGCCACCTTATCAGGATGGCCCGGATTTACTTTCTCAATCATAATTTTTCCTTCTTTCTTATCCATAAAGGAAAATAAAAACCCATCACCGATGGGCAAAATAAACTAAGATACCCATCATTCAAGCTTTAGCACCTTCTCTATAAGGGGGTTGCTGAGGAATCATCGAGCTTGTCTCTCCGCCTCTCTTTATGGACACCTATATATTAACATATATACTATACGGACTTTAGTAGAATATCAAAGATTTGTACAATATTGTTCACTTATCATTTTTTATAGTGCGTTGATTTCTTTTTCCAATTCTGCAATAGCACTCATAACCATCTCAAAGCTTGGTACATCACCATAAAGCATATCCTTCATTGCCTTATAATCACTAGCCAATACTGCTAAGCGATACTGTGGTGGAACTAGCTTCAAAGTTTTTGGAACAGCCTCCTGGTATTTTGCCCAAGATCTTGGATAGAACTTCATTTTGAAGTCTACCACCTTTTTTAATAGTTCCAGTTGGTCAAAAGCAGCTTCTTTTATAGGCGTTATAGACATGCGATAAAGGTCATAATAATGTCTAGAATAACGTTTTGGCATCGCTGAACTTTCAGGTCTATTCGCCTCGTGATGTAGGATTGTTACCTTTTCCCAGAACGTTCGCTCTGGCGCAACAGTTAAAATTGCCGTATTTTTTTGCGCGAAGACTTTTGGATAATAAGTCGCTGCATAAGGCTCAATACTAGCTATTTTTGCAGGTGTCCAAGCAGCTAGTGCACCAATCTCTAAACGAATAACCTGTAAAGTAGCGGAATTTGTAAATAAACAAGGATAAGCAAAGATAACAGTCTGTTTATCCATTTCGTCTATGTAAATGTTCGCATCACATCCTAGCATTTCAGAAAGTTCTGCCTTTATAGTGGGGCAAAACTGTTTCGCAAGAAAAGCTTCTGCCCGAGCATTGGCTTCTTTGTTAAATGCATCTTGTTTGGTGTTGGAACGCTTTTCCCAAGGTTCATCCTTGCCATATCCAAGCACCCGCCAGTCCAAGATTAGATCAATATCTTCAGAAAAGCGGCTAATCAGATTGAACGCTTTGGAAAGACTAGTACCACCTTTGAAGGTAATTGCGTCTTTGTAAGGGCAATAGTGGAATAGATAATCTAGCATAAAGCACACCCAAAAATCTTTCTCGACAATTGCATCATTCAAGCCCATCTTATCGGCTGTATTTAAAAACAGTTCACTCCTGTTACTTGCTGGTAATTGTGCTACATTTCTCATTGTATGTCCCCTTTACAAATTTTTCGTATCGTATCATAAACCCAATCTGTGGATTCAGTTGCCTCTTTAAGACATGTCTGTTTTTCATCATCTGATAGTTTTTTAGAAAGTGTTTGTATAATCTCTGGTGTTACATTATCCTTTCCTAAGGTTTTTAGCGCTTGAATTATTAAACTAGTCATATAAGATAGACCAGTGATTTCTTTGTTGGTCCTATGCTTAAATTCTAACTTGGTACAATTCCATTCATAGGTCTTATACGGGCCATCACTAATGTAGGAGTAAAGGGCTGTTACCTGGGTAGAGAGGCCTAGCAAGTTCAAAGCTGTATTTCCACATGGTGCAATGCTCCAATGGTAACTTTTTGCCAAAGCCCTTGCAACCGCATCTGGGTCAGCCGCTACATATTCATCAAGCAGCTTGCTGTACTTCGGTTTTTCATAGACACCATTTATTATTCTGGAAAGTACACCAGCTTGCACCATTCTGTTCAAAGTTCGTCTAACCGTTTCCTGGCCGGCAATATCCACAAAATCAGAATTCACAAAAATCGTGCCATCAGCCGCGTTTCTAATTCTCTCTTGTATTTGTTTTGAGAATCCTTTTGCCAATATACTAGCCTCCTTTTGTCCTGAATATTATATATTATTCAGGACAATATTCCAAGAAGGTTTGCATACTAAAAGAGTTTGTACCTCGTCTTTGACTATTGACGTCGTTTCTTTTTTAGCATTATCTTGTAAACCATGATGTGGTGGCACCTATTACAAAATTGTGGTTTTATATTTAAATGATTATATTGGACTACCTATAGAGTATTTTAGATAACAAATATAAATCTAATTTAATAAACAAATCAAGATCATGTTGTTGGTATACCTAAATATTGTCAAATTAATAAAAATAAAAAAATACGCAAGTAACAAGACATTAATAATAGCCTATGTTACAAGCATATTTTTATCATTTATAGTTTAATGTGTAATTACTGAGTATAAAATTATTAAATTACCCCAAAACGCCTTAGAGCATAATCAATACCATCTAAGTATAAATCCAAGGTAACAAAATCACTGACCTTCTTAAGCTCCTCTATTCCATTACCCATAGCCACGCCAATATTAACAGTCTTAAGCATCTCGATATCATTTTCACTATCGCCAAAGGCCATCGTATCCTTAATATCAATACCATTTAACAAAAGATATTCCCTAATACCTTTACCCTTGCCACCATCTTTTTTAAAGATATCAATGCCATAACTATTCCAATAAGTAATACTAGAATTACTTAGTTCATTCTTTAACATTTCTTTTTTATCATCATCACAATAAGCAATAGCACTATATATTTTCTCACCATGATATTCACCAACATTAGGTAAGCTAATATTTAATATCTTGTTTTCTAATTTAACCTTATCATCAACATAATTGACATAAAGACCATCTTCCCCACTTAAGCCAATGACAAACTCCTTATCATTAAAATGTTTTAATAACTTATTTAAATCAGCACTATCAAAAAGATGCTCACTAACAAGATTATATTCACTATCAAAAATAGTTTGACCATTCAAGGCAATATAGCCATCAAAATGATATCTATCTAGCCCAAGTGGCTTAACCTCATTAATAGCCCTACCTGTACACACAACAATCTTAATACCCTTTTCCTTTAGTATCCTTAAGTCTTCTATTTCCTTTTTAGGAACACCCTTATCACCATAAAGTAAAGTTCCATCAATATCAAAAAAGATTGCCTTAATCATGCTTATTCAAACTCTCCTTGGCATTTTCAATATACTCTAGCGCATTATCTTTAATCATCTTAAGGCCATTTTCATCAAGTTTCCTTTTAACAACACAAGGACTACCATAAGCTAAACTACTTGATTCAATATGCTTATTTTCACTAACCAAACTACCAGCCCCAATTAGACAATTATCCTCAATTACCGCTCCATTTAAAATAATAGCGCCCATACCGATTAAACAATTATCGCCAATACTACAACCATGAATAATAGCTCCATGACCAATTGTGACATTCTTACCGATTTTAACACCATATTCTTTATCCACATGAATAACACAATTATCCTGAATATTAGTATTATCACCAATTTCTATTGTATTTGTATCCCCACGAACGACACAATTATGCCAAAAGCTAACGTTGTCACCAATTGATACGCTACCCTTTATAACCACATTTTCACCCAAATAATACATACTAGAATTATAATAAGAATGTTATGAAAAAGAAAATTTTGATTATCTATACTGGTGGAACCATTGGCATGTCCAAAACAAAAAATGGTTATGCCCCTAAAATGAACAGTTTCCTTAAAATGGTAGACAATATAAAAGAACTACATGATCCAAATATGCCTAGTTGGACCATTGAAGCAATCTCACCAATCCTTGATTCATCCAATATATCTCTTAAAGAATGGAATAAGATAGGTGAAAAAGTATATGAAAACTATGATTTATATGATGGCTTTGTTGTGTTACACGGAACTGATACAATGGCCTATAGCGCTAGTGCCTTATCCTTTATGCTAGAAAACAATAGTAAACCAGTTGTCTTTACCGGCTCCCAAATTCCCTTATGTGAGCTAAGAAATGATGCCAGAGATAATCTAATTACTTCCATCATGATTGCAGCCAGCGATATTAATGAAGTATGCCTATATTTTGGTGGCAAACTATTAAGAGGCAACAGATCAATTAAATACTCAAGTGATGGCCTAATTGCCTTTAAATCACCAAATTACCCTCTACTTGGCCAAGCAGGCATAAACATTGAAATAGATAAGAATAATCTACTTCCTAAACAAGATAAAAAGATTAATCTAGTAAAACTAAAAGAAAACCCCATTGGTGTCATAAAAATATTCCCAGGCATTCAATACAACCTCTTTAAAAATATTATGACAAAAGATTTAAAAGCAGTTGTAATAGAAACCTTTGGATCTGGCAATATCCCTGATAATAATGGACTATTACTACCCATAATTAAACAAGCCTTTGATAATGGCATACTGGTAGTAATATGTTCACAATGTATACATGGCAAAGTATCACTTGGCACCTATGAGACAAGCAATTCTTTAAAACAAGCGGGTGCAAT
Source organism: Oscillospiraceae bacterium (assembly GCA_963654705.1). GTDB lineage: Bacteria > Bacillota_I > Bacilli_A > Erysipelotrichales > Erysipelotrichaceae > Colivicinus. The sequence continues at coordinate 27,651 of CAVKAO010000011.1, forward strand.
ATCAGGATATGATATTACCACTGAAGCAGCTGTAGCTAAACTATACTATCTTTTAAGCAAAGACTTATCTAAAGAAGATATTAAAACCATGATGGAAACAAATATAAGAGGAGAACTTAGTAATTAATGAAAACAATAAGAGTTGTCGCAGCACTAATGCTAGAAAACAATAAAGTACTTATAGCCGCTAGAAAAAAAGGTGAATTTGAAGGGCTTTGGGAATTTCCAGGTGGCAAGATAGAACCTAATGAAACCCCAAAAGATGCCCTAATTAGGGAAATACAAGAAGAAATGGAAATAGATATATCTGTTGATGAATACCTTATGACAAGAGAATATGATTATCCAAATTTTCATTTATCCATGGAATGCTTCTTATGTACACCATTAAGTAACCACATTCACTTAAATGATCATCTAGGCTATAAATGGATAGAAATTAAAAAAGATCCTTCTATAAACTGGGTACCAGCTGATGAAGAAATCTTTAATAAATTAATAGATTACATTAACAAGTAAATACGTCAAATGGCGTATTTTTTTATTCAACTATCTTGGTAGTTAAATAATCATAAATACTATCTTTACAAGAATTTAAAAGCTCATAATATATTTCCACAATATTGTCGCCATTTCCATTTTTTGTTTGTATAGCGTTTGTATATTTAACCTCACCAAGATAATAAAAATCCTTTTCACCCTTTACTTTATTGATAAATAAATGAACCTTCATACCGGTATTGTTTTGATTTTTTAATCTAATAATCTCTATAGAATCCAATTTTCTATTATTTTTAGACATACAACAAATATGCTTATTATCAATAAACCTATCTTCATACATCAATGAAGCCTTAGTTTCCTCAAGATCTTTATTATAAGTAACAAAAACAGCCATGGTATTAGAACCCTCATCATACTTATAACCACCGATAATAGTACCATTGTGTTTTTTATCCCAATTAAGCAATTGACAGACATCATTTCTAGTATAACGCTCATATAGAATAAGATCGGTGCCATTGTATTTTTTATTTTTTGCATATCGAAGCTCATTTACTTGCCTTTTATAGCCGATGATCTTTTTAAGTTCTAAAACAAACTCCTTATTTTTTAAACATTCTTTAAAAGTTTTATCAATATTACCATCTTCAGCAAGAAATTTATGAGAGTGATAACGTTTCTTATCAATATTCTCAAAAAAGTTTGTATTCAAATATCTCTCAATACATCTATCTTTTGGATTATCATTAAAAACCAATGGTTTATCATCAATTATTCTCTCAATATAATCTAGTTCATCCATTCTATAGCCATTAGTAAATTCAAAAGAAATAAAGTTAATATAATCGACTTCATCATCGCTAAAAGTTACTTTGTAATCTTTTTCTTTTTTATTTAAAAACATGTAATAACTGATATATTCTTTAATTATTAGACCTAAGTCGATGGTGTCATACTTTAAAAAATCATCATAATCGGGAATTCTTCCAAGCATATTTTTAAGTTTGGTATATTCTTTAAACAATTCTGCTTTATTTGAAATTTCAGTAGAATTAATCAGTTCAAAAATCTTATCTTTAACAATCTCATCAAACTCAACAGTAGCAATACCAGGTATTGCTATATCGGTTTCATTGATAAAACGACGATAGTTTTCTTTTTGATAACTCTTATCGCCAGATAAAGCAATGGGAATTAAATAGCTTTTATTGTAGTTGGCAATAAAATCTAATACTACAACATATTTTTTATCATCCGTTTTTCTAAGCCCTCTACCAAGCTGTTGAACAAAGATGATAGCTGATTGGGTAGGCCTTAACATGATAATTTGATTTACACTTGGTATATCAACGCCTTCATTTAAAACATCAACGGAAATAATGTAGTCTAAAGAATTTGGATCATCACTTTCAAGTGACTCGATCTTTCTTTCTCTTTCCTCATCACTATCTTCTCCACTTATAACATCAGTGTGCCAACCCTTTTGATTAAAAAGCTTTGATAGTTCATAAGCCTCTTTTATACGACTTACAAAAATTAGCCCCTTAACTCTATCCCCTGAAAAGCCATAGTAATGTGCTTTCTCCATCACTAGTTTTACTCTTTGTTCACTAACCAATTTATTAAAATCCTTGTTATCCTTGATTTCGCCATCAATTGTAAAATCATTTATACCGAAATAATGAAAAGGACATAGCAAATTATATTCAAGCGCATCATTTAGCCTTATCTCATAAGCAATATTATGATCATAAAAACTAAATATATTGCCACCGTCCATTCTTTCAGGAGTAGCCGTCATACCTAGTAAAAACTTGGGCTTAAAGTGCTTTAAAACCTTCTTATAAGTTTGTCCACAACTATGATGAGCCTCATCTACCACAATATAATCAAATTCATCTTCTTTAAAAGAATATAGATTATCATCTTTAGCAAGCGTCTGTATAGAAGCAAACACTAATCGACAATTACTATCTTTATTAGACCCTTTATAGATAGATGAAGGAATATCACCAAAAATATTTCTAAAAGACTTTTGAGCATCTGTTAATAGTTTTCCTCGATGAGCTATAAAAAGGAGCTTATTAGGCATAAAGTTATAGGCATCAAAAGCACTTAAATAAGTCTTGCCTGTACCCGTAGCCGAAATTAATAAAGCCTTGTTTTCACCATTTTCCCTTAGAGTTTGCAAATTAGTTAAGGCCTCTTCTTGCATCTTGTTGACTCTTGGGACACATGCATCAGCAATAAATTGATTACCACCTTCAATAAATTTACGACTTGCTTCATATTTTTTAGAATATTCTTCTATCCAAGCATCACTTAATTCAATTGTTTCTTTTTCCCATTCATTATTAAATTCATCAATAATATCTTTAATAAAAGTTCCCTCGCTTAAAGAACTGGTTAAAACATTCCATTCCGTATTTCTTTTAAGCGCATTACCCGTTAAATTAGAACTGCCAATCAAAGCCTTATATTCATTACCTTTTTTAAAAACATAACCCTTGGCATGAAAATTATCTTTACTATATATTCTTATATCTACTCTTTCACTTTTTAGTTTTAAAAGTTCTTTAAAAGTCTTAGGACTATTAAAAGTTAAATAATCAGAAGTTATAATCTTACCCTTGCATTTTATCTCTTCAAGTGTGTGCTTAAGCATTATTAAACCATCATCAGTAATAAAGGCCACATTAAACAAAAACTCTTCACAATCCCTTAATTGCTTACAAATAGTACTATAAACATTAGTTTCCTTTGTCCTATTAATAACAAGCTTAGTCCCATACTTACCAGAGCTATCTTTATCATCACCAAGCATACTAGCAAGCATATCTCTAGTCATTTGTAATTTTAATTCTTGATCACTTCTATCCATCTTTTAAATTATCTGATATTTTATTAAAAATGTAACCACTTTCATTACTTTTTAGATAAAAAGTTCTAAAAAAATGTTGTATTAAAAATTGGATATTGTATTATAGATAGTGCCTAAGCAATATGCTTAGTTCACATATACCAACAACGCTACCTAGTAGCGATTATATATACCGATTACACTTAAAAGTGTTTATATATAGATGACGATTAAATCGTCTTTTTTTATTATAAAAATGAAGCGATCTTATTGATTAAATCTTCCATATATAAAGGCTTAGAAATATGACCATTCATACCTACTTCAAGACACTTTCTAACATCACTTGCATACGCATTAGCACTCATAGCTAAAATTGGTGTATTATCACCCATTGCCCTAATTTGTCTTGTTGCCTCATAGCCATCCATAATAGGCATCGTAAGATCCATCAAAATAAAATCAAACTTATTATTCTTTAAAATATTAACAGCCTCTTGACCATTTCTAGCCTCGCAGACAATAGCCTTAGAATGTTCTAGCATAAAACGTACTACTTCCATATTTAGTTCATTATCTTCAACAACTAAAACTGAAAGATTAGTTAAGTCTTTACGCACTACTTTCTTTTCATCTTCTACACTATTATCATCAATCTTAAAAGGAAGGCATACTTTAAATTTGGTTCCAACATTAACCTTACTTTCTACTTCGATAGTACCATTCATCTTATTTACAATCTCATGAACAATAGCCATACCAAGTCCTGAACTATCTTTACGATGTTCATCACTTTCCATCGTAAAACTTTTGAATAGTTTGTTATCAATAAACTCTTGGCTCATACCAATGCCAGTATCTTCAATAACAAGCTCAAAGTTAGCTACGCCATCTTTATCACTTACTTCATTAATATAAGTATGAATAGAACCATTATATTTATTGTATTTTGCCGCATTAGAAAACAAATTAACTAGTATCTTCTCTAAACAAATAGGACTACCAATTAACCTATCATGAACAATATGACGTTCTTGTTTTACTTTTAATTGATTCTTTTCACATTGAGCCAAACAAATAAGTTTTACTTGATCTAATACTTTATTCATATTAAAAGACTTATCTTCAACAATAACCGCACTAGAATCAAGCTTAGACATATCTAAAATATCGTTTACTAAAGTAAGTAAATGTTCACTACTTGCCCAAATCTTATTAAACGCATCATGAATCTTATAACTATTATTTGGATTAGCTCTAATTATTTGAAGCATACCCAAGATACCATTAATAGGTGTTCTTATATCATGAGACATATTTGACAAAAACTCACTCTTGGCCCTATTGGCCTTAAGCTCATTATTGTAAGCAATCTGAAGCTTCTTATTAAGATCAAAGTAACGATCCATATCTTGGCTACTTAAGACTTGAGATTGCTCATAAATCTTCTCATAATAAGCATTCTTATTTTCTAACGCCTTAAGCATGATATCTTTATCATTCTTCTTTTTACCAAGCTCATAACGTCTTGACTCTACAAGCAAACCAACACGTGTCTCATTTTTATGCAACTCTACATAATTAGACATATAATCAATTATCTTATTACATGCACTAAAATTATTTTCATATAGTAAACAATCAAACAAAGAGAAACAACAGTCGATATATCTAGGAGCTGGTAAGTCATCAATCATGGAAACGAGCTTTTCACGATATTTGTGATAATTGTCATAGTCACCCCTCATAAGATATATTTCTACACCCGTTGAAAGATAACCATCTTCAATAATATTTAAGCCATCATACTCTTCAATACCTATTTTAAAGGCATTGTAGGCATCATCTAATCTATTAAGGCTTTTATATATTTCAGCCAAATTTAAGTAAATATAAGAGCCCAAATCCTGACTAGAATAAGGCAAATATTCTAAAGCCTTAGACAATGCATCAAGAGCCTCTTCATACTTTTTCTCATACATAAAATCAATTGAAGAATTGTTATATTCATAAGAATATTGGCCAACATCATTATGTTCCTTTGCAATATCTAAAGCCTTACGATAATAATATCTAGATAAAACATATGCCCCATCATAATAAGACATTACGCCCATTAAATTAAAACAAGAAATAAGTTCATGCACAAAAGGATATTTTTGATATTCCATAGTCACCGGCAAAACCATTTCTTTAGCCTTAGCAAAACTACCTTTTAAATAATAAACTTTGCCCAAATAAAAACTAACTGCTGCATGAATATCTAATTGATCAGCATATTTATTAAATATTGATTCATAGAATTTCTCTTGTTCATCTAATGATAAAGAAGAAACTCTATCTACATCCTTTTTAAAATCACTGTACAACATAAACTAATATTGAGGACATTATACCAAATAACGCCCTAATTAAGGCACATTTCTCTAATCCATACTAATGAATTACAAGTTTTATGATGTTTTTGTAACCAAATATTACAAGTTTTAAGACTTTTTTATAGCTTGAAATTACAAGTTTTATGAATTATCGCCTATAAAATATGTAATCTATGCGGGTGATAAAGTGGGTGATAAATTTTTAAAAGCCCTATAATATAAGGGCTTTTAAAACATTCGCATCTATTTAGGTGGGTATTAAAGTGGGTAATAAAGTGGGTAATAAAACCATGTGCACTATAAAAGTATTATCATATCGTCTCATACAACATAGATAAGAATGCTTTTATAAAGCCATCATAATTATCTTGTTTAGCTAGTTGTTTTAACTTACTAGGTTCCATAGCTAATTGTGTAATAGAAGTAAAGATGTCATCAAAAGTCTCAAAGTCCTTATTAGAGACACTAATCATCATAATAATGGAAACATCATTCCTTCCCCAATTTAATGGTTCGTCCAATAAACAAACACTAATTACTGTCTCATTAGCCGAATACTCTGCTGGATGAGGTATGGCAATCATATTAAAATCAGTTGGCGCAATCTCTTCCCTTTTATTTATGCTTTGCTTATAATCCTTTAAAACATAGCCATTCTTATATAAATTATCACTTAAAAAATCAATCGCCTCACCTTTACTATCAAAGTGCTTATGACCAAAAAACAAATCTCTTTTAAATAAAGAATTAATTGTCTTCTTACTTCTATTCATATTCTTTTGTTTCTTTATATCTTGAATGATATTAGAAATATTATTTCGATCATCACTAGTAAGGAAATTTGAAATCCTTAATTGTCGAATCGAACTATTTTGGATATATGAAGATATAGTACAAATAATAAGATCAACATCATCCAATAAACTTAAATTATCGAATGATGTATAAACATTGGAAATATATAAATCCTCACTATACAATTGGCCAATCTTCTTAAGGCCAGAGTTATAGTTATAATATTCAGGGCTAACAATGATGACATTTAGCTTATTTCTAATAGACTTTAGTTCCTCAATACGTGTGCCAATATGCAAGGCAATATAAGCAATCTCACTTTCTGAAATAGTATAGTGCATATGCTTTCTAATAATACCCGCAATAGTTACTGCCACATCATAAGTAATAGGTGAAGATTGCTTAATAGTTGAAAGAAGCGGATTATTTAAATTAACCTTATTTTTAATCCTAGTCAACAAAGAATCTAGATGCAACATAAAAGAATACTTTAAGGAAGTATCATTCATATCTAGATTATAATTGCTCATTAAACTATCGAATATTTCGCTAGAAAGCTTTATAGTCTCTATATTAGTAAAATCATTATTTAATTGATTGTTATCTTTAATTCGAGTAGCCAAAATCATTGAAAACTGGTTTTTAGCATTCTTAGAAAAAGAAAAATTATACTTCTTTTCAATCGGATCACAGATTCTATTAATTACCTCACTACTTTTATTTTCATCACTATTGTTAATAGGAAGTATGCCGTTCACCTCTTGATTTAAAGATATTAAAATATGCAAGCCCAAGTTTATAATTGAATATTCATCCATGAAATAATTAAGCTCACTTAGTACATTTCTTATAGAAGAAAGCACAAATTCAACATCTAAATTAGGAAATATTTCTTGTAGTCTACTAGTAGATAAAAGCGATTGTGTACTATTACTTTCAGAATAAATAATATGTTGTGTTAATTTTTTTAAATCATGATAGTTACCAGAAAACATAAGTTCATCATTTTTACTAATTAAACGCACATGAAACTTACCAATTTCCCTTCTTAATTTAATGATGTCATTATGAAAAGTAGAATCCGATATAGCGAAATAATCTAATAAATAAGCAACATGTAATCTTTCTCCACGAATCAAACCCTTTCTTAAAATAAATGTTTTTCGCTCATCATAATCCTCGGGCCTTTTTCTATTTAATTTTGTATTTTTACAAGTTAGCTTAATACCGTTATCATTAGATTCAACAATATATTGATTATCACTTTTGATATCCTTTAGATAATTATAAAAAGTTCGACGTGAAATCTTACAATCATCAATAATCTTATCTACTTTTACATAATCAGCTTGATTCAATAAATAGCCAATCACAACATCTACTCTATTAGCCATAATTCTTTAAATTTAATCTTCCAAAAACAAACTGGATAAGGGCAAATACAACTAGTATTATATTCGCATATACTATTTTAGTAGGATCTGTAAAATAGTAAACGGTTGTAAAAAGTGCTTCCATCACAAAAGGAAAAATCACTTTATTTACTTTCCTATTATCCAATGAAAATAAAATCATCACTAGATAATTACTCACAAGCATTGCCACACTTATTATGCCAACATAAATAAAATAGCCATTTGGTAAATTAGTATACATATTAATTACATTATTAGCTACATCACTACTGACACTCTTTAAAAGATTTTCATATAAGGTTCCATTATTAATTTGACTAATATATAAAAGATTAGAAATGGATGCCATAAGCGTGGTATTTAAAATATCTGCTATACACATTCCCAAAGCAATACCTAGTGCATTATCTTTAACAAGTTTGTCATGATAATAAAACTTATTTAATAATAGTAGTCCAATAATAACGGAAATAGCTGTTAATAAGACATAGACAATAACATAAATTGTTGTATTTACAATTAAACTACTAAATAAGGAAATAACAAAGTTAACAAGTACATGTTTACATATAAATTCAACAACTATTCCAACTATAATATCCCAAAAACTAAAGGTTACTTTGTTTATCTTTTTCTCATAAACAAAGTAAAAGATGGGTGAAATAATTACTAATATTAATGAAATAATTGAATAAATAAGCTTTATCATCATACAAACTCCTTTTAAATAAGGGGCTAATAAGTAGCCCCTTATCAAATAAATTATTCTAAATTCTTGCCATTGGTCTTAATGACATTCTTATACCAATAGAATGAATCCTTACGATAACGTTTACATTCTTTTACATCATCATCGGTTCTATCAACATAAACAAAGCCATAACGTTTCGCAATACCATTACTTGTTGAAAGCAAATCAAATGCTGACCAAGGATTATAAGCGATAAGCTGTGCACCATTTTCAATAGCTCTAGCCATAGCCTTAATATGGGCCCTGATATATTCAATACGATATGGATCATGAATGGAACCATCTTCCTCAAGTTTATCATATGCTCCAAAACCATTTTCACAAATCATAACTGGCTTATGATAACGATCATTAATATCTTCTAGTACATATTGTAGGCCAATTGGATCGATTGGCATTGAGAAATCCGTATCCTTTAAATACTCATTTTTACAGCCCTCAAATAAGTCCGGTTGTATTTCATAAGTAACAGAGCCACCCTTACCAACTTTGTTATTTTCTTTAGATCTTCTAGAAGCGCCTGGCGTAGGAGCTTTTACACAAGCTGATTGGTAATAGTTAATACCCAAGAAATCAAAACACTTAGAACCTTCTTTAATTAATTCCATATCACCATCTTTAATTTCAAAGTCTAGTCCTTGCCTTTTTAAATAAGCCATAACTGATGGTGTATATTCGCCTTTAAAGTAAGCGTCCATATAGAAGTAATTTTTAAAGTTGCAAGCGTTTTTAGCCGCTATAACATCCTCTGGGGCCGAAGTAGCTGGATAATATGGAGCCATATCTAAAGCAGCACCAACTAAGCCCCCAGGAACAAGTTCATGTACAGCCTTAACTGCCTTAGCATGAGCTAGATTCATATAGTGGTTAGCTTGATATCTAAATTTAGGATTAAACTTATCCTCAAGCCTAATCTTATTTTTAACATCGATATAGTTTACAACAATACTTTGTTCATTAATGGTTAACCAATATTTTACTTTTGAACCATATTCTTTGCATAAAAATCTAGCATAATATTCAAAATCATCAACAATTTGTCTATCTGCCCAACCAGCATATTTATCAACAAGAGCCATAGGCAAATCATAGTGCCACATGGTAACAATTGGCTCAATATTATGGGCCTTAAGCTCATCAATCAAATCATGATAAAACTGTACACCCTTGGGATTAGGCTCTCCCACACCATCTGGTAAAACTCTTGACCAGTTAATCGAGAAACGATATGAGCTAAAGCCCATTTCAGCCATTAACGCTACATCCTCTTTATAATGATGATAGTGATCACTTGCTACACTACAATCAGCATAACCTCTTTTATTATGAATCTCTCTATTAATGACATCTTGTTGATTCTCTTTTTTGCCATCTTCTAATGCCGCACCCTCACATTGATATGCGCTTGTGGCAGCACCCCACATAAACCCTTTTGGAAATTCTTTAACTTCTTGCATAAAACCTCACTTTAATTTTTTGTACATCTTAATTAATTTTTCCGTCAAATTAACTTCCGACATAATAGTCATGATCGTATCTTGAGCATGAATAAATAACATAGGAAGTTTTGGTTCTTCCTTACCTGCATACTCCATAGATGCTAAAGCTTGTAATACCTCGGTTTGAGCTTTATGAGCTTGCTTAACATACTCTTTGGCCTCTTTAAGTAGCTCTTCAGCCCTATCAACATCATCATCCATAAGCACATCAAGAGCCTCACTAGCCTTATTTCTAGCATCCCCAGCAGGCAAAATTATATTCATTGAAATCTTAGGAAAATCAAATTCTTCCATATGTTAACCTCTTTCTATTCAGCCTTAGTCTCTAAAGCTTCTTTTTCTTTTTCTAAAACACTCTTTTCAAATACCTTAAAGAATGGATAGTAAACAAGTGCGTAGATGGCAAAGAAAACAAACCACCATAAGATACCTCTAAAATCACCCGTAAGCATTACCGTTCCAGCAATTACCGGTAATGTGCCAACACCAGGTAATGAAACATTTGGATAATTTAATAACCCTGCCTTAAATATTACAAACACAAGTATTGAACCAATGATTGAATTTAAGACCATTGGGATTAAAAGAATTGGATTATAAACCATTGGTGCACCATATAAGATTGGCTCATTGATAGAGAATAATCCTGGGCCAATACAGACCTTACCTAGTGTCTTAAGTTTTTTAGATCTAGAGAATAAGAACATTACATTTAAAGCTAAGGTAGCACCAATACCGCCCATATTGATCAGGCCAATACCAGATCTAATTTCCGTAACATTAATATATTGAGCAGTCTGTCCAGCAGCCAAAGCAGCCAAGTTAGCTTCTTGAGCTGGAATAGAAATGGCATTATTGATTCCCGAGAAAGTCCAGCCTGAAACACCTAGGCCATAGAATAATGACATTATCGTATTATGAGCGATAAAGCCAGGCAAAGTTTGAGCCACATTTTGAAGTGGGGCAAAAATCTTTAAAATGATTGGAAGAATATCGACATTATAAGAAATTACAATTGTTCCAAGAATTAAAGTTGTTAAGAAAATAGGAATGATATTTTTAACCCACTCTTGAACAAAAGTTGGAACGCTAGAATCATCTTTAAAGAATTTAATTTTACTAACTAGATGGAATATTACCGCAACATATAGGCCAATAACCATACCAAGCAAAATGCCAGATGGGCCAAGTCTAGAATAGCTTAATTCATATAAACCTGTTTCAGCGTTAGTTGCGCCCTTTACCGCCATAAAGTCTGCACATACCGCTGTAAGACCAGCCACGATTTGATAATTACGATGACGTAACTTTACCATTATTTGCCCTGCAATATTAAAAGCCGCAAGCAAGCCTAATAATTGGAATGTATAAGTTCTTACAAAAGTAATTGAAGGTAAGAAACTTACCCAAGAAGCTAGCGCTTCATAGAAGAACACTAGTGCACCAGTTAAGATAAATGGTAAACACTTAATAATACCTTCTGAGAATCCAGCAATCCAAGGCTTCATCATAAAATTTTCAACTGCTGGTGAAAATTTGTACTGTAACCAATCCATAAACTTATTGGATTTTTCAACTTTAGTAGTCATAACTCTCCTTTACATCTTTCCCGTTTTTTTCATTTCACTAATAGCGAAATCACACATTTTAGCACCATCAATATTTCCATACACTTCTTGAGGAATAACAGCGATAGCCACATCCGATTCCATTTCCTTTGCAGCTTCCTTAAATTCTTCTAAGTGTGAAGCGAAATGAGGCCCTAACAAACAAATGTCATAGTCTGGCATCTCATCGATGGCAACACTTTGACTTTTTGCTGTAACATACCAGTTTAAACCTTTTTCCTTAGCTGCTTTAGCACAAGCTGAAGCTAAGAAGCCAGAACTCATACCAGCGCCACAGCATAACAATACTCTTTTATCTTCCATATAAGTATCCTTTCATTACCTAAATTCTAGAATTTGTATAAACATTAAAAAAGTTAGACTTTTGCAATAACCTAGTGCAAAAGTCTAACCTCTGTTTAATATGTTTGTTCTACTTATAATTATTTTCTAAATAAGTTTCTAAAGATAAAACGTACAAGTGGCCCTATATAAAACACTTGTAAACATAAGGCCATTGGAAAACAAGTAACAGCAAGCTCTATCCAGTTTGTAAACCAATTAGCTGTAAAACCATTATGGATAAATGTGGCAATTAAAGTAATTACTGGCACAATTTGACATACTGTCATACATTGAATTGCTAGTGTGATAAAGATTGGCTTATCAATAGATGGATCAACAATTCTAAATGCTAACTTCTTAGCTGTATTGGTGATAATAAAAAAGATTAAACAAAATACAATGATATATTCTAACCACATCTCCTTAATAGCGATTAAAAATACTTGATATTCTAGTCCTCCAAATTTTAACGCAACTGTATATACAGTCATACAATAAACCATGCAAAAAGCCATTAGGCAAGTAAAGACAACACTTTGAAATTTTGTTTTTGGCATAAAATACTCCCTTCTTTCAAAGAATAAAAAACGACACTAAGTATCTATTGATGGCCACCAGACAACAGCCATATCGATATTTAATGTCGTTATTTTTATCTATGATAATTTTTTTACAGGACTTATCTTACCATAAATTTTATCCAAGATGTAAGCACAATTTTTATTCGGATTAAATCGATTCGAATTAATTCGAATAAAAATAAAACTTATCAAACACTTAGTGTGAAAGGACTTATGTTTGTTATTTTTGTTAAAATAAAATAAAAAATGGAGGCTGTTGTGTTAAATAAAGAATTGTTTGAATCTTATTCAAAAGAAAAAGAACCAGAAAAATACGAAAAAAGCTATGCTTGGCACACAGCTATTGGCTTGCAAGCCGTTGATGGGCTAAAGCCGTCTAAATACTTGCTTGATATCGCAATTAAAAATATTGAAGGTGAAATTTCCATAGATGAAGCACAAGAGCTCTTACATAAATATTATGAAAACAAACCAAGCATAGATCCAGATGATAGAACCAAAGAAGCCGACACTGTATCCTTAAGAATTAAGAAAATTCTTGCCGAGAACGCTTTCTCCTTCACCCCAAATGAATATATATCAATCCACAGAAAGTTGTTTTTTGATATATACAAACACGCAGGAAAAATAAGAGACTATAACATCACGAAGAAAGAATGGATTTTAGATGACGCTACCGTTATTTACGGAAGCGCATCTGAGCTAATGGCTACATTAGAATATGATTTTAACGAAGAAAGAAGATTTAGCTATAAATTTTTAACTATAGACGAAATCATTCATCATTTAGCAATATTTGTTTCTAGACTTTGGCAAATACATATCTTTGGTGAAGGCAATACAAGAACAACAGCTGTTTTCTTTATAAAATATTTAAGAACACTAGGCTTCAACGTTACAAATGACATCTTTGCAAAAAATGCTTGGTATTTTAGAAACGCACTTGTAAGAGCAAACTATAATAACTTTGAAAAGGGAATTCATGAAACAACTGAATATTTGGAGTTATTTTTAAGGAACCTATTACTAAAAGAAAATAATGAACTCTCAAATCGTTCAATGCACATAAGCGGCAAGTTTAGCAAAAAAGGTAAAGTGGACATTGACCATGAAAAAGTGGACATTCAAAGCCAAAAAGTGGACATTGGCCATGAAAAAGTGGACATTGAAGATTTACCTTCGAAAACAAGAGAACAAATAATTAAGCTTTATGAAAAATGTGGCGATGGTACTATATTTGGTAGATCGGTTATTGAAAATATAACTGGGCTTAAATCATCAAGGTGTTCACAACTAATAACAATAATGCTTAAACATAACATAATTATGCCAGTAAAGGGGCATGGCAAAGGCAAATATATTTTCAATAAGTTCAAGAAAATATAACAAGGGTATAAAAACTAGGAGTACCTAGTTTTTATTCACTATATGATACAAAAAGAGCTGCATACTCATCACTAGATTTGATAAAAGATCTTAGAGCTTGTTTAGCTGTATCAAAATCTTTTCCATCATGCTCAAAAGTTGCGGTAATGCCCATGGTCTTACCGGTATACTTAAAAGTAACACCATTGATATTTTTGCCATCAACATCCTTAATAATATCCTTAATTCTTGTTGTTCCTACTTTAATAATCATTGCTTTTTTCCTCCTATCTTAACAAATAATATAAAAAGTCATCTAAACTATTAATCTTATCAACGTTATCAAACAAAGAAGTGTTATTACATAGTATTTCCGAAAGTCCAGCATATAGTTTTCTAAAATCATCATTAGTCTCTCTTTTAATTAAAATAAGACACACAATTTTAATTCTTGCCCTATCCCAAATAACCTTATTTTTATTTATTAGCACATACAATTTAGTGTTATTAGCGTTTTGGATATTTGAATGTGGTATGGCAAATTTATTAAAGAAACAAGTTGAAGAAAGCTTCTCTCTATTTAATACTTGAACATTAAAATCTTTTAATACATCGCCATTTTCAAAGGCCTTAGCGCACAAATAATTAATCGCATCCTCTTTATCCATTGCTTCATCTACGATAAAGAAAGTATAGTTATTTAAATACTTATCAATCAATTGTGACACTTCCTTGTTGTTACGATCTTTAATAAAAGAAGTAATTGTTTCTTGAAGCTTAATAACATCACTATCAAGCGCAAAAGGCGATATTATACAAAGATTTTTATTGTTAACATCCTCTTTTTCTGTTGAAACAATCAAACACTTTTTATATAAACCATAAGGAATTTCATAGAAAGAACTATAAAAACCCATTATCTGTACTTTATAGCCAATTGCCTTAACAATTTTATCGGCAATCAAATCGCCGCTTTTTTCAAATTGCGTAACTATCGCAATAGGTGCAATAGAAGATTTATCAATAGCTTGTTCTATAGCGTAGCCAATATGAATGGAAATCAAATTTATTTCAATTTCTGGAATATTTATATTAAAAGTCTTAGCAATTCTAGAAGCTATACTAACAGCAATTTCATATACATAAGGAGCATTTTGCTTAATAGAAATATTAGTTGGAACATAGCTAATTGAATTCATGCACCTTTTAATCATTTCGGATACATGAATACAAAAAACACTTAAGAAATCTTGATAATCAATAGAAGTAAGATAATAATACTTAAAAGTTTCTTCCACAATATTTCTTATAATCATCACAAAAGAATCTGATAAATCAAATACTCTAGGCTTTTGATCATCCCTTGCAATAAAGCCTTCTAGAATCTGTTCAATTTCCTTTATCGTAATTAATTTATTGATGTAATGAATATGAAATTTAGTCTCCAACATCTCATTTATCTTATAAGCAATAACCCTAGATTCATAATCCTTACTAGTATTAGGCGATTGTTCATACGAATTAGAAATAATAAAAGGATTTCTTGAAAGCGTTACTAGTATATTAATCAAGAAGTTTATTTCATAATATTTGGGAATACTATAACCATATTCATTAATAACACTAACCACCATTGGACATATTTCATCAACAGGAATATTAGGAAAATAGTCTTTAAAGTTATCAATATCTGAAAAGAAAGAATAAGACTCATTATGAATGATATTACCAAGTAACAAACGTTTATCTTGTTCATCGCCATCTATTGAAACAATATTATTTTTTCTATTTATTGTTAAATTATAAGGCTTGATTTGCTTATTGATTTGATCAAAAAGCTTAACTAACTTACTATCCGAAATATAGAAGCTATTAAGCAATTCATTAATTGTTACATTATTATTTTTAATCAAAACATACCTAATAATCGAATCAAGATTTTTATCATCATCTTGATAATTAAATAAAATACTATTTATTTCATCACTATGTTCGTCATTAATCTTATAGCCCTTGTTATTAGAAATAATAAACTCATTATTATAGTTGATAACCTTTATATCGCTAATTAAAGTTCTTCTTGTAATGTTTAAAATTGAAGTAATTGCGTTAGAAGTAACATAATCATTACGAGAAGCTAAAATTTTCAAAATTTCAATCTGCCGAAAAGTGAAAGCTGCCATGTTTTTATTGTAAACATAATTAAATTATGTAGAGAAACAATATTTCACAGTAGTGTGAAATACAAAAAAATTACATCAAATTTACAATGATATATTGTCACTAGAGGTGATCAAATGACAAACAGAAAATTCTTATGGGGTGGCGCAACAGCCAGCTATCAATGCGAAGGCGCTTGGAATGAAGATGGCAAAGCCTTAAGTATGTGGGATAAATATCTTCATGATAATAACTTGGAAAATGGCGATATTGCCTCTGATCATTATCATCGATATAAGGAAGATATAAAACTAATGGCACAAGGAAATCATAATGCCTATCGTTTCTCTATTAGTTGGCCAAGAATCATTGTTGATGAAAAAGGCACAATTAATAAAAAGGGTATCGCCTTTTATAGGTCACTTATTGACGAATGTAAGAAATATAATATTGAACCATTTGTAACTTGCTACCATTGGGATTTACCAGAATACTTACAAGAAAAAGGCGGTTGGCTAAATAAAGATACAGTATATGCCTTTGTAAAGTATTGCGATGTCCTTTTTAAAGAATTTAGTGATGTAAAATTCTTTTCGACATTTAATGAGCCCAAGTGGTTTATCTTCTCGGGCTATATGTCAGGAAATTATCCACCAAATCATGTAGGACAAGTTCAAGAAGTTATAGAGTGTTGTTATAACGTTATGCTGGCAAATGCTTTAGCAGTCAAAAAATATAAAGAAGGAAACTATAATGGTGAAATTGGCTTAGTTGCCTCATATCAAACAATTTATTCTGTTTTAAATGATAAACAAGCCATTAGAAATGCTGAAAACTATTGTAATAATTGGCAAACAGAGACAGCATGTCTAGGCAGATTCCCTAAAGATTTAGTAAATAAGTTAAAAGATAGCTGGTATGACTTCAGTTTTGTAAAAGATGAAGACCTAAAAACAATTGAAGAAAATACAGTTGATTTTATAGGCCTAAATTATTATTCACCACAATATGTACTGCCTTATACAAGTGGTGAAACAAAAGTTAAAGTTAATAATCTAGGAAATAAATATAAAGGCGATATGAAAAGCGTTGTAAAAGGCTGGTTTGAAATTGACAACAAGACCATGCAAGAACTTCCTCATAATCCCTGGAATATGGTTATTAAACCTGAAACAATGTATGATGCCATAACAAGAAACAATTATCTAAATAAGCCAATGTATATTACCGAAAATGGCTTAGGTATGTATGAAGATATTACTAATTTAAATGACGATGAAAGAATTGAATATATAAAAGAAAACGTCAGAGCTCTTTTTAAGGCAAAAAAAGATGGAGCAAATATCAACGGCTACTTTGTATGGTCACCATTTGACTTATATTCTTGGAAAAATGGTACTGAAAAAAGATATGGCCTTATTGCTGTTGACTTTAAAAACAATTGCAAAAGAATACCAAAGAAATCATATTACTGGTATCGTGATGAAATCAAAAATGATTGGGAGGATTTAAAATGATAAACATTATTTTGGTTTGTAATGCAGGAATGTCAACAAGTATGTTGGCAAGTAGAATGATGTCAGCTGGAAATGGAGAATTTGATGTGCACGCTTATAGCGAACAAGACTACATCAAACACACCGATACAGCCGATATCATCATGGTTGGCCCTCAAGTAAGATACTTAATTGATCAAATTAAGGAAAAGACCAACAACAAAATTCCGGTTGTAAGTATCAATCCCCTTGCTTATGGAAGAATGAATGCAGCTGAGGTTCTTTCGCAAGCAAAACAGGTACTTCAAAAATAAATAAGGAGATATTTTATGGAAAAATTTATTGCATGGCTTGAGAAAAACTTAATGCCTATCGCAAACAAAATTGCCAAACAAAGACATCTAATGGCAATTCGTGATACTTTTATGACTATCTTACCACCACTATTCTTTGGTGCTATTGTAGCCGTAATTAATGCTGGTTCAGGATTCGATTCTACTAATGGATTTTTATTAGCTTGGAAAAATTTTGCCACTAATAATTCAATGATACTAAGCTGGCTAAATCTTATAACAATGAGTGCTATGTCACTATATGTATGTATTGGTATTACCTTCTATCTATCTAAAAGATATGAACTAAACCAATTCATGCCAATTATTACAGCTGTAGCAGGCTTTGTATTACTAGCAAGCTATCCATCTGAATTAAGCTATGGTAATGCCCTTGTACAAATAACTTATTGGGATGGTAAAGGTATTCTAGTTGCAATATTTGTAGCAATCTTTACGGTTGAAATGTTTAAGTTACTAAGAGATAAAAAAGTCGGTTATATTAAAATGCCAGAATCAGTACCTGCTGCTTTATCTGATTCATTCGCATCGCTTGTACCAACAATTATTATCTTAGCTGTTGACTCAATTATCTTTACATTATGCTACACATTTGGTGGAACATCATTAGCTGGTGTTGTAATAAATATCCTATCACCTGCATTTGAAGCTGCCGATTCTCTACCATTTGCGATATTAGTAGCTGTGCTTTTAAATGTTGGTTGGTTCTTTGGCATTCACGATGCTGTATGGAATGGCCTATTAGCTCCAATTGAATATGGCACATTATCATTAAATGCAGCTGCAATGGCCGCTGGTACAGCCTTACCACATGTATTTACTGTATCATTTTGGTGCTACTTCGGTATCATTGGCGGTCTAGGAAACTGTCTTGCTCTAGGTATTTTATGTCTATTATCTAAAAAAGAAGATATCAAGATGGTTGGCAAACTCGGAATAATTCCTGCTTTCTTTGGCATATCAGAACCAATTACCTTTGGCCTTCCTATTATGCTAAATCCTATCTTGTTTATTCCATGTTTCTTAACTTCAGTAGTTAATGTAACCATTTCTTACTTATTGATGTCAGCTAATGTTATTGGGAGAACATTTGCAATGTTATCTTATAACATGCCATCAATCTTTGGATCATACCTTGCAACAGGTGATATAAAAGCTGCAATCCTAATTGTCGTTTTAATTATCTTAGATATTATTATTTATTATCCATTCTTTAAAGCTCACGAAAGAAGTAGCGATAAAATAATGTCAGAATAGTATATTAGGAGCTTAACAGCTCCTAATATTAGAAAGAATACTTATATGGAAAATTTAGAAGAGAAATCTTTTACGCTTATCTTGCATGCGGGCAATGCTAAAAGCTGTTTTATGGAAGCTATACAATGCGCAAATAAAGGTGACTTCACTTTAGCTTTTGAAAAGATAAGCGAAGGTGAAAATGAACTTAATAATGCCCATCAGATGCAAACAGATCTTTTAGTAAAAATGGCCAATGGTGAAAAAGTAGAAACCAACATTTTAATGGTACATGCTCAAGACCATTTAAATGCTGCCATTATTTTAAAAGACTTAGCTAAACAAATCATATTTATGCAACAAGAAATATTTGAATTAAAAGGATTAAAAGATGTTAAATAAAGATTTTTTATGGGGTAGCGCCACCGCTAGTTACCAATGCGAAGGCGCATGGAATATAGATGATAGAGTCCCTAGTATGTGGGATAGCTATCTACATGATGGAAACTTTGAAAATGGCGATGTTGCAAGTGACCATTATCATCATTTTAGAGAAGATATTAAAATGATGAAGGAAGGTGGTCAAAATTCTTATCGCTTCTCTCTTGCTTGGCCTAGAATAATAAAAAATATAGACGGTGAAATTAATCAAAAAGGTATCGAATTCTATAGAGAGCTACTTACATGCTTAAAAGAAAATAATATAGTACCTTTTGTAACAATATATCATTGGGATTTACCACAATATCTTGAAGAAAAAGGTGGCTGGTTAAATGAAGAAACTTGCTATGCTTATCAAAAATATGCCAAGGTATGCTTTGAAAGTTTTGGTGATTTAGTAGACCATTGGGTAACCTTTAATGAACCGAAATGGTGTACGGCATCAGGCTATCTAATCGGTAACTATCCACCTGGACACAAAGATCCTTATGAAATGATTGTAGCTGGCTATCATATTATGTATGCTAGTGCACTAGCCATTAAAGAATTTAAAGAAGGAAAATACAAAGGACAAATTGGTATTGTCCATTCATTCTCTCCAGTAAATGGTATTGATGACAGTTTAAAAACAAGAATCGCCATGCGCTTTGCCGACAATTATTCTAATAACTGGGTACTTGATACCGCCGCATTAGGTGAATTGCCATTTGATTTATTAGAATCATTAAATGAAAAGTTTGATCTATCGTTTATTAAAGATGAACACTTACCAATAATAAAGAATAATACTGTTGATTTTCTTGGATTAAACTATTATTCGCACACTTTAGTTAAACCATATACAGATGGTGAAACAAACTTTATTGTAAATAATAGCGGTAAAAACTTTAAAGGTAAAAATACGGTTGTTATTAAAGGTTGGTTTGAACAAATATTCGATAATCCTAACGCCACATACACCGAATGGGGAACAGAAATCTATCCACAAGGCTTGGAAAAAGGACTAGTTGAAGCCTACAATAAATATCATTTGCCTATCTATATAACGGAAAATGGTATAGGCGTAAGAGAAGATGTTGATGTAATACAAGTACAAGATGATTATCGTATCTCTTTTATGAACGAACACATTAATGCTATTATGAATGCTGTTGATAAAGGCGTCGATGTAAAAGGTTATTATGCTTGGAGTAGCTTTGATTTATATTCTTGGAAAAATGGCACTGAAAAAAGATATGGTCTTGTAGCTGTGGATTTTGAAAGTGAAAATCTAAAACGAACACCTAAGAAAAGCTATTACTGGTATAAAGATATTATTGAAAGTAATGGCGAAAAGATTAAGCGTACAAAATACTTTAAATAATTAAAGCCTCATTTGAGGTTTTAATTTTGAATACAGGAAATAAATTATGATCAAACTAAGCAAAAGCAATCTAAAACAAATTATTGAATTAATACCCTACATGGTATTATCAGCCCTATTAATAGGCCTAAGCGTCAATTTATATGTATATGCTGGCTTTGGTAGCGACAGTATCACTATTCTAGAAGATGGCATACATAAGACTTTTAATGTATCTTTAGGCACTGCCTCATATATTTATGCGGGCATCACTTTATTAATTGGCCTAATAGTAGGAAGAAAATACATTTCTATAGTAACAATAGCCAACTCTTTTTTATGTGGGCCATTTATCGATTTATTCAACGACTTCTTTATAAAAATAAACACAAGCTCTATATTAGTCAGAATAATAATGTTACTAATGGGTGTCTTTGCTACAGCCTTAAGTTGTGCCATCTTGATTTATAAAGAAAGTGGCACTAGCTCACTAGATGCCATCGTGCTTGGTATAAGCGATAAGACCATCTTTGAATATAAACTAGTTAGAACTATTACCGATATCACGCTATTTGTTATCGGCATATTATTAAAAGGACAATTTGGCATTGGCTCAATAATCGCTTCCCTATCAACAGGAACCATAATCAACTACTTAGTTACTTTATTAAAAAGAAAGAAACAATATTAACTATTTTCATTTCTATTAGCTTTGATAGGACAAACCTTAAGACACATCCTACATCCAATACATAATTGTTCATTTATAAAAGGATAATCAAAACCCTCTTCATCAGCAATCATTGATATAGCCCCTTTTGGACAAATGGCATAACAAGCAGTACAACCGCAACATTCTTCTTTTCTTGTATATAAAATTGGCACACCATTAATATTATTTTTATCTTCCGCTTTAATCATGGCTATATTTTATAAACAAAGAATCACGCTTACAATAAAAGCCACTAAAAGATACATTAACGCAGCTCTTTTAAAAGATGCTAGATGATAAGTATAATCTAAATACAAGCTTTTATCACTTGCACAAGAAAAACGTATTCTAGGACTATTTCGCCACCATAGTAAATCCACTATAAGTAAATCAAATACATTCATTATTTCACCAAGTAATAGAAAATAGATAAAGGTATCCATAAAACTCTTAAAACCACTATTATGCTTAATTATTAGCCCTACAATTAAAAAGATAATGGTAAACATTAAAAGATTACTGATAAAGACTTTAGATAAATTAGCCTGTTTAGGAATCATCTTAGAAAGTACCTCATCTTTTCTGACTAAGTCTTGAACAGCCTTCGGATAAGATCTAAAAGAAAGCATATTCTTCTTATCATTACCGGTATTTAAATAACAAATAAGCCAAAATAGTAAACATAAAAAGACAATGAAAAATATTCTTATCATTTTTTATTCCATAGCCTTATACAAAGCTTTTAATAATTTTTCTTTATCAATAGGCTTAGCAATTAATTCATTAAAACCATTGTTTGTACAATCATCTCTATCTAAAGAATGACTATTAGCCGTAATAGCAATAATATTGATATCCTTATCAAGCTCTCTTATTTTCTTTGTAGCCTCAATACCATTCATAATTGGCATTTGGATATCCATTAAGATGCAATCATAATTTCTATTATTAAAATAGTAATCAACACACTTCTTACCATCTTCTACTCTATCCACAATAACATCCTTAAAATATAAGCCTTTATATATTTGTAAGATGCCATCTAGAATCAAGTAATTAATATCATTATCTTCCGCAATAAGTATTCTAATTGTATCCTCTTGATGAATTATAGTAAGTCTATCATCATCAATCTTACAAGGTTTAACTTTAAACTCCAATTTAAAGGTTGTACCAACATCCTTTTTACTATCTACCTCAATATTTCCACCTAATAAATCAGTAAACTCTTTTACAATACTAAGACCAATACCCAAGCCTCTAATTTGAGAAGTTCTAGTATCAATTTCTCTTGAAAAGCGATCAAACATCTTCTCTTGGAATTCACTAGACATGCCAACACCATTATCAGCCACAGAAATAAGTAATTTTAAACCATCTGCATCTTCTTTTTGTGAAACATCAAAAACGACTTGACCATCCTTTTTAGAATAGTTAATCGCATTATTAAACAAGTTAAAAAGAATACGCTTTATTTTAGTACTATCAATAATAATGTCATCCGATAATATATCATGCACATTCACGATAAGCTTCACATTCTTTTCTAAAGCAATTGGCAAAAGAACACACTTAAGCTCATCAAAAAATTCTACAACATTAATATTGTCATCCTTAATCTTAACCTTACCAGACTCCAAAACATCAATATCAAAGTTATTCTCAACTATTTGTGTAAGATACTTACTAGCAATCTTAATTTGCTTTAAACAATCAAAAATCTTTTCCTTATCATCTAAATCATTAAAAGCAATATCTGTAAAGCCACTTATTGCCGATAAAGGTGTCTTAATATCATGAGCCATACTAGACAAGAATTTAACTTTAGAAGCATTAATACGCTTTTCTCTTGAAACCTGCAAAGCTAATTCATCTTCTCTTTTCTTTTGATCAGAAATACTCCTAGAAAGAAATACAACATTGCTTACTTCATTGTTTTCATCTCTTCTTTTTACCACAAAACTAGAAGCACGCCAAAAGCCACTTTTTGACACAAACTCACAATAAACACTATCTTCATGTCTTAACCTATCTTTTAAAGTATCAAGGTCCAAAAACTTTTCCATTAAATCCCTATAATCATCCGCTACAAAAGAAAGATTAGACTCTTTTAGTATCAAAGAAGCCTTACCATCATCGCCAAGAATCTTATGAACTGAATCGCTACTTTTAATGTTGACATAATAGTCCTCATTTAAATCAACTCTTAAAATCATTTCATACATCGTCGCAATAGCCCTAACGACTTCATTTGAAACGCGCTCATCATCCAAAGCCTTCTGCAACTTATTTTGAATAGCCTTTTCCTTACTGATGATCTTATCGATAGACCTAAAAGTTAATAAAGCATTATATGTACCATCACTATCATCAACCCTAATTATGCGCCCCTCATAACAGCTTTCACCATGTTGGTTAGGAAAACAAGAATAATGAAATAAACACTTTCTATCCATAAGTAAATCAAGCTTAATACTCTCAATGCTCAATTTATGCAACACATAATCCTTTTCGTTATCCACTACATACATATCGACATATGCTTTTACAAGCTTGGAAAAACAACCTTGCCCCTTTTCACCATGTAGCTTATAAGCATTAGTCTTATCATTAGACTTAATAATCTCATAACTATCCTTACTCAAGTTAATGAAATAAATATTAGTATAATCAAAACTTAATAAATTTAAGAAATTCTTCTCTCTATCAACACTAGTTAAAGCTCTTTTAAGATTTAAATTAAACTTCTCCTTTTCAATCTCCCTTTCCCTAATATCCCTTAGCACAATAAGACAAAAACCCTTCCTATTACCTGGAATAGCCGTAATATGCATAAACGTATTAGTCGATGAAGAAATATCATCTTTATCAACTGTCTTGTCATTATAAGAGACATCATAATATAAATTAAGCCACTTTTTATCAGCATCAGGAAAAATCTCATAAAAATTCTTATTAATTAGATTAATCCCGTGATTATTAGATAAATTCGCAAACTTTTCATTCAAATAAACAAAAGTAAAATCCTTAGGACTTTCATCTTCATTTAAAATGACATGCAAAAGTGCAACTGGAAAAGGACAATTATCAATCAATGCTTGTAAAAATGATTTTTGTTCCATATATGTAACCTTTATCTAATTCTAGCAAAATTCGTTTTATAAAAAAACTAGTTGAAAAATTATGTACTTGTACAATAGACAAAATAAAAGGTTGTTTGCACAACCTATTAATAACCTTGTTTTACATTATATTGATGACAAATAAGATTAGTATTCTTAATGATAATACTCAAAGAAATAAAACAACCAATACCACAAATTAAGCTACCAAAGATATTCCAAAGAAGGATTGTTGTACCATTTTCTTGTACTTCAACGCCATATTTATGCGCATTAGCACTTAATCTATTACCAAGCTTATATTCCCAATACCAACTATAAATACCACATGTAATAAAAGAAAGTAAGATATAAGCAACAAGGCCTGGAGTCTTTTCACCATCATCACTACATGCTACATTGACATCTTGAGCAACACTATAAATGAAGTAGTAACCATAGATACCACAAGTAATGATTGAAAGAAGAATTGTTGAAAGTAAACCTCTATCCTCCTTTAATCTAACGCCAGGTGCACGATTACCAGCATTTTCAATATTTACCTTAACATCATTAATAGCACTACCAAGTTCCTTTTCAGCACTATCGGCAAAATCAGAAATCCTGCCTTCTAAACCAACAGCTGCACCACAATTTGGGCAGACCTTAACACCATCTTCTAATTGTTGTCCACACTTATTACAGAACATATAAACCCCCTTATAATTTTATTGTTCTAATTAGACGAAACAGAATATTATCATAGGGCTTAAACACTACGATATCACTACCCTGCAATAATCTAATTGCATAGATTATAACATAGGCCATAATTATCAAACACATTAATATGTTATACACTCTTTTATTTACCCTATCTTTACAAATAACAAGCGCAATAATAAAAGGAACTAAGAAAAATAAGGGATGATAATAAAAGGCACCCTTAATATCAAGATGCAAGAAAGCTAACCAAGCCCTAGTTAAACCACAACCTGGGCATGATATACCACTTACAAACTTAATAGGGCACCCTATACCAGTTATATATAAAAATATTATTACTAAAACAAATATAACAATCAAAGACAAGTATTTCGACATGAAAAGATTATATAACAAAGATAGCTTCGCTTAGATCTTATTGCTTACTTGTTTTTCAAATAAGTCCAATATATAATCAGGACCTTCTTTCCATAATTCCGTATCAAAATCAAAAATAGCATTATAAATAGGTGTGGAAACAAACACAGTAAGTGCTTCTTCTATGGAGATTGAATGCTTTTCACTATATTTCTCTAACACCATTTGCATCAGCATGATTGCAGCGGCTTTCTTTTGTTTATCATTTATCTCGTTATTCATTAACAGTCACCTGCTCACATTTTATAAACTTTAGGGCACACAGTGCATCATCTGTTTTAAAACAATATTGATCTTCCAACCTATTAGGTAGTAACGCTTCTATTGTAATTTTATCGGCGGTTATATCACCTGGATTGCCATTTACTCCATCCATATAAGCTTGTAAAGTTGTGGCCGTTCTATCATTGGCAATTTTACCAGCGATCACATTATATTTTTGTAATCTTAAAATTTCATTTCTAAATAATGATTGATTTCTGTTGGCAGCAACAAAATGTAACCATTCTATATTTGCTGCATCAAAATAGTAATCAACTAGATTTTGTGTGTCAATTATTTCATATACATTAACAAAGCCAAAACCTTGCTCCATCTTTAGCATGCCAAGTGCCTTATTTCTTTTTAAAGAAAGTCGAACAAATTTTTTCGCTTGCTCGTATGATGTTGTTAAATAAAATCCCTTACCAAAGTCTTTGCCTACAGTGCACTTAGAAAGATTTATGTTCTCAATCTTTGTATAACTTCCGTGATATAAAAGCATGCCTGATTTCACTTTTTCCATGGATTGACTCCTCTATTTTTTAAAATTGTCTCAAGATCGTTTAAAGCAAGCTGATACGAAGATAAGTGAAGTGAATCATAGCAGTTTTCAATGTAATCAAAGAGCTTATTTTCATTAAATATCTTAGCAGTCAACTCGGGATTTGTATTCCACTTTTCTTGTGCCATGCAAAATAAATAACATTTCATGTGATTAATACTTCTTGATTCTTCCATATAACTTCGTACCCTACTCTTCTAATCGTTTTTACAATAGCTTTTCAATCAGCGTTTAAGCCTCATTTAATTTAAAACAAATCAATATTTTACAAAGACTTAAATCTTTAAATTTAATAACACTTATTAACCGTGTGTCAAACAAAACTATACCAAGATTACCATTTCTTTTTTAAGTTCTATTATTTTATTTGAAAATACAAACAATCAATTATTTGTCAAAGAAACCCTAATTACATCTTTTCTGGTGCATTAATGCCAAGTAGACCTAAAGTATTCTTTAAAGTAATTTGCGTAGCCTTTAATAAGCATAGTCTTTCATTCATTAGCTCAGGATTAGAATCATCAATTACCTTACAAGAACCATAGAATGAATGGAAGTAAGTTGCAAGCTTTTGAGCGTAGTTACATAACTTATTAGGGCTTCTATTAGCTGCACAATCACTAACCGTATCAGTAAACTCATTTATATGCTTTAATAAATCCGTTTCCTTATCCGTAGTTAATAGTGTATAAGAATCTTGTTTGTGATAATCAGGAGCATTTTTTAAAATTGAACAAATTCTAGCATACGCATATTGAACATAATAAACAGGATTATCATTAGACTTACTTCTTGCAAGACCTAAATCAAAATCAAATTGTGTATCAAGTGCTCTACATAAGAAGAAATATCTAGCTGCATCAACACCAACATCCTCACAAAGTTCTCTTATAGTAACCGCATTACCAGTACGCTTACTCATCTTAACTTCTTCGCCATTTTCCATAAGTCTAACCATTTGAATGATATCTACTTCAAGTACATCCTTTGGATAGCCCATAGCCTCAATAGCTGCCTTCATACGTGGGATATAACCATGGTGATCAGCGCCCCATAAATTAACTAACTTGTTATAGCCTCTTTCAAGCTTATAAACGTGGTTAGCAATATCAGGAGAAAGATAAGTATAATAACCATTTTGTTTTCTAAGTACTCTATCTTTATCATCGCCATATTCAGTTGACTTAAACCATAAAGCACCATCTTTTTCATAAGTAAGGCCCATTGAAACCATTCTCTCAATTGCCTTATTAACTCTATTTTCGCTAACTAATTTAGCCTCAGAAATCCAAGAATCAAATTCACAACGATATAATGCTAAATCCTTTTTGATTCTCTCCATCTCAAGATGCTCGCCCTCTTTTTTAAAGTAAGCTAAAGCCTCTTCTCTATCTACATTTAGCCACTTATCACCATCGTTTTCCTTTATTTGTAAAGCGATATTTACTACATCCTTGCCATGATAACCATCTTCAGGAAGAGTAAAATCAAGACCATAACTCTCTCTATATCTAGCTTCAATAGATAAAGCCAACATATCCATTTGGTTACCCGCATCATTGATATAGTATTCTCTTAAAGGATCATAGCCTGCAAACTTCATAATCTTTGCACAACTATCACCCCAAGCAGCACCTCTTGCATGACCTAAGTGTAAGATACCGGTTGGGTTAGCACTAACATATTCTAAAAGTACTTTCTCACCCTTACCACTATCACTCTTACCATAGTCTTCACCATTTTCAAGAACAGTATTAATTACATCCGCAATGGCACCTTGCTTCATCCAAAAGTTGATAAAACCAGGACCTGCAATCTCCACCTTCTCTATTACTTCATCACTTAAAGAATCCTTTAATTGATTAGCGATATCCAAAGGTTTTTTATGTAGACTCTTAGCCAAACGCATGGCAATATTAGTTGAATAGTCACCATTTGTATTATCCCTTGGAATTTCAACCATTGCCAAATCACTAGAATCTAAATCAAAAGTTTTCTTAACTGCATCATTAATAATGCTAACAAGTTTATTTTCTATCTTATTCATACGCAATAATGATAACATATATCTTGTATTTTTAAATTCAATGTGGTAAATTAGTAATGCACGAAAAAATGTCTTCGTAGCTCAGTGGATAGAGCATCCGCCTTCTAAGCGGACGGTCGAGCGTTCGAATCGCCCCGAGGACGCCATATAGAAAATATAGGCATGACATAAAGTTATGCCTTTTTTCTTGTTTATGTAAAAATAAAGTGACAAATAAAGTGACATTTAAAGTGACAAATTTATAATTAAAAAATATAATAAAGACAGTTAGGAGGCTAATTCTATGAATCTAGGAATGGAAAATGAGCAACTCGAATTTAAAAAATCAACCAGTGAATTAAAGGAAGCAATGGATGATATCTGTGCCATTTTAAATAAACATGGTTATGGCACTTTATATTTTGGCGTAAAATCAAATGGTGATGTAGTTGGGCAAAGTATAGGCGAGAATACTTTAAATGATGTCGCAACGCGCTTAAAACAAGCTATAGAGCCAATGATTTATCCAAGTATTAAGGAAATTGAACTAGATGGAGAAAAATGCATAAAAGTTGATTTTAAAGGAAGTGAAAAACCTTATTCCTCTTACGGTATTTACTACAAGAGAATTGTTGACCGTTCAGAAAGAATGACTCCTGAAGAACTTAAAAATGTCATGGCCTCAACGGATTATTCTTGCAAATGGGAAAATAATCTAACTAAATATGGAATGGAAGTTATAGATAGTAAAGCTCTTCTAAACTATTACAATGAAGCTATCTTTTGTGGACGAATGGAAGAAATGACAAGTTATGATGAAAAAGACCTTCTTACTGGCTTAGGTTTATTTGAAGAGGGACATTTAACTAATGCTGGATATTATCTTTTTTCTAACAAGAAACCCGTTGTCTTAAAAATAGCTACCTATGTAACGGATGAAAGAATTAATTTCTCTGATATAAGAAGAGTAGAAGACAATATCTATAATTTGATTAGATATGCCAACTCATACATTAAAGAAAAAATGAATTGGCGAGTTGAACAAGGCCCAGGTACCACAAGACTTGAAATTCCAGAGGTACCAATAGAAGCAATCCGAGAGATAGTAGTCAATTCTTTCGCTCACGCCAACTATCGAGGAGTCAGTGAAAACGAGATTGATATTACCCCTACTCAAATTGAAATCTATAACCCAGGTAGTTTCCCTGAAAATTTAAGTCCTGAGATATTCGCTAAAACAAAAAGAAAAAGCCAACCAAGAAATAAAGTAATATTAGATACTTTATATAAATGCAAAGATGTTGAAATGTTTGGTAGTGGATTTAAGAAAGTTTACTCCTATTGTGAAGCGAATAATGTAAAAGTTGGATATGAGAATTTTGATGATGGATTTTCATTTATATTCTATCGAAAAGATGACACTTTAAATGTCACTAGAAATGTCACTTTAAATAAAAAAACTATCTTACGAACAAATGATTATAAAGTCTTAAATCAACTTCAAGAAAACCCTGCTCAAACAAGAGAAGAAATCGCAAATAAAATCGGTGTTAATAAAAGAACTGTTCAAAGATCAATGGATAAACTTGTAGATAATGGAATGATTATGCGTCTAGGCTCTAAGAAAACCGGATATTGGGAAGTTTTAAGCAAATAATTATTTAAATCTAAAGTGCCTTTTGTTATATAAGCGAGCTTATTTCATTGTGTTAAAATGTTTTTATGATAAAAGTTACAAATGAAATAAGTACACTAAAAAAAGTGTTAGTACATAGACCAGGAAAAGAATTAAATGTTTTAACCAAAGACAATATGAACGATTATCTATTTGATGAACTTCCTAATTTAAAAATTGCTCAAAAAGAACATGATATCTTTACAAATATCCTAAAAAACGAAGGTGTAGAAGTATACTACTTAACTGATTTAATGGCCCAGGTCTTAAAAGAAGATAAGGTTAAAGAAGAGTTTATTAAAGAATATCTAATTGATCAAAATTGCAATGACTCTAAAATCTATGAAGAACTATTATCTATTAAAGATAATAAGATATTGGTAGAAGAAACAATGTCCGGTTTTAATGGTAAATTAATTGCCATGCCAAACCTATATTTTACAAGAGACCCCTTTACTATTATTGACAATTATATTGCCCTATATCATATGCACACCAATATTCGAAATAGAGAAGTAATATATGGCAAATACATCAATAAATATCACAATGAATTTAAACTAAATACACTATATGAAAGGAACTATGATACTTTGATTGAAGGTGGGGATGTCATGCTTCTAAATGAAGAAACCATGATAATCGGCATATCTGAGCGTACCACAATCGATGCCGCCTTAAAGCTATCTAATAATGTAATAAATAGTAAGTCCTCTATTTGCCAAGCATTACTAATGGAAATACCAAGTAAAAGAGCTTGTATGCATTTAGATACTGTTTTTACTAGATTTGATAATAATAAATTTGTCATCTTTGATGAAATATATCAAACATTAAAATTAAAGCTAGTAAATAAAGATGGCCTTAATAAAATAAATGATTCGTTAATTACTACACTATCAAAGCTTTTAGATAGAAACGATATCAAGATAATAACTTGTGGCAATAAGGAAAATGAAGTTATTGAACAATGGAATGATGCTTGTAACACATTATGTATTAGCGAAAACAAATTTATTGTCTATGATATAAATACAACAACTAATCAAAAGTATCTTGAAAATGGCGCTACACTTTATAAACTTCCTTCCAAAGAATTATTAAAAGGAAGAGGTGGCGGCCATTGTATGAGTATGGCACTACTTAGAAATTAGTAGAGTATAATAAGTCTATGCAGAAAAAATTAATAAAAGATATTTTAGTAATACTACTAGGAAACTTCCTTGTAGCTATAAGTGTACAATATTTCATATTACCTTTTGATATTCTAACTGGTGGTGTAGCTGGTTTAGCCGTAGCATTATCGCCAATTGTACCCTTAAGCGAAGAAATGATGATAAATATTCTAGTAATAGGCTTATTCTTACTAGGATGGATCATTCTAGGAAAAGAATTTGCTCTAAAGACCTTTATATCATCAATTGTTTATCCAATCTTTATTACGATACTTGGAAAATTCCCTATTCCTTTAGATATCTCGCCCCTACTTGCAAGTATCTATTCAGGAATTATTGGTGGACTAGGTATTGGTATTGTACTTAGAAGAGGTGCTTCAACAGGAGGTATGGACATTCCTCCCCTTATCCTAAATCACTTCACGGGTATTGAAACAAGCAAGTTTATTCTATTAACTGATGGTCTAACTTGTTTACTAGGCTTATTAAATTATCCAATAGAATCACTATTAAATGGTCTAATTTCAGTCTTTTTATCTTCTATTGTGATAAACAAAATCGAAATCAGCCACGGTTCTGATTCCCTATCTGTCCAAGTTATATCTAGCAATTGGCAAATAATAAATAGTGAGGTCTTAAAACAATTAAATAGGGGTGTAACCATATTGGATGTACAAGGTGGCTATACCATGAAAGAACATAAGATGTTGATGATTGTTATTGATAAAAGAGAATATTCAATACTATTAGATATCCTCGATAAATATGATAAAAATGCCTTTGTAATTACTAATCCTGTACAAAGTGTACATGGCGAAGGCTTTAAATTAACATACAAATAAAGGAGACAAGTTATGATTAAGGAAATGATGGATCTTCTTGAAAAAGAAGATAAAGAAGTTGGTGAGGCTATTAAAGCTGAGTACGCAAGACAAAATCGCAATATTGAACTTATTGCCTCAGAGAATATTGTTTCCCCAAATGTTTTATACGCCTGTGGATCAATATTAACCAACAAGTATGCCGAAGGCTATCCAGGTAAAAGATACTATGGTGGATGTGAAAACGTTGATGTGATTGAAGATTTAGCAAGAGAAAGAGTAAAGAAGTTGTTTGGATGTGAATACGCTAATGTTCAACCCCATTCTGGTGCTCAAGCTAATATGGCTGTATTCTTTTCAATCTTAAAACCAGGTGATACTTTTATGGGTATGAGCCTAGATACTGGAGGCCATCTAACTCATGGTTCACCAGTAAATTTCTCTGGCACTTATTTTAACGCTGTATCATACGGTGTAAATAATGAAGGCTTTATTGACTATGATGAAGTATTAAAGATTGCCAAACAGTGTAAGCCAAAACTAATTGTAGCAGGTGCTAGTGCTTATCCTAGAACGATCGACTTTAAAAGATTTAGGCAAATCGCTGATGAAGTAGGTGCTTATTTAATGGTAGATATGGCCCATATTGCTGGCCTTGTAGCAGTTGGCCTTCACCCTAGCCCCTTCCCATATGCCCATGTTGTAACTACTACAACACATAAAACACTAAGAGGACCAAGAGGTGGCGTTATCTTATCAAGTGATGAAGTAAATTCTAAGCTAAACTTTAATAAGGCTATCTTCCCTGGTATCCAAGGTGGACCACTAGAACATATTATTGCCGGTAAGGCCGTATGCTTTAAGGAAGCATTAGACCCTTCATTTAAGGAATATCAAAGTCAAATTGTAAAAAACGCCAAAGCTTTAGCTGATGCTCTACAAGAAAAAGGTTTTAAACTTGTAACTGGTGGTACCGATAATCACTTACTATTGCTAGATTTAACAGGTATTGATGTAACGGGTAAAGAACTACAAACTAGATGCGATAGCGTTTATATTACTTTAAACAAGAACGCCATTCCAAATGATCCAAGAAGTCCATTTGTAACAAGCGGTGTTAGAATTGGAACGCCAGCTGTTACAAGCAGAGGAATGAAAGAAGACGATATGAAGATTATTGCTGATTTAATCTACGATACAGTATTTAATTACGATACAAAACAAGATGAAATAAGAGAAAAAGTGGTAAATCTTTGTAATAAATACCCAATATATGAAAATTAATGATTAATTACTCCAACATAATTATTATCTCATAAAAAAATTTATAAAAATAGACTATTCATTTTATCCAGATTTGATATATTAAAGGTGTAAAAGATATATATCTTAAGGAGATAGATATGAAGGAGATTCTACTAGAAATTCATTAATCCTCATTCAATCTAAGAGCGTTGGATGAGAGTATCAAAGCTCTTGAAAGGATGATAATTATGAAGGAGATTCTACTAAATTATTAATCTAGTCCATGATGGACTATAATCAATCTATTAAAAAATAAGGAACTGTGTTTACGGTTCCTTTTCTTATCTTCTATTTTGCTTTATTAAATTAATGATGGCCACAATAAGTACAAAAACAAAGGACATCAGAAAGTAACCAGCTAAACCAGCCACTATATCATTAAAATCCATTTCACCAGTATTTGAATACCATTGGGCTATCTCTATGGCAAAAGTAATAACTACTAGTACTGTAAAAACATAAAACCAGGCAATAAGTACCGTTAAATGCTTTTTAGCCATCCACTTAAACAAGGGATATATCGCTAGTAACATCAATATACCAAGTATACCAATGATTAAAAAATGTAATTGTTTATCAGTTAAATGCGATTCAAACTTATCATTTAAACTCAATAAATAAGTATGAGCCTTATAAATAATGGCAATAAGCCAATCCGTTATTTCCTTAATAATTCCGTAATCTGACATAACAACTATTATAGTCCTATATTTTTAAAAGTCTACTTAGCGTTATACATTTTATCCACAATAAACAATAGTAAACGATTAGGTAAAGCCTTGCTTAAAAAATAAACAAACTTATATTCAATGCCTACTGAAATCAAAGCCTTAGGATTATTAGATAAGATTACTTTTTCTATTTCCTTAGAAACACTTAAAGGACTCTTACCATTTTGCTCATCCCTTTCCATCCTTTCAACAGACTTACTTAAACGTCCATTGTAGCCTTCTTCATTATTATCCTTTATACGTGCCGCTGTAAAACCTGTCTTAGTATCACCTGGCATAATAGCACTAACCTTAATGCCACTATCTTTAAGTTCTAATCTAAGACTTTGGGAAAACAGATTAATAGCTGCCTTACTAGCTGAATAAGCTGTTTGATATGGAATAGGAATAATAGCTGCAATAGAACTAATATTAACAATATGTCCCTTTGTCTTTTTAAGATAAGGTATAGCAACTTGACAAGTATCAAAATAAGCCAAAGTATTTAAATTAAATAAGTCACGTGTTTTATTATTGTCAATATATTCAACAGCCCCAGAAATACCCATGCCAGCATTATTAACTAAAACATCAATCCTACCCTCTTTATCATAAATATATTTAAAGACTCTTTCTATTTCGCTTCTATTTGTTACATCACACTTAATACTATTAAAGTTATCCTTAACTTCCCTTCTAGCTAAACCATAGACAATATAACCCTTAGAAGTTAAATAAGAAGCACTAGCCTTACCAATACCACTACTCGCCCCTGTTATAATTACTACTTTCTTCATTTATCTTACCAACAATTAATAAATCCCTTCCATCATAAACAACATATACTTTATCGTTTTCCTTAATACCTTTAGCACAAATAAAACAAGGCATATCAAAACCGCAAACCATCCCAACAATCTTATGCTCAACTTCAACTACATCCTCATAAATTTCATAATCATCGTTTAAAACAATTCGATAACGATGATTTAAGGTAACAAGTCTTGCAAAGGCAAAAATCGCAATACCAATAGTTATGGTTGAAATTAATTGGCTAATTCCAATCCACGCCACATAAAAAGATATTGCACAAATAATAGCTGCAATAATTTGTTTATACATAGGCGCAATAACTTTAATAATTTCTTCTTTTTCCATAATAAAAGCCCTTTAAGTAAGAACTACACTGATGTATTTTTAATACTATCTGTACCATCGCTACCACCTAGAACAGACCATTTATAACTTGATTCTATGCTTTGGTAAGAGGCATTGTAGCTATTTTCTTTATATCCATAAATGTCATCCCGGTCATTTTTAGTCTCTTTAGATTATAGCAAATATTCATGCAAAACCATTTAAAAAGACCACCGAAGTGGCCTAATTAATGATTTAATTATTCAACAGTAATACTAGTAACGTGTGGATTAGCACCTTCATACCAGTATAAGAAACCTTCAACGTCGATAACATCGCCAGCAACTAAAGCAGAAGCAGTCTTATAAACTTCGCTATCTGGACCAGTTAAGTAGTTTTCAACACAAAGGTTAACTTCAACATCACCTAAAGTACAAGTGATATATAAGTCTGGATCATATTCAGAATCCTTAGTTTCAACCTTAACTACTTCAAGACCATTAATAGTAACCTTTTGGTTCATGTAAGCAGCAAGATTTTCAACTTGAGATTCACCAAATAAATCACTTACATCATTTGCAGGGTATACACTTGGTTCTTGATCAGCATATACTTCAACAGTAGCGTCGATAATTTCAATTTCGCCACTCCATTCAGCCTTAGTACCTGTAACCTTAACTAAAGTACCTTCGCCGATTGAATTAGCAGTTTCTTCATCCATCTTAGCTTCATATACGAAATAACCGCCATAGTTGTCCATACCATATAAAGTCATAACGCCTTGGCCATTATTTTCCCACCAACCTTGATGAGCTTGAACATACATTAATACTTCTACTTCTGAATCAACATCAGCTGCCATGAATGTATCATATGTATCTTTAGCAGTTGGTAATTCAGCAGTTGGTTCACTTGTTTCTGTAGTAGCGCTAGCTTCTGGAGTAGCAGTTGCAGTAGCATCTTCACTCTTTGAAGAACATGCAGCTAAACCCATAACCATTAATACAGAAAGTAAAACAGTAAATAGTTTTTTCATTTTTCCTTCTCCTTGTTGTATCTAACAACATTAGTATTATAGCATTCACTTTTTCTTAGTCAAATGACAACGCAATGTTACAAAACACATTTTACAATTTAAAAAATAGTGTTGTCTGCATCGTTTACTAACATTTTTGATAATACGATAAAAAGGAAAAACTATGAATTTATTTAAAAAAGAAAAATATTTACTAATGATTCATCTTTTTGATGTCGAAGGCCTAATAAAAGAGTCACAATTAAGTGACTCGATTACTTCGATCTTCTAAATTATTTAATTTATTTAGCACTTGTATTAGTTACGCTATATACACAAGCACCCTTAGTAGTAGACCATACCCAGTTAGCACTATTCATTTCTTCTTCACAAGATACTACACCATCTTTGTTCTTATCTTTAGCATCATATGTTTTAGTAGGTGTAGTTGTAGTTGTTGTACTTGAACTAGAGTCAGAGTCAGAGTCAGAACCAGAAGAAGTATCGTAAACTATAGTATATGAAGAGAACTTGCCAGTATAGAATGTTAATTTGTTACCATCTAATGTAATATTTTCTTCTATTAAATCTAAATTGCTATCATGTTCTCTTAACACTCTGATTTTATAACCATTTGATATAGTAGAATTTAATTTTTCGGCAACATCATCACTTAAATATAAGGTTACTGGGATTTCGATATCACCCAAATCATATATTTTATAAGGATCGTTACTACCTTCCTTATAAGCTGTTAGTTCAATTTCTAATGGAATATATTTTAAATTAGTAGTATCAATGCTAGAATCAATACTCTTTATTGCTACTGGAAATGCTGCTTCCACAAAATCTTTTATATATTCTGAGGTTAAAACTAATCTTGTAGAAGATTTTACTTCAATGTCATAATAATCACTATTGTAATTACCTTTAAATGTTTTATCTTTTAAGTTTGTTCTAGCTTCTTCACTCATTGCAGCTACTGCTACAGTTGCTTCATTTACAGTTGGACTTGTACCTTGTTTATATACTACATAATTTCTGTTTGTTGTTGAATAAGCAATGCTACAACCTTCACCTAAGTATGCAGATACATCTCTATTGAAAGTACCACCAGTTATGTTAACAGTAGTGTCTGTTTCATTTGCACCTACAGGAGCTTCTTTACCAGCGATTCTTCCACCACTTATGTTAACTGTTGAGTTCCATGCCCCATATATCACATAACGGTCTGAGCTAGAATGGTCAGATTCACTATATAGCGTTATTAAACCACTTTCTAAAGTTAAAGTAGCATAAGAACTTACACAAATATGAGCACCTGTTTCAGTAGTTAATTTTGTTAATTGAATTTCACCACCGCCATAACCATTATGATTTACATCTTGGCTATCTATGATTGTTAAATATCCTTTATTTACACTTTCTCCATATAAATTAATGCATTGGGTATATAACTTGTTTCCATTTAAATCTAAAGTGATTTTCGCAGAGCTACCAATATTTATGCCCACATAATTAGTGTCAGTATCAATTTCTTTTGTTAATTGGATGATGGTTTCTTCACCACTCGCACTTGCATTTTCTATTGCTTTTGTCAATTCTTCAGCAGTACTTACAGTTACGGTTGTTTCATCTGCACTTACTGTTAAGCACAAAGAAAAAACCATAAGTAAAGATAATGTTAAAG
>CAVKAO010000012.1:0-63478 GCA_963654705.1 Oscillospiraceae bacterium
CAGTATTTAGATAAATCTATGCTCGTATACCTAAATATTGCGGTTGACGTGATATATATATATCACTTGTGGTTTTAACGATATCACAATTCACTAATTTCTATTACTATTTTGATGAAAACAATATATATCATCGAACTGTTTATTATCCAATATGTCAAACGGTATCAATATTGGCTTTGGTATCCTATACCTATGTATTATTAAAAAACAAGAATAAAGTAGCTAAGAATGAGTTTTACGCTGGTATCATTTATATTTTTGTGCCAGCAATTTGTTCTTTAATTCAAGCATTTCTATATGGTTTTCCATTATTGAATATAGCTTTAGTGGCTACATCATGGGTATTATTCTTGGCAAGAGAAATTGATGTACGTAACCAACTAGAAGAGGCTATTAGTTCTAAAGATGAATTCTTAAGCAACATGTCTCATGATTTAAGAACGCCTTTAAATGGTATTATTGGTATCCTTGAAATCAATACTAAAAATGCTGATAACACTAAGCTTGTAAGCGAAAATCGTAAGAAGGCTAAAGTAGCTGCTGAACATTTACTTTCTTTATTAAATGATGTATTAGAATTATCTAAACTAAATAGTAAGAATGCAAAACTTGCGAATGTGTCTTTTTCAATGTGTGAACTTTTAGATGATGTTTTAACTATTTCTGAATTAAAGGCTAATGATTATAAAATTCATATTGTAAGTGAGTATGAAAAAGATGATTTTATGGAAGATATACTATATGGGTCACCAATTCATATCAAACAAATACTATTAAATATTATTGATAATGCGATTAAATACAATAATGAAGATGGTAGCGTAATTATAAAAATAAACAATAAGCGAATAAATGATGATTATGTTGAATATACTTTTGTTATAAAAGACAATGGTATTGGCATGTCGGAAAAATATTTGGAGCATTTATTTGAACCATTCTCGCAAGAAAAAAGTGATGCTAGAAGTATTTATAAGGGTACTGGACTTGGCATGTCTATTGTGAAAAATCTAATTGATTTAATGCATGGTTCAATTGTTGTGGAATCAAAAATAAATCAGGGTTCTACCTTTACTGTTAAGATTCCATTTAAAGTATCTAATGAAGAATACATTCATGAACAAAAAGATTTAGATATCAACATAAGTGGTAAAAAAGTGTTGGTAGTTGAGGATAATGCCTTGAATAGAGAAATTGTTTCATCATTACTAAAAGATAAGGGCGTTATAGTATATGAAGCAAGTGATGGACTAGAAGCCTTAAATATGTATAAAAATTCTAAGGAATATGAATTTGATTTAATCCTAATGGATATCATGATGCCTAATATGGACGGTTACACATCTTGCAAAGAAATTAGAAAATTAGATAGAAAAGATAGTGATATCCCAATTATTGCCCTAACAGCTAATGCTTTTATGGAAGATTGCTTAAAGAGTAAAGAGGCAGGAATGAATGATTATTTGTCTAAGCCATTTAAAATTGATGAATTGTCTATTTTAATAAATAAATATAGCAAGTAAAATAAAAATATATTATCTAGTTTTTATATGAGAATACAAATAATATTGGAAGATAAACAAGAGAATTATAGAGAAGTGATTAATGTGGAAAATGTTTTGGATAAGAAACATTTTTCTTATGTTGACTCATATGGTGCGCTTAATGATTTAAGAGTTTTTAATGATGGTATTACCATCTATAGAAAAGGTGAAGACCATAAGACTTTTGTGGTATTAAGAAATAAATCTTATATTAATGTAAAAAGTAGTGAAGGAAGCATAAAGTTTTCTGTTAAAATACTTGCATTAAATCTAAACAATGATATTATATCTATTGGCTATTGTGTAAGCGATTATAAAAAACATATAGAAATTAGATATTTAGGAGTGTAAAAAATATTAATGACAGCGAAAAAATCGATGACTGAGGTTGCAATCGAGATACTACAAAATAGAAAAGATGCAATCCCTTTTAAAGAATTATGGAGTGAAGTAAGTAAAGAGACTGGTCTTGGTAATGACAAGGTTGCTTCTTTCTATTCTGACTTATCACTAGATGGTAGATTTATTTCTTTAGAAGGCAATAATTGGGATTTAAAATCTCATAGAAAATTTTCAGAAACACAAATTGACTTATCTGAAATTGAAGTTGATGATGACAGTGAGGGCGTTGTCTATGATGATGATGGTAATATCATAGATGAACCTGAAGAGGATTATTAAGAGGCTTGCCTCTTTTTATTTTGTTTTTCTTTATTTATAATTTATTAAGAAGGTAGGAAAAATATGAAAAAGATAATTACAATTTTAATGGTACTTATAGTGCTTATAAGTTTTACTGGATGCAGTAATGAAAGTGATGAAGAAACTAAAACAAACGATAGTGATATAGTGGAAACACAAGACAGCGCTATACAAGAAGATATTGATAAGTTATCTGAAATTGGTGAAGTAGAAGTAAAAGATGGTGTTCTTT
The DNA here is from genome assembly GCA_963654705.1 of Oscillospiraceae bacterium. Taxonomy (GTDB): domain Bacteria; phylum Bacillota_I; class Bacilli_A; order Erysipelotrichales; family Erysipelotrichaceae; genus Colivicinus. Next base: position 2,482 of record CAVKAO010000012.1, read on the forward strand.
ATGTTTCTATTAATTTACCAAGTTCTTTTGTAAGTGGCGTAACGCAAGAAGACTTAGATAATGATGCTGGCGCTTCATATGTTGATGCTAAGCTAAACGATGATGGTTCAGTTACAATGAAGCTAACCAAAGACCAATATGAACAAATGCTTCAAGATATTGCTGATGAACTTGACGCTTCAATAAGCCAGCTAAAAGAAGATGGAGATTATACTATCAGCGATATTAAACACAATGAGGACTATACTGTTTTTGATGTAACTGTTTCGGGTAGTGAACTAGGTATCTATGATTCTTTTAGTGTGATAGCTCTATATTTTTATGGAGGTATGTACAATATTTTTGCTGGTAAAGATGTAGATAAAATTGTTGTTAATTTCTATGATCCAAGTGGCAATTTGATTAGTTCATCTGATTCAAGTGAAACAAGTAATTAAATATGCAATATGTTATATTTGATTTCAATGGAACAATATTAGATGATGTATCTATCTCGGTTGAATGTTTAAATAAAACAATTAATAAATATCTTCAAAGAGATCCTATTGATATAAAGGAATATAAAAATATATTCACTTTTCCAGTTAAGAAATATTATGAAGCTGTTGGCTTTGATTTTGATATTTTAGATTGGTATGAAGTGGGCGAATATTGGATGAATTTATATCTTGAAAATAGTTATAAATGCAAGTTAAATGATGGAATTGTTGATTTATTAATTTATAATAAGGAAAAAGGCCTCAAAAACGTTGTTTTAAGCGCAAGTCGTAAAGATATCTTGAGTAAACAATTAACTGATTTGGGCATTTTGGATTATTTTGATGAAATATTAGGCATAGATAATATCTATGCCACAAGTAAACTTCCAATTGGGTTAAAGTTTATTGAAGATAAAGATAGAAATGAATGTGTAATGATAGGTGATACTTTACATGATTTAGAAGTGGCTACTTCCATGGGTATAAAATGTCTTCTTATAAGTTTCGGCCATCAATCAAAGGAAGTATTAAGCGAATATAGTGATAATGTATATGATGATATAAGGAGTATTAAAATATGAGGATTGGGCAATCACAAGATGTGCATCGATTAGTAGAAGGAAGAGATTTAATTATTGGTGGTGTAAAAATTCCTTATGAAAAAGGTTTATTAGGACATAGTGATGCGGATGTATTAACACATGCGATAATCGAATCATTGATTGGGGCCATGGGGTTAAAGGATATTGGTACCCACTTTTCTGATAAAGATCCAAAATATGCCGGCATATCTTCTTTAAAACTATTAGCTTATACTAAAGACATGCTAAGTGAACATGGTTATAAAGTAATAAATATCGATTCTTTGATTATGATTGAAAAGCCTAAGATGGCTCCTTATTTGGATATGATGAAAGAAAATATTGCCAAGACCCTTGAAATCGATCCTTCTTTAGTAAATATTAAGGCAACATGTTTTGAAAAGATGGGTTTTGTAGGTAGTGGAGAAGGTGCTATTGCTCAAGCTGTATGTCTAATCGATAATAAATAGAAAAGGCATGTTATAATTGTTTCTGTTATGATAGGTTTTTTAAGAGGAAAAGTTCATCATTTCGGTACTGATTATGTGCTATTGGATGTTAATAATGTAGGCTACCGTATTAATTTTTATCATCCTGAGTCTCTAAAACTAGGTGAGGAAATTGTTATTTATACTTATGAGAACATTAGAGAAGATGAACAATCTTTATATGGCTTTTTAAGTTTAGAAGAATACGATTTGTTTGTTAAACTTATTTCAGTAAAGGGACTTGGTCCCAAAATGGCTAGTGGCATACTTTCTAAAAAGAAAGTTGAAGAAGTTATTGAAGCTATTGAAAATTCTGATGTTAATTTCTTTAAGGGAATGAGTGGCGTTGGTTCTAAGACAGCTAGTCAAATTATTCTTGATTTAAAGAAGAAACTTGTTACAGAAAGCGATACAAATGTATCAAATAGTCAATTAGATGATGCAATTGAAGCTTTAAAGAGTTTGGGCTATAAACAAATTGAACTTAAAAATGTTTTAAAAGAACTATCTAAAGAACAATTGACAAGTGATCAGTATATTAAAAAAGCATTAGCACTATTAAGCAAAAAATTATGAGTGAAATAAATGAGGGAGTTTTGGCTACAACTAAACTTGATGAAGATGAGGAACTTAATTTAAGACCTCATCGTCTAAGTGAATATGTAGGTCAAAGCGCATTAAAAGAAAATTTAGAAGTTTTTATAAAGGCTGCCGTAAAAAGAGATGAAGCTTTAGACCATTGCCTTTTTTATGGTCCTCCAGGTCTAGGTAAGACGACATTGGCTTATATCTTAGCTAATGAAATGGGTGGCAAGATTAAGATTACCAGTGGTCCAAGTATTGAAAGAAGTGGTGATTTAGCTGCTATTTTATCTACCTTAGAAGCAGGCGATATCTTATTTATTGATGAGATACATCGTTTACCTAAAACGGTTGAAGAAGTACTTTATCCAGCAATGGAAGATTTTGCAATTGATATTGTTGTTGGTAAGGAACAAGGTGCTAGATCAATTAGACTTGATTTACCACCATTTACACTTGTTGGAGCTACAACTCGTATGGGCTCCATATCTTCGCCACTTAGAGATCGTTTTGGGATTATATCTAAACTAGAATACTATGATGAAGAAGAATTAAGTTCTATTATTTCTCGTACAGCTAAAGTATATGATAGTAGTATTAATCTTGATGCGGTACATGAAATTGCTAGAAGAAGTAGAGGCACACCAAGAATTGCCAATCGTTTATTTAGAAGGGTAAGAGACTTCGCTCAAGTTTTAAATGATGGAGTAATTGATTTAGATACAACTAAGGCTGCCTTAAATAGATTAAAAATTGATCCTATTGGCTTAGATGATGTTGATATCCGCTACCTAAAAGGGATTATTGAAAGATATCATGGTGGTCCTGTGGGCCTTGAAGCGATTGCTTCTGCTATTGGCGAAGAAGCTATTACGATTGAAGATGTATACGAGCCATATCTATTACAAATCGGTTTTATAAATAGAACGGCAAGGGGTAGGGTTGTATCTTCTTTGGCTTATGAACATCTAAAAATATCTAATGAACAAGCGCTTTTTTAGGTATTGTGTTTAAAAACATTAATGTGTTATCATTATAAAGCGTTAACGGGAGGTAGTAATAGTAATGCCTAGAGAATTTGTAACATTTAAATGTACAGAATGTGGTGAAGAAAATTACATCGGTTCTAGAAATAAGAAAAAACATCCTGATAAGATGGAAATTAAAAAGTATTGTCCTAGATGTAATAAGATGACTACACATAAGGAGAAAAAATAAGCGGTTTCGCTTATTTTATTTTATATGAAAGTAACTAGACTTATATGTGGCATCTTTGCCACTAATACATATTTACTTGAAATAAAAGATAAGTGTTTGCTTATCGATCCAGCCTGTAAGATTGATAAGCTTACTCCTTATTTAGAAGATAAAAAGGTGTTGGCTGTATTATTAACTCATGGCCACTTTGACCATATTAAGACCTGTGATGATTTGTATAAGAAATATCATTGTCCAATTTATCTAAATGAATTAGATAACAAACTTACAAAGGATAATAGCCAAGGAAAGGTCTTTGGCTTAATGAATGTGCCAACTATTTCTAGTCCTATAACTAATATAAAAGAAGGAAAGATGTCCATTGATCCATTTGAATTTGAAGTTATTTATACACCAGGACATAGTGAAGGTAGTGTATGTTATAAATTTAAAGATTGCATCTTTACAGGCGATACTTTATTTAAGGGCTCAGTTGGCCGCACTGATTTAATTGGCGGTAGTAACAGCAAGCTTAAAAACTCACTAAGAATATTTAAGGATATGGAAGATTTGATTGTTTATCCAGGCCATGATGATATTAGTACGATTAAGGATGAACAAAATAATAATTTTTATTTAAAATAGGTATATAAGTATATGAAATCTAACAAGCTTACCATGAATGATATTGCAAGTATGGCGGGAGTGGCGAAAAGCACAGTTTCACGCTATTTTAATGGTGGCTTTGTAAAGGCTGAAACTAAAGAAAAGATTAAAGATATTTGTGATAAGTATGACTACAAACCTAATCAAGCAGCCAAGATGCTTAAGGCTAAGCATACTAATACCATCGGTATTATTTCACCAACCCTTACTTCTTATACTTCTTCCAAGGCTATTACCAGTATGGATGATTATTTGAAGATACATGGCTATCGTACTATTATTATTAATACAAATCATAGTCCGATAAGAGAAAAAGAAGCTTTTGAATATTTAAGTGAATTAAATGTTGATGGCATCATTATTTTGGCTACTCATAATAAATATAATTATCAAGAATTAAAGGTTAAGTATCGCATTCCAATATTGTTTATGGGACAAGAGATAGAAAATGGGCCATCAATTGTTTATGATGATTATCGTTCTGGCTATAAGGCTGGCGAACTTATTGCCCAAAATGGACATAAAGATATTTATTTTATCGGTGTTGATGAAAGTGATGTTTCCGTTGGTGTGGTAAGAAAACAAGGCGTATATGATGCTTTAAACAAATATGGGTTAGATGCTAAATTTATTAAAGCGGACTTTGAATATGAGAATTGTTTGCCTATTATTGAAAAAGAATTAAATAAGCATATACCTAGTGCTATAATTTGTTCTACCGATAGAATGGCTAGTGCCTGTTATCGCATTTTAAATAGTAAAGATATTAAAATGCCAGAGCAGGTATCAATTATTGGCTTTGGTTCATATCGTTATTCTAGCTTAATGAATCCTCCTCTTGATTCTATTCGCTTTAATAATAAGGAAGCAGGAGAAAGATGTGGCCAAACTATTATTGAGATGATTGCTGGAATTGAAGTTGATTATCGTCAACTAATTGGTTTTGAATATATTAATGGTAAAAGTATCAGGAGACTCTGATACTTTTTTACTAAAATTGTGGAAACGGTTCCAATTTTCTATTGACTATTTATTTTATTGTTGTATTATAAAGATGGAACCGGTACCATACGTACCAAAAGGAGAGAAATATGGCATTAGATTACAAGAAATGTGCTGAAGAAATCTTTGCGTGTTTAGGCGGTAAAGATAATATTGCTTCAGCAGCTCATTGTGCAACTAGACTTCGTTTAGCAATCGTTGATTTAAGTAAAGTTGATCAAAAAAAGATTGAAAGTATTGATGGAGTAAAGGGCGTCTTTACTTCAAATGGCCAACTTCAAATCATCATTGGAACTGGTGTAGTTAATAAAGTATTTGATGAATTTATTAAAATAGGCGATTTAAAGGCTGGTAGTAAAGAAGAAGTCAAAGAAGCTGCAACTAAAAACATGAATGTCTTTAAACGTTTAATTAAATCACTTGGTGATGTCTTTGTACCAATCTTACCAGCAATTGTTGCCTCAGGCCTACTAATGGGACTTGTAGAAGCTTTAGGCAAAGCGATACCTGGTTTTGCCGCGAGCGATTGGTATCAATTCTTAGATATGATTGCCAATACAGCTTTTGCGTATTTACCAGTACTTGTTGCGATATCTTGTGCAAAAGTATTTGGCGGTAACATTTTCCTTGGAGCTGTAATTGGTCTTGCGATGATACATTCAGCCTTAACAAATGGCTGGAATGCGGCAAATGGATATGATGTTTGGTATCTATTCGGACATCTACAGATTGGATCTTATACCTTAGGCCAAATTAACGTGTTGGGTTATCAAGGCCATGTAATACCAGTTATGATTTCGGTATTTATTATGTGTAAAGTCGAAAACTTCCTTCATAAACATGTACCTGAAATGTTGGATTTATTTATCACTCCTCTTACAACAGTATTTGTAACACTACTTCTAACATTCACAATCATTGGTCCAATCTTCTCATCAGCAGAAACAGTTGTTTTAGCGGCTGCCAGAAATCTTATTACAATTGGTTATGGTATTGGTGCACTTATTATGGGAGCATTATATCCAATTACGGTTGTTATGGGACTTCATCATATGTATAACGTAATTGAAGCTGGACTACTTGCTTCAAAAGAATTTGGCAACTTAAATATTTGGATGCCTATTGCCAGTGCTGCAAATTTCGCTCAATTTGGCGCATGCTTAGCCGTAGGTATTAAGGCTCATCAAGCTAAAACTAAATCGGTAGCTATACCATCAGCTTTATCAGCTTCACTTGGTATCACTGAACCAGCTATCTTTGGTATCAATATGCGCTATAGTAAGCCATTTATATGTGCTATTATTGGCGGAGCGGTAGGTGCAATGTTTGGCTCAATAACCGGACTTGGTGCTACAGCCTATGGCGTAACTGGTATCCCAGGTTTCCTTACAATTAATAAACCACTAGTTTATGCATTAATGTTACTAATTGCAGGGGGAATTAGCTTTATTCTTACGATGATTGTTTGGAAAGAAGAAAAATGAGTAATTTCAAACTTAAATATCATTTAATGCCACCTATTGGGTGGCTTAATGACCCTAATGGCTTATGTGAATATAATGGCACTTATCATATTTTCTATCAATATTGTAAAGATGTTAATGGAAAAAGCGAAAAGTGTTGGGGGCACTATACAACAGTTGATTTTAAAAACTATAAATTAGAACCTATTTTCTTATATCCTGATACGATATATGACAAGGATGGTGTTTATAGTGGTTGCACTTTTATTGAAGATGGTATGCATATCTTTTATACTGGCAACGTAAAACAAGTAGGTGATTATGATTATACTCATTCAGGTAGACTATCTAATACTATCCATGTTTATTCAAAAGATGGACTAACTTTTGATAATAAAGAAGTTGTATTAGATAATAAGGATTATCCAAATGATTTATCATGTCATATTCGCGATCCCAAAGTGTTTAAAAAAGATGATAAATACTATATGGTTCTTGGTGCACGAGATAACAATGATACAGGTTGTGTTTTACTTTATACATCGAATGATTTAATAAAATGGGCGTATTTAAATCGTATAACTTCCAAAAAAAAATTTGGTTATATGTGGGAGTGCCCAGATTTAATCACTTTAGATGATGATACTTTTTTGATTACTTGTCCTCAAGGAATTGAAAGAAAAGATTGCTTATATCAAAATGATAACCAAAATGGTTATTTTAGAATTGATGGTTATAACGCTTATGATTATCAAACACTTGATTATGGCATTGATTTTTATGCTCCACATTCATTTATAGATCAAAAGGGCAGAAGAATCCTTATAGGCTGGCTTGGTTTACCAGATAGTAAATATAATAATTTATCTATTGAAGAAGGGTGGCAGAATGCTTTATCTTTGCCTAGAGAATTAAAAAATATTGATCATAAGATTTATCAATATCCAATAAAAGAAATATTGGATCTGATGCATAATAGATCAACTATAAATATTTCAAACAATGTAACTTTATTAAATAATAAAATTTGTCAATTGCACTTAAATAATCTAAAAGATGGTTTTGTATTAAATTTAAATAATCTTACATTAAAATATGAAAATAAATTATTCTCTTTGATATTCAATAAAGATACAACAAATCGTGATAGACGTGATGTATATATTGAAAATATTAGTGATTTAGATATTTTTATGGATACTTGTGTAATCGAAATATATCTTAATAAAGGTGAAAAAGTTTTATCTTCTATGTATTATGATGACTCTATTAATCTAAGATTGTCTAGCAATAATAATTTAAGGTTACAATATAGTGAGATAAAAGCTTTTGAAATTAGATGAGGTGTTTAATGGAAAAATTATATGGCAGTTTAGAAGCCGGTGGTACAAAGTTTGTTTGTGCGGTGGGAGATGAAAATTATAATGTAGTAGAAAAGTGTCAATTTAAAACTACAACTCCTAATGAAACAATTAAAAATACGATTGCTTTCTTTAAAAAATTTACTAATCTTGTCTCTTTAAGCGTTGGCTCTTTTGGACCGATTGATATTGATCATAGTTCAAGTACTTATGGTTATATCACTAATACACCAAAACCCTATTGGGCAAATACAGATATTGTAAAACCTTTAGAAAACGCATTAAATGTGCCTATTTATTTTACAACCGATGTAAATAGTTCGGCATATGGTGAGGCTTATGCCTTTAAAAAAGCTAATAAAAAGGCCGATAACTTAGTATATTTTACAATTGGCACGGGTATTGGTGCGGGTGTTATTGTAAATGGTGAAATATTAAGTGGCATTGGTCATCCTGAAATTGGCCACTTTATGGTGGCTAAGCATCCTGTTGACATAAAAAATAAGTTTAAGGGGGCTTGCCCTTTCCATGATGGCTGTCTTGAAGGAATGGCTGCAGGACCAAGTCTTGAAAAAAGAATTGGTGTAAGGGGCGAGAATATTTTAAAAGATGATCCTGTATGGGATATTGAAGCTTACTACATTGGTCAAGCTGCCCTTTATGCCACGCTTACTTTTAGACCAAATGTGATAGTTTTTGGGGGTGGCGTTATGTCGAATGATTTTATGCTTGATAAGGTAAAAAAAGAATTTGTCAGACTATTAAATAATTACGTGCCTATCCCACCTATCGATGAGTATCTTTTATTACCAAGTATAGAAAATAATGGTTCAGCTACTCTTGGCAACTTTGTCTTAGCTAAACAACTAACTAGTGAATAAAAATCACTAGTTTTTTTATTTTAGGTAGGAATTTCCTTTTATTTTTGTAATAAAGAATTAAAGGAGGAAAAGATGGAAGAAAGATTAAAGGCTATTTTGAAATTAGCACTAAAGTATAATGCGAGTGATATTCATTTTTCTAAGTCAAGTAGCGAGATGGAAATTACTATGCGCATTGATAATGTTCCCCGTAAAGTTAAAAGTGTCATTGGCGATGATAAACTAATTCGTTACTTACAATATTTATCAAACCTAGATATAGGCAATTTAACTAAACCCCAAACTGGTCAATTTGAGATGGAGATTGATGGAAATTTGTTGTCATTACGTTTTGCGGTTATTAATAGCTTTGCGAAAACTGATGCAGTGCTTAGAATCTTAAATTCTAATTTGAAAGTCAATGCGGATAATTTATCATATTTGGACTATCAAAATAATTACTTTAAAAAGTTGCTTACTAACGATAATGGTTTAGTACTGTTTTCTGGTCCTACAGGAAGTGGCAAGACTACCACGTTATATTCTTTACTTAATAGTGTAAAGGATTGTAGTATCTATACCATTGAAGATCCAATTGAAGTCTATAGTAATAAGTATGTTCAATTGCAAATCAATGAAGCACTAGGATTTGATTATGAGGCAGGCATCAAACAGATTTTAAGACATGACCCAGATGTAATTATGATTGGTGAAATAAGAGATGATAAGGCAGCTAAAATGGCCTTAAGGGCAGCTAATACAGGCCATTTAGTACTTTCTACAATTCATGCCACTAGTGCTAGTTCATGCATTAGTAGAATGGTTGATTTAGGTGTCAATGAAAATTATTTGTATGAGATGTTACTTTGTTTAATTAATCAAAAGATGATTATTAATAAAGAAAATAAGAAGCAAGTGCTATATGAAATAATGGATAAAAAAGAGATTGAATACTTTCGAATAAATAAGCACAATAGCACCTCTTTTCTTAGTATTGATAAACAATTAAATGCTTAAGTTTAATAAAAAGAAAAATTTAAATGTAGAAGATTTAAAAGCTTTAAACGAATTATTAAAGAGTGGTTTGGCAATTAATGATTGTTTTACTTTAATTGAAAATAGAGAAAATCATAAAAATATTGTTGCATTAAAGGAACAACTATTAAAAGGATCACAAATAGAAGATATTATTATCGAATACTTGCCAAAAGATATCGCTAGCTACATAAAGGCTTTAGTTAAAACAATGCCGTTTTCAAATAGCTTAAACTTGGCCTTATCTTTTTATGACAAGATAAAGGAAAATACTAAAGCTATACAAAAAGCGATACTATATCCCTTTGTATTATTATTTGTATCCTTAACAGCCCTGTATCTATTTGATAGTTATGGTTTGGATACGATATTTAATATGCTTAAAAGTTTTGGTGTAGAAAATATATCTTTTAATATATTAAGAATTATTTTTAGAGTAATAGTTTATATTTTCTACTTTGGCATGCTTATAGTATCGGGGCTGCTTTTATATTTTCTAAATGAAAAAAACATCACCTTATTTTATATCCTTGTATGTAAATGCTTTCCAAATAGTCTTATTCAAACTTATTATTGTGAAGAATTTATATCGTTATTTCTAATATGCACTAGTATTGGCTATAAAAGCAAAGATACTTTAAATATCTTAAAGTCTTTAAAGAATAAGAAAATAGTATCTTTATTAGCCTTCCATATGGATGAAAAACTACTAGAGGGAAAGTCGCTTTTACAAGCTAGCAAACAGAATTATTATGATTATACTTTAGCCAATTTTATAAATATTGCCGTTTATACAAATGATTTTAACAAGATTTTAAATGACTATATTTATTTAAGCCAAAACAAAATCAAAAACAAGATGAAAAAGATTGCTACTACTATTCAATGCTTATCATATATAGGAATTGGTGCAATTATCATCTTTATTTATCAAGTATTATTTTTGCCTATGCAGGCACTTATTAAAATTTAGGAGGAAAAAATGTTAAATAAAAAAGCGTTTACTTTATTAGAAATGGTAGTGGTAGTAATGATTGTGGCAATCTTATTCTTACTTACTATACCTAATGTTTCTAAAGTTATTGATAGTGTGGATGATAATGCATGTGACGCCCTAACTAGGGTAGTGGATTCGGCTGTTGTTCAATATAAACTAACCTATGGGCAATATCCTTCTTCTATATCTGATTTAGTTTCAGCTGGTTTAATTGATTCTAATCAAACAACTTGTTCAAGTGGCAAGGCGTTGTATCTTACAAATGGGCAGGCATACCATGAATAATAAAGGCTATACACTAATGGAAATGTTGCTTACGCTAGTTATTATCGCTTCAATGATGACTTTAACACTTAAAAACACTTATATGTTTAATGATGATCATTATAAATTTATGAATGCTTATTTAGATGCTCAAACAGATTCCTTAACTAGTAGAACTAACGTTTTATTAAATGATGACAACAATATTTATTTTAATGAAAATGGTCATGTGAATATGGGAAGAAGTATTGATATCGGTAAATATAAAATTGTTGTGCATTTAGGAAATGGATATCTTACCTATGAACAATAAAGGATTCTTATTGACTGATGCCTTAGTAAATGTACTAGTTGTTACATTACTTAGTATATTATGTATAAGCACCTTTAAAATGGTCGATAACTTTAAAATAGGTTATCTAGACTATATTAAACAAAGCAATGAAAAGTATGAATATTTATATTCTCAAATTAGTGAATGTCTACCATGTCAAATAACAACGGATTTGCCACAAGAAGCTTAATAGCTTTACTTATAACTTTAAGTATCCTTCCTATTGCAGTTAGTATCTTATCGTATTGTGCAAATCTTAAACAAGATTATGATTTATTAAATAGTGAGATAGCTTTTATGGACTTAAGAAGAATTATGCTTATAAGTTATGATATTGAAATTAATCAATATGGTATTAACTTTATCTATCAAAATAAAGATTATCAAGTAAGCTTGGTAAACGATAAAATATTGTTACAACCTGGTACACAAATTATTGTTGATAAAGTGAAAAAATGCTTGTTTTATGAAGCGAATGATTCAATTTATCTAAAATATACAGACTATGATGATAATGAATATGAAAGGAATATAGGTAGTGCGAAAAGGTTTTATATCGATGACTTTTCTTTTGATGATGATAAATTGTCTGATACTTATAATAGCGATGAGTGAATTTATTATGATGTCTAACAAAAACTTTATTAAGCTTGATGAATTTTATGATGAATTTGCAAAAGAAGCGTATTTAATATCAGAAATAAAATGTCATCTTGCAAGTAATGGCAATCTCGATGAATTTGTATTTGATGGCTTAGATATAAGTAGGGATAATGATAACTATTATTTAAATTATGATGGCATTAATATCTTTCTTGAAACAGAAGGCAACATGATTATTAACTATTCAATTAGATGATTTTTATAATAAAATAGTAGGGTATTTTAAAGGAGATAGTATGATAAATTGTACAGAAATTAAGCCAGGAACATGTTTTACTTGGGAAAATGAATTATATCAATGCATCGATATGTCTTTAAATAAGACAGCCATGGCTAAGATGAAAGTTAAGGTTAAAGTTAAAGTACCTAGAACTGGCGTTGTAAAAGAATTAAGTTTTATTGGTAGTGATAAAGTTGGTGAGGCAGCAATTGATAAAAAGACCATGCAATATCTATATGATGCTGGTGACAATCTAGTATTTATGGATAGCGAAACTTATGATCAAGTTGAAATGCCAAAAGAGAAATTAAGCTGGGAAATGAATTTCTTAACACCAAATCTAGAAGTTAGTATTCTTGATTATGAGGGCGAAATCTTAGGCATTAATTTACCAGATAAGGTTACACTTGAGCTTGTAGAATGCGAACTTGCTGTAAAGGGCGATACAGCTACTGCTGCTTTAAAGAATGCAGTATGTGAAACGGGTTTACAAGTTAAGGTTCCAATGTTTATCAACAATGGTGAAAAAATAATTGTTTCTACTATTGATGGCAAATATTCATCTCGTGCATAATAAAAAGTCAAGCTAGTCTTGACTTTTTATTTGCAAATATTTGATTACACTATTAGCTGCAATAGCTCCATCACTTGTAGCGGTTACAACTTGTCTTAATACCTTATTTGTAACATCACCAGCTCCATATATTCCTTTAATAGAAGTTGACATATCATTATTTACAATTAAATAGCCTTTATCATCTAATAGATTCTTATCAAGGAAAGAAGTGATGGGATTAGCTCCAATATAAGGGAAGATACCCTGACAGTTTATTGTACTTATGGTATTGTCTATAACGTTTTTAATATTTAAGCCAACAATTTTATCATCTTCAATTTTTAGGCTATTTGGAATGACATTTTTAATTACTTTAATATTTTCTTTATTTAACACATCATTAACAACGCTTTCTTCTCCTCTAAAGACATCTCTTCTTATAATAATGGTCACCTTATTTACAATAGAGCTTAAATATAAAGCTTCTTCAAGGGCAGAGTTGCCTCCTCCTATTACTACGACATCTTTCTTACGATAAAAAAAGCCATCGCAAACAGCACAATAAGAAATACCTCTTCCGATATATTCATCAGCTTGTTTTAAATCTAATTGCCTTTCTTTAGTGCCAGTGGCCACAATCACAGCTTTAGTATCAAATTGATCACCGTTATTTAAATAAACAGTATGATAGCTATCATTGTTTTTAAGTTTAATAACTTGACCATTATAGATATCTTGGCCAAATTTCTTTACATGTTCAATAAAGTTTTGTGCTAATTCAAAGCCACTTATTTCTTTAAACCCAGGATAATTTTCAATTTTAAAGGTTTTGGTAAGCTTTCCACCACCTGCATCACCATCAATAAGTAAAATCTTAAGATTGCTTCTTAAGGCATATATTGCACTAGTAAGGCCGGCTGGTCCTGCTCCAATAATAATCAAATCGTACATAATTCACCTCTTTTTGATTATAGCATTTAAAATAATTAGCCAATTTTTTATGCATCATGTTTATAATAAAGAAATGAAAAAAACTTATCGTATTATCTTCTTGTTTGCTTCTATGGGCATCTATATCTTATTGGCTTTTATTGAATTTTTTATGTTAAATAATCTATTTGATATCTTTACAAGTAGATATCTATATCATGAAATAATGATGCTTATCTGTCTTTTGATAATCAATCCTATAATAACTTATATTTTGGTTAATCTTATTCCATTAAAGCCTAAAAAACGTATTAAAGATAATATCACAGAAGAAATGCGTCAAGAAAGATAACTATTATTGAGTTATGATGATAAAATAATCAAGATATGAAAATTGCAATTGTTGCTGGGGGGACTGGAGGACATATTTATCCAGCTATCACTCTAGCTGAAAGTTTAAAAGATAGGGGACATGATGTTGTCTTTTTTGGCTCATATGACCGTATGGAAAAAGATGTAGTGCCAAGTTTTGGTTTTGAGTTTATTCCCTTAAAGATTACATCTACTTCTGGTGGAATACTTGAAAAGCTAAAAAGCTTAAAAAGTATGTACAGCGCTTATTTAAAGTGCCTTAATTTATTAAAAGGTTATGATTTGGTAATTGGCTTTGGCAATTATATTTCGGTTCCAGTAGTATTAGCTGGCAAGAAATTAAAATTAAAGACCGTTATTCATGAACAAAATTCTTTTGTTGGTAAGGCTAATAAAATGCTTGATGAAAAAGTTGATTTGGTAATTGGCTCTTATGAAGAAAACAAGAAACAATTTAAAAATCCTCATACTTTAATACTTGGCAATCCTCAAAGTTCAAAGGCTTGTAAAATTGAAAAAGATGATACTGTTTTGCAAAAGCTTGGTTTAGGCAAAGATAAGAAGACGGTCGTTATTTTTATGGGCTCTTTGGGATCGGAGACAGTAAACAATATTTTGATTGATTATTTTGATTTAACTGATGGCTCATATCAAATTGTTTATGCAACAGGTAAGAAGTATTATAAACAAGATATTGATAGAATTAAACAAAAGGATTATCTAAAGGTAGAGGAAAAAATTGATGGCATTAAAGTTATGAAAGCTTGCGACTTATTGGTTTCAAGAGCTGGCGCTACGACGCTTTGTGAAATAACTAGTCTAGGCATGCCGAGTGTTCTTATTCCTTCGCCATATGTACCAAATAACCATCAATATCATAATGCAATGGCGCTTGTTAACAAGGATGCTGCTTGCCTTATTGAGGAAAGGGATTTAAGTCCTACTATATTAAGGGATACTATTGATAAACTGATAAATGATGATGAGAAACTAAAGCAACTTTCTAAAAATGCCCTTAGTTTAAAAAGTGATTCTGTTATAGAGGACATAGTAAGAGAAATAGAAAAATTATGATAAAAAGTTTTTTAAGTGAACATGGTGATTATAAAGATGATAAGAGCTTTAAACAGCTTACGACCATTAAAATGGGTGGTGAGATAGCTCATTATGTCGAACCGTATAGTGTTGACGATTTAAAAGAAATTATTAGTTTTTTAAGGAATAAGTGTATTTCTTTCAAGATTATTGGCAATGGTTCTAATTTAATTTGTGGATCAAGTAGATATGATGGGGTTGTGATTAACCTTAAGCGTTTTAATAATTATGAAATTAAAAATGACAGTGTCTATGTAGAAGCTGGTGTAATGGCTCCCTATCTTTCTAGAAAACTGGCCGAACAAGGTTTAAGTGGTCTAGAGTTTGCCTCAGGTATTCCAGGAACTATTGGTGGTCTTGTCTATATGAATGCAGGAGCTTATAAAAAGCAAATGCAAGATCTTATTATAGATGTGACAGTTTTAATAAATAATGAGGTTGTAACTTTAAAAAATGAAGAACTAAAGTTTAATTATCGTTATTCTATCTTTCAAGAACATCCTCATTGGATCATACTTGGAACTAATTTGAAATTGGCAAATGATGATAAAGAGGAAATTAAGGCTTTAATACTAGATAGAAGTGAACGTAGAAAAAACACCCAACCCCTAGATAAGCCAAGTGCAGGTAGCTGCTTTAGAAATCATGGCGATATTAGTGCCTGGAAATTAATTGATTCGATAGGCTATCGTGGTTTTAATTTAAATGGCGTAGAAGTATCTAATAAACATCCTAATTTCATTGTCAATGAAGATGGAGGATGTGGCGAAGATTATTTAAGAATCGCCTTAGATATTCAAGATAAAGTATATAAGAAACATAATATAAAGCTTATTATGGAAGTGGAGAAATTTAATTGTTAGATACTAATGAAAAAAAGATTTTAAGTAACAACTATGTTTTGAATAAAAGAAAGCAGGCTGTTGATAATTCAATCTTTAAAGGTTTTAAGAAGATATATTTTTTGCTTGGAATCATTATTGGTTTCTTTATATTATTAATTTTATTTTTTATAAGCGATTATTCTAATATTTATCATATTACGGTTGATGGCAATGTTTATTTAAGTGATAAAGATATTATTAAAATAGCCGATGTTAGTGAATATGATAAATATTTATTTGTTATACCTTCTTTTAAAGAAAAAAATTTAACTAATTCACCATATATTGAATCTGCTAAAGTTGAAAAACTAGATGATAGAGTGATTAAAATAACGGTATCTGAGGTAAAGCAGGTAGCTTATATCTATGAAAATGGTTTGAATTATATACTTTTGGCCAATGATACTAGAGTTGCTTTAACTGATGATAATATCTATATGACTAGTAAATTGCCTATTTTAGAAGGCTTTAATGAAACCCAAATTACTGAAATTTTAAGAGGCTTTAAAAATCTTGATGAAGTAACCATTAATCAAATATCAGAAGTTCATCGTTATCCTTTTAGTTATGATGAAAATATGATGGAAATCATTATGAAAGATGGTAATTATGTATTTGTATCTTGGACAGGTCTTACAATGCTTAAAAACTATTATTCAATTGTCTCAGGTTTATCTAATGCATCTAGTAATATTTGCATATATTTAGATGAACTAAATAATTCAGGCTATACAAGTGCTTGTCCTTGGCAAGAGGATACTACAACTAGTGAAACAGAAAGCCAAGAAACTAATCAAGAGTAATTTTACAAGATATTGGATGATGATCAGAAAAGACAATATCTTGTTTTTTATTTGAGTGAATTTTACAAGAATCAACTTTTATTCCTTCATTTACGAATATATGATCAATTGGACCGCTATGCTTTGGCAGCAATGTGAAAAAATCGATGCTTGGAACTTTAATATCTTTTACAGTATCGATTAATTTAATTGGACTATTGTCAAGAAAATATTTAATCTCTTTACTTTTATTTGTGCAATTAAAGTCGCCTAGTATTAGTAATACATCATTATCTAGATAATTATTTAATTGTTTGTTTAGAACATTTAATTGTAATTTTCTTATATAAGGATTGGAAAAATCTAAATGAGTACATGCGATAAATAACTTATTATTTGTAAGTTTATCTTTCAATCTTATATAAGTGACGTTTCGTGATTCAAAAAAATAGAAGGAACTATTTTTAATATTGGGTGTTTTAGATAGCCAAAAGCTTCCTTTTTCAATTAAATCAAAGCGTTTTAAATAATACAACACATTTTCTTGTCTAGATAATTTATTGCCTGATAATACCCTATGATATGCATAATCATCTTTTAGAAAACTAAGACTACTATTCATTGTTTCTTGACATTCTTGAAAGGCAATAAAATCGGGTTTGACTTCTTTGATTAAATCTTTATAACCAATGACCCGCTTATTAAAGCGTTTGTTTAAACTTGTATAAAAATAGTCAATCTTAAGATTGGCAGTTAAGATAGTATAACTAGACATACAAGTATTATAGCTTTATTGAACTTGAAAATGTTTTCATTTAAGTATGAAATAATTTTCAAAATTATATTGACAATAAAAAATAATAGTTTAATATAAATTTATATCTATGAAGAGGAATAGTACTTGTTGATGTACTTAAAGCGAGTCCAGATAGGTGTAAGTGGACAAGTAACAGATAAGGAAGCGCTCCTTGGAGATGTTATCTTGAAATTAGTAGGGATAACCGTTAGCTGTCGATAAAGTTAGAGGTGGTCTAGTTAAGCTAGGCAAATAAAGTGGTACCGCGATTTATAGTCGTCTTTATGTTTATTAATAGACGACTTTTTATTTGTAGCCGTCAAGAAAGGAAAAATTTATGAAAAAATTATTTTGTTTGTTTACTGTTGTCTTGTTGAGTTTATCTTTGATTGCTTGTTCTACAAAAGGGGATTCGAACCCTACAGAAGATTCAACTACCGATGGGGATTCGAACCAATCGGAAGTTATAACTATCTCAATTGGTATGTCTCCTGACTATCCTCCATATGAATCATTAGATACTAATGGTAATCTTATTGGCTTTGATGTAGAAATGTTAAAGGAAATGGAAACATTATTATATGAAGCTGAAGGAAAGACTTATAAGTTTGATATTGTGCAAATGAACTTCGATAACATCATTGTTCAAATGCAAGGTGGCCAATTAGATGCTGGTGTATCTGGCTTTACTTATAGCGAAGAAAGAGAAGGTGCTGTTCAATGGTCAACTCCTTATTGCAACTCAAAACAAGTTGTAATGGTTTTGGCTAATAGCGATGTAGATTCTATTAGTGACTTAGATGGTAAGCTAATCGCTGCTCAAACTGGTACAACTGGTGAATATGCTGCCCAAGATACATTTGGTGAAGAAAATGTTACTTCTATTCAATCAGTACTTGATATGATACCAGGTTTAGATGCCAATCAATATGATGCGGTAGTTCTTGATAGTGCGGTTGCTAATTCATATGTTTCAACTGGTAAGTATAAAGTATTAGATGAAACTTTAGTTGATGAAATGAATTATATTGTTGTTACTAATGGTAAAGATGATGTTCTTGAAGCTATAAATAAGGGTATTGAATTATTTATTGCTTCTGATAAATACTCTGAGTTATGTGAAGAATATCAATTATCACCAATTGAAAAATAATAATTATGTTTAGTTCTTTTGAAAAGATTTTTACTGCTTCAAATTTATTATATCTTTTAAAAGGTACAGCTTACTCAATAGGGATTGCTTTGCTATCCCTATTGTTTGGCTTAATACTTGGTATACTAGGTTCAAGTGGTAAAAAAAGTAAGCATACTATTTTAAAGGTTATTGCCAATATCTATGTTGAAATAATAAGGGGTACACCATTACTTTTACAAATCCTAGTTATCTTTTCGATTATTCCTTCTTTATATACGGCAATAAGTGGCAAAGTAATTAGAATTAATCCTTATTTAATAGGTGTGGTTGCGATGTCGATAAATTCGGGAGCTTATCAAACTGAACTTATAAGATCCGGTATAAATGCGGTTGATAAGGGCCAAGATGAGGCTTGCCAAACTTTAGGTCTTACCCATTTTCAAGCTATGAAATTTGTAATACTTCCTCAAGCTTTTAAACATATTGTTCCTCCTTTAATTTCTGAACTGATAACACTTATTAAAGATACTTCTTTAATTAGTACGATAGGAGCTGTAGAACTTTTAAAAGGTGCTCAAATTCTAGGGGCAAATTATTATGATATTATGACGCCATATTGTATTGCAGGTGTTTACTATTTAACTGTCACTATTTTAATATCATTAATTGGCAAAAAAATTGAAAAGAGGTTGGCTGTAAGTGATTAAAGTAAATAATATCTCAAAGACATTTATCTCTAAAAGAGATGATCGCAAACTTACTAAGGCTGTTGAAAATGTTTCTTTAAATGTAAAAAAAGGAGAAATTGTTTGTCTTATCGGACCTTCAGGTTCTGGTAAATCAACTGTGCTTAGGTGCATTGAAGGCTTAGAAATCCCTGAAAAGGGTGAAATCTATATCGATAATGAAAAACTAGATCCTAATAATCCAAGTTCTTTTAAAAACATTAGAAGCCATATGGGGTTTGTGTTTCAACATTTTAATTTATTTCCTAATATGAGTGTTATCGATAACCTTACTTTAGCTTTGATTAATGTTTATAAAATGGATAAACAAGAGGCAGAAAAGAAGGCTATGGAATTACTGACAAGAGTTGATTTAGCTGATAAACGAAATGAATATCCCAATAATCTATCTGGTGGTCAAAAACAAAGGGTAGCAATTGCTCGTGCTTTATGTTTAAACCCTGATATTATGTTGTTTGATGAACCAACTAGTGCATTAGATCCAGAAATGGTAATTGAAGTATTAGAAGTTATGAAAAGCTTAGCGAAAGAGGGCATGACAATGGTTATTGTGACACATGAAATGGGCTTTTGTAAGACAGTGGCTAATAGAATTATTTTCTTAGAAGATGGTAAGATTGTTGAAGAAAACAATGCTCAAGACTTCTTTAAATGTCCAAAAACCGATAGAGCCAAGGAATTTTTAAGTAAAGTAATGTATTAAAATGTGAGAATTATCTATACTTTGGATAATTCTTTTTTTATTCTATTGAATTTGTAAATTATTAGTACTAGAATAATACAGATAATACAGAGGAGAGAATATGGATATTACAACTTTTAACAAAATATTAGCTTATATATTTCTAATGTGTTATGCTTACCAAATGTTATATTTGCTTATTCCGATGTTTAAAATTAAGCTTGTTAAGCATAAAATAGATGATAAACCAAATAAATATGCCATTTTAATTGCAGCTAGAAACGAAGAAAAAGTTATTGGCAATCTAATTGATTCAATCAAGGCTTCAAATTACCCTAGTGATTTAATCGATATTTATGTTGGTGCTGATAATTGTAGCGATAATACTGCTTTAGTCGCAAAAGAAAAGGGCGCAACAGTTTTTGAAAGATTTAACAAAGTAGAAATAGGCAAGGGCTATGTTTTAAATTTCTTGTTAAACAATATTAAGGAATCAGAAAAAAAATATGCTGCCTATATGGTCTTTGATGCGGATAATATCTTGGATAAAAACTTTATCTTTGAAATGAATAGAGTATACAATCAAGGATATAAAGTAATTACTTCATATCGTAATTCTAAAAACTATGGCGATAACTGGTTAAGTGCTGGCTATGGCTTATGGTATATGCATGAATCTAGTCATCTAAATGCCTCAAGAATGGCGATTGGCTCAAGTTGTGCTATATCTGGTACAGGATTTTTAGTTGATAGTGAACTAATAGATAAATACGATGGTTGGAACTTTTACTTATTAACAGAAGATATTGAATTTACAATCGAAAATGTCACAAATGGTTTAAAAATTGGCTATGCTGGTAACGCTATTGTTTATGATGAGCAACCTACCGATTTTAAACAATCATACTATCAAAGATTAAGATGGTCAAAGGGCTTCTTACAAGTTTTCCATAAATATGGTTTAAAGCTTGTTAAGGGCTTGATAGATGGCGATTGGTCTTGTTTTGATATGACTATGAACTATGCTCCAGCAGCTATTATTTCAGCCATCAGTATTGTTGCCAATCTTTACTGTATGATAAAACAATTTATCTTAACTGGATCTTGTATCACTTTATTGCAACAGTTTGGCTCAATGGTATATGGAATGTATATTACGCTGTTTGTTATTTCACTTGTAACTACTATTATGAATTGGAAAAGAATATATTGTCCAATATATAAAAAGATACTATATACATTTACGTGTCCTTTATTCCTTATAACTTATCTTCCTATTGCAATAATTGCGATATTTAAGAAAGTATCATGGAAACCCATAAATCATTCAAGAGGTTTAACTCTAGATCAAATTAAGAAGTAGTGATACTTCTTTTTTCATATTGGTACACACATATGGGCTTACCCACTTTTTAGTTGTTATTTGGTAGAATAAAGGTATAAAAGAAGGAGAAAAATATGAACATTGTACATGGAGAAGAATTAAGCTGTCTATTAGAAACATTAAGATCACTAGTAGGTGAAGATGAACAAGGTAGAACAATTATTAAAAGTGAATTTTATGGACCTGGTATGGTAAAGGATATCTTAATGAGCGCTGAAAGTGAAGTTGATTATTTAAGATGGAGATCTGGTCAAATAAGTGAACAAGAGTATCACAATATGTGGCCAGAAGAACCAGAATATGACCCATATGAAGGCTTTGAATATTTAGATGAAGATGAGGACGAGGATTGCTAAATTACATATAAAGAATAAAATGAAAGGACACTATTGAATCGGTGTCCTTTTTAATAATAAATAGTATAAAAAAAGCTTCCTAAGAAGCTTAATTTACAAATGGTGGTTCCGGCCAGAATTGAACTGGCGACACAAGGATTTTCAGTCCTTTGCTCTACCAACTGAGCTACAGAACCATTGGTTGCGAGGGAAGGATTTGAACCAACGACCTCCGGGTTATGGGCCCGACGAGCTACCAGGCTGCTCTACCTCGCGATGTTGCTTATATATCTTAACAAAATTTAATATATAAGTAAAGTTTAATGGCGGAGGAACTGGGATTCGAACCCAGGCGCCGGTTTCCCGACCTACCGGTTTTCAAGACCGGACCCTTCAGCCACTTGGGTATTCCTCCATATAAATATATTTTCTTTGGTGGACCCTGTAGGACTCGAACCTACGACCACCCGGTTATGAGCCGGAAGCTCTGACCAACTGAGCTAAGGGTCCAAATAATTGGTGGCGAGGGTGGGACTCGAACCCACGACCTACCGGGTATGAACCGATTGCTCTAGCCAACTAAGCTACCTAGCCATCTAAAATAAAATGGTCGGGATGACAGGATTTGAACCTGCGACAACTTGATCCCAAATCAAGTACTCTACCAAGCTGAGCTACATCCCGATATACGCAAATCAAATTGGCGCGCCCAGTAGGACTTGAACCCGCAACCTTTTGATCCGTAGTCAAACGCTCTATCCAGTTGAGCTATGGGCGCCTAATAAGTGGTGGGGATGGAGGGAGTTGAACCCTCACAGTATTGCTACCAAGGGATTTTAAGTCCCTCGCGTCTACCATTCCGCCACATCCCCACTTTGGAGGTTCCTGCCAGATTCGAACCGGCGATCACAGAGTTGCAGTCTATTGCCTTACCACTTGGCTAAGGAACCACTTCACTACTGCGCTTTCTTATAATACTAAAATTGGAAAACAAATGCAAGATAAACTTTCTAAAATTTTATAAAAAATATATAATTTATCCATAAGTTAGTGATAACTTGTTTTGTAGTGCAGTAAAAAGGTGGTTATATGAATAGATTCTTAAATGAAGAAAAGCTTGATAATAACATATCGGAATTAAATGATAAGATAACAAATCTTAATAATGATATTGTAAGATATACTGATGATAAATCTTCAATGATTGATGCTCATAACAAATTAATTACTGATACTAAGAATCAACATCAATTAAATTTAGAAAGCTTAAGTAATGAAAAAGCTATTCTATATAAGGAAATTGATTCCTTAGATAACAAAATCAATCAAAGTGATAATTCTTATAAACGAAAAATAAATGTTGCTAAGATAGAGAAAGATATATTGGTTAAGGATATTGAAAAGTTAATTGAAATTGAAATTGAAAATGATAAAGCGAAATTCAATAATGTATTAAAACATAAAAATGATCAATTGAAAACTTATCGCACTATAAAAAAAGAACAAGTTGATGAATATAATAAAAAATTTAAACATTTAAATGATAGTCAAAATAAGAATATAGCTTCTTTAAACGATAAAAAGCTTGAATTAGAAAATAATTTAAATAAAACAATTGAAGACAATAAGTTGCATTTAGAAGAATTAGAAAACAAAAAAATAAGTATTATGGAAAACAATAAAGTTGAATTAGAAAATAAAGAGAATGAAAATAAGCAAATATTAGCTAATAGTAAAGAAAATGCTGATAAAAATATCAATGATAAAAAAAGCGAATTAGCTGCTTTGAAAGCTAAATATAATGAATTATCACATACTAAAAATAAGCTAATAAAAGAATGCAATAATTTAAAACAAAGCCAGGATGCGGAATATGAACGTTTATTAAGCCAAAATCAGGCTGAAATAAGCAATTTAAATAAAGAAAACGATCATTTAAGAAATACTCTTGAACTAAAAAAACAAGAAGAAAATAAGCGTATCATTCAAAATGAAAATGAATACAATAGTTTATTAAATGATATTGCTTTAACTAAGGAAGTATATAGTCAAGAAGAGACTAAGACTTTTGGGGAAATCAATGATAAGTTAGCATATAAAGATAATGACTTTAAAAGTAAGTTTTCTAGTTTATTAAATAAGATGGATGAAGCATATAATTTAGAGAAAACAGCTCAAGAAAAAGAAATAGAGAGTCTTAATTATCGCGTTAGTAAGGAACAAGAAGAATATAATAAACGCAAACTATATCTTGTTGAACGTTATAACAATGCTGAAAAAGAATTTAAACGTATAACAGAAAAACTTCAAAATGATAACAGAGAATTAGAAACTAATGCTTTAAATATCGAGAAAGAGCACAATGAGAAAGCAGATACTTATAAAGAAGCTATCAATGCCCTTATAAAAGCACATAAGGAAGATTTAGAGGCTAAACAAAAACAGTTTAAAATTGATATTGACGAAATAAATAATCAGGCTGAGGAAAAGATTAATAAACTTTTAGAAGAAAAAAAAGATGTTTTAGAACAAATTAATGATACTGATAAAAATATTAATCTTGCTAAAGACGAATTTGCTGCTTATTTAAAAGAAATGGAAAATAAGAAGACTTTAGCTATTAAACAACATAGCGAAGTTTTAAATTTGCTTAATAAGGAAATTGAAACTAGCAAACTAGATTTGCAAAAGTATTTGAAAGATGTTGAAGAAAATAAAAAACAACATGATCAAAAGATGGCTGAGCTTGAAAAAGAAAAAGAAGATTTAGAATTGTCTTTTAATAGTAAATTAGAAGAACTTAATTTGGATTTTGAAAATCAAAGTAAAGCTTTAGAAGATACTTATAACAATAATGTAGTGAACGCAAATACAAATCATGAAGAAGCTTTAAAACAATTAAAAGATAAGTTTGATGAAAAGGTTAAGGCCATTGAAGAAAAAAGTGCAGAGCTTAAAAATACTTTTGAAGCTGATAAAGCTAGTATAAAAACAAAAAAAATTGAATTAGAAGAAGAAACAAATAATGAAATAGCTCGTTTACAGACTTTAAGAAGCGACTTATTAAAACAAATTCAATCTATAAAAGATACTATGGATAATGAAAAAGCTGATTATAAAGATAAAGTTGTTCAACTTGATAATGATTATGCCGATAGTTTAAATGTTCTTGATAAAGAATATAAGAAACATGTTGAAGATTTAAAGAATGAGTTTAATGATCAACAAAACGCTTATGATGAAGTTAAAAATAACTATGCAATCAAGCTTGATGAATATAATCATTGTGTGAATGAAATTAATAATTCAAAAAAAGAAATCGAAAAACAACATAAAGAATTATTAGATAAACAAAAGAAGGTAGAAGATGAAGCTAATGATAATTTGACTGTTGAAAATAATAAGTATAACGAGGAAGTTAATAACTTTAATATTTTAAATAATAAACTAGAAGATAAGCTTAAAGAAAAACAAAGCGAAGTAAGTTCTTTTAAACAAGAACTAAATGATCTTTTAGTTAACAAACAAAATGAAATCAATAGTAAGCTTAAAGAAATATCTGATTCTTATAATGAAGAGTTAGATAGTATTAAGACAACATACGCTAAAAAACAAGCTGAACTAGAAGAAAACAATAATGCAATCTTAAATCAAAAGAACATCGAATTAGAGACTGTTTCAATTGATTATCAAAGAATTATTGAAGAAAGCAAAAAAACTAAGGATAAGCTTGAATATGACTACAATAATAAATATCAAGAACAACTAAGCAAGACTAATGAAACATTAAAAGAACTCACTGATACAAAAAGCGCTAATGAACTTAAACGCAATGAATTATTAAATAGTTTAAATGCTAAAAAGATGGAACTTGATAAGGATTTGGAAAATAAAAGAAATTCTTATCAAAATCTTCTTAATGGCAAAAAGGAAGCTTTCGAAAGTTTATTAAATGAATTAAAAGATAAGAAAGATAATTTAAAAAAGGATATTCAAACTTTAGAAGAAAAACAATCACAATGCAAAAATGATTTCTTTGCTTATAAAGTCAATAAAGAAAATGAGTTTATCAAATTAAAAGAGGATACTAATGATTATCTTCATACTATTAATGATAAGTTATCTTCAATTAAGCAAATGCAAAAAGACTTACAGATTGTCTATAGGGATAGAGTTGCGACTATGAATGCTCAAATAGATAAGGCAAGTAAGGCTTTTGAAGAACTAAATAAAATAAGGCCAGATAATCTAAAGTATCTACAAGTAAAACAAGACAATGCGATAAATAAGTTAAAAAATGAACATGCAAATGAACTTAAAAAGCTTGAGGAAAATCATAATTCTATCATTGAAGAATTAAATAAAAATAAAGAAAATGCTTTAGAAGAGATTTCTAACAAGTTTAATGAAATCATCAAACTTAGAAGTGACGCTAAAGAAAATATTGCCAAAGAGCTTGATGAAGTTGTTTCAAACTATGAAAACTTGCTTGCATTAGAGAAAGCTAAACAAGATGAAATGCTAAATGAGACAAAGCTAGATAATTTCAATACAAAGAAGATCTATGACGATTACGATAAACAAATGTCTTCTATTAATGAAAAGTATAAAAATGAGGTGGATGCTTTAAATAAAACAGAGCTAATCAAGGAAGATACACTTAATAAGTATTATGAAGGTGATGTAGCCAAGGAAAAAGAGACTATTGAACATCTAAATGAAGTTAAAGCTAAATTAAATAATAATATCGCTAATATCAATAAGGCCTATGATGTTTTAGAAAATTCGTTAGTTGATAAAAGAAAACAATTAGAAGAACTATTTAATGAACAATTAAATAAGATTAATATGCACTATAATCAAATGCTAAATGAGTCTAAACACATCAACGAACAAAGTGATGTATTAGGTCACGATGCACCAAGCTTGTTTAAGAAAAACTAATATGTCACTATTGTTTATATTGGAAATTGTTGGAACTATAGCCTTTGCCATATCTGGAGCTATTGTGGCCATTAAAAATGAAATGGATATATTTGGTGTTGTAATGCTTGGTTTAACTACAGCTGTTGGAGGTGGGATATTAAGAGATATCACACTAGGAAAAACGCCACCATCTGTCTTTGATAACTATGTATTTATTATTGTAGCAATAGTGGTTTCTCTTGTTGTCTTTATTCCCAAAGTTAGAGAATATATTATAAAGTTTGATGCATTAGTACAAATAATGGACGCCATTGGCTTAGCTATTTTTACTGTAATAGGCGTTGAAACATCACTGTCTTATAATAACTTCTTGTTATCTATATTTTGTGGTGTGCTTACAGGTGTTGGTGGAGGCATCACAAGAGATATCTTTGCTAGAACAAAACTATATGTTTTCACCAAACATTTTTATGCTTGTGCAGCCTTGATTGGTGCCATCATATCTTTTTACTTATTTAAATTTAATGAAAACGTTGCTATTATCTTGGGATTTATTATGATTTTTTCTTTAAGAATGGTAGCATGGAAGTATAAATGGAACTTGCCAAAGGCTAAATAGGAGGGACAAATGAAAAAACTAATCAAAGTGTTATTGTGCTTGTCTTTACTTTTAACTACTGCTTGTAGTAGTGGTGGAAGTGCTAATGAAGAAGAAAGCACCGTAGAAGAGCCTTTATACTATTCTGATGAAATAAGAATAGTTACTAAGGATTTATCTAGTCTTGAGGAACTTAAAAATGGTGTACTAGCTGTTCAGGAAACATTTGATAAAGAATATTCTGATTATGTAATTGAACAACTTAAAAATGAGGGGATTGAGTTAACAGACAATAATTTACATTGGTTTACTACTTATTCAGAAATTAAACCAGATATTGATGATAAGATCATTGATGCTTGGGTTATTGTAGGTAATAGGGAAGATACTATTGTTGACTATCGAAGTGATTATAGACCAAGTGATTATACAACTCTTGCAACATACAAAATTGCTTATTATGAAGAAAAAACAGTTGATAGTAGTGGCTATGTAGACTATTTGTATAATAAACCATTTCTAGTAATGCTTAATGGTTTAGATGGCTATGGTGAAGATTCGGTTCATGAATGGAACCAATATCGTAATGATGTAAACCATTTGCTTGTCGTAAATCCTGAAAAGAAACACATTTTAATTGTTTCAGTTCCAAGAGATTCATACATTTTGAATCAAGTAACTGGCTATTATGATAAGTTTACACACTTTTGTCAAAACGGACCAGATAATCCAGCTAACTCACTTGGTGCATTACTAGATGAAGAAATTCCATATTACTGCATGACTTCATTTACTTGGTTTGTATACGGCATTAATGAACTTGGTGGAGTTAAGGTTGATGTGCCAATGAATGGTCACTTAGACATGGATTCTACAAGAGATGTTGCAAACCCACAAACTTATACCAAGGGTGTTTCCAATTTATATGGTGAGACAGCTTTAGCTTTAGCTAGAAATAGAAAATATGATGGTATAGTGAATAATGATCAAGGTCGAATTAGAAATCAAGCTTTAATTCTAAATAGCTTGATAAGCAAGATTGCTAATCACCCATATATCTTAAGTATGGTGGGTATGAATTGGTTATTTGATTATCTATGTGAAAACAATTTCTCTAGCGAAGAAAAACAAACTCTATTCGCTTTAGCACAAACATTTGCAGATGGTTATACAATTGATAATTACTTTATTGCAGGTGATGGAAATTTACATTCAAATGGAACCTATTATGTAGATTTATATGATGATACTATTGAGATTGCTAAAGGAAAAATTGAGCTTGTGAAAACTGGAAAGGTTGATAAAGACAACCCATACTATGATGAAATTATGACTGGTTATATTACTGGTGGTGCTGGTACTGAAGATGAAGGCGAAAATGGCTTAATTGGTACTACATATGATTTAAATGAGGTATTTCCTCAAGAAGGTGCTTAGGCACCTTCTTTGGTATAATATAAAAAGGAGATAATTATGCCTGAATTTAAAAATATTAATAATTTAAAAGTAAAAAATTATGATGGAACTATCACTCCTGGCGCGTTAGTCTTAGAAGGTGGCGCATTTAGGGGCATTTATACAGCTGGCGTATTAGACTACTTTATTGAGAATAATTTGAATTTACAAGTCTGTTATGGGGTTTCAGCTGGAGCATTAACGGCGACTAACTATATTGCAGGAGCCTTTGGTAGAAGTGCTTTACTTATTCTTGAACATCGTTTTAATAAAAGATATGTTGGCCTTCCCGCTTTAAAAGAATCAGGTAGTTTAGTGGGCTTTAACTTTATGTTTGAAGATTTGGCTAAAGAGTACCCACTTAACGAAAAGAAAGTCTTTGCGGATGATAGAACGCTTTATATTGTCACCACAAATGTTGAAACTGGGCAAGCTGATTATTTTACCAATCATACCGATAGAGATACTTTCTATAAGGCTATAAAAGCTAGTGCTAGTATCCCAATTATTTCTAAAATGGTTGAAATAAATAATCAAAATTATTTAGATGGTGGAATTGCTACTAAGATTCCTATTAATAAAGCTATTGAAGATGGCAATCAAAAGATTATTTTTATTGGTACAAGGGATAGTTCGTATCGAAGAAAGCCAAATACAAGGGAAGTTGATATTGCTAAAGTTACTTATAGTAAATATCCTAACTTTATAAAAGCTTTTCAAGCAGCTAATTCAAACTATAACCAAGATTGCGACATGATTGATAATCTGGTGCTACAAAAAAAGATTTATCGTATAACGCCTAGCAGAGAAGTAACTATCTCTAGACTTGAAAAAGACATTGATAAACTAAGTGATTTATATTATCTAGGTTACTTTGATGCGATGAATAATTTTGATGCGATAAAAGAGTACTTGAATAGTTAAATATATTTTAAAAACACTAAAAAACGTTGGATTGTCTAATTAATTTCCAACGTTTTTATTTGTACTATCTATTTAATTACAATTTCTAGTAAGTCTATGCTTATTTTAACTTTTCTTGTTTATCAGCTTTACCAATAAATAAGAAACCTAAAATGAAAAATATTGCAAGCAAGCCAACGGCTACATTGATTGATTTAATTTGTAAATTGAAGATAGTAAATACACCGTTTGTTTTAATACCAATCTTTTTAACTACAAATATTACAAACGAGCCTAAGAAGGAAGCGCCTTTTGCAAAGATATCGTAGATACCAAAGTATTCTCCAGAGTTTTGAGCTGGAATAATCTTGGCATAATATGATCTAGAAAGAGATTGAATGGAACCTTGGAAACATCCTACGCCAAAGGCCATGATAGCAAATTGCCAAATGTTAGTAAGAGTTAAAGCATATAAGCATACAATTGTATAGCCAACAATACAAATCTTAATTAATGTTACTGTATCATGCTTTTTAGATAACTTGGCAAATACAAGTGATCCGCCAAATGCAACAACTTGTGTTAATAATAAGAATACTACTTGGCCAACAGTGTCAAGCCCTAAGTCCGTTCCAAGATTTATACAATTATCAATAATCGTGCCAACACCATCAATATATAAGAAGAAAGCAATCAAGAAGTATAAAACTTTTTTATCTTTAGATGCAATCTTCTTTAAAGTGTTGCCGATTTTAACAAAAGCTTGCTTAATATCGCCTCTTTGTTCATCAACATAGTTGATTTGCTTATAATTTCTTAATAAAGGCTTAGATACTACATACCACCATAATCCTGTAGATACAAAGCCAATGATTCGACCAATCTTAGGCGAAAATAACATCAAGCTTTCGCTTACACCACCACTTAAACAATAGGCAGCTAAAGCAATCACAAAGGGGATACAAGAACCTAAATAGCCCCATGCATAGCCATATGAAGATACTTCATCGCCTCTTTCCTCACTAGTAATATCGTTAAGCATCGAATCATAGAAAGTTAAAGAAGCTTGATAGGCGATTCTTGTAATCATATAGATGCCAAGAAAGATATACCAAGTGCTTGCAAAACCATTTAGGATACATGCTACTACACCAATGGCAATACTTGTTTGAAATACGATTTTCTTTGTATCTTTATGATCGGCTATAACACCACAAATTGGACCAATAATGGCAACAATAACAGTAACGATAGAAGTGGCTAGTGCCCAATATGCCGTTGCATTATCTCCAGATATTTGACCTGCCCCTGTACCAATAGCAGTTTCTTTAAACCAAATAGGTATTAAAGAACAAGCAAGCATTGTGAATGCTGAATTCCCTACATCATAAAGTACCCATGAAAATTCTTTTTCATTTAAGTCCCTAAAAGCTTTTAAGTTGTTTAATTTTTTAAATAATTTTCCCATAATTTCTAATCCTGTAAATCTTTTACTATATATTTTCTTTCATCTTCTAAACTTAATACTGGTAATTGTCTATAATCTTCTTTTGGTGAGAAGGTGTGTTTAAAATAATCTGGCAATTTCACATCATTAAACAAGTATTCATAAACATTTTTAGCAAGCAAAGGATAATGTTCTACAGCCTTATCAAAATACTTATCAAGTCTTAAATTAGAATCCGCACATTTTGGCTCATCTTTATCAGTAATAAGTAAGTCTACAAAATCTTTTGCGCCAAAAGCATTCATTCCCTTAACTAAGACAAATCTTTTAAAATCATCTTTATCATGTAAGAAAGTTAAATACTTTTTTTGATCTCTTATAGTTTTATAGGCAACATCATATGAAATATCATCAAATAATTCAGATATATCTTTAGCCATTTTTTTATCAGGCTTTAAAGAGAAAGTGCGCGATTTCTTTACCGGATCTAAGCCATCTTTTTTCATAAGATAGCGATCAAATTGAGATTCAAGCTTATTGTGCGAAACGCCACTTTTTTCTTCCTTAATTTCAATATAACCATGACAATAAGAATCTAAAGTAAAATGACAAGTAAAACCCAATATATAAGCTAACTTTGCATCACCATCATCCTTATTTTTACGGTAATTAAGTTTAAACTGTGCCAAAATATCCTTATAACTTGTGATATGCATATTTTCGCCAATGTCATTGATTTTATTGTGTTTTAAACAATTGTAATAAAAAAAGATATCAGGACCATGTACTCCGTAATCAAATATTGCCCGATTATTGATTACTATCATCCTTAAATCATCTGGCAAAGTGGTAATACATTTATCACCAAAACGCCAATGTGCATAGGTTGTAGGCATAAACAACTCTCCTTAATGATTTAATTTTATAAAAATAATGGACTATTTAAAAGTAATGTATTAGTAAAATTTTTAGCACATTTGTCTTTTCATCCTATTCACGAATTAAAAATTGAGCAATCCTTTGCAAATTTAGTAAAATATTTAAGTACGTTTGGAGGTTTATTTATGGCGTTTGGCGATAGAAAAGACGGAAGATTATTAAGAGAACTAGACTCTTTACATTATGTAACGGGAATCATCTATCCAAATCGTTGTGATAATGAAGCGTTTATTTCAGAAACAATTGATTTGACTAATATTAACGAATATTTAAAAAAGAAAAATTATGAAGGAATAGAATACAAATACAATCTATTTCAAATCATTGTAACAGCTATGTTAAAGGTTATAACTGTAAGACCTAAATTAAATAGATTTATTGTTAACGATAATTTTTATCAAAGAAATGAAGTAAGTTGTTCCTTTGTCATAAAGAAAGAATTTGCCGATGGGGGAGCTGAAGCACTTGCGGTAATTCATTCAAAAGATAACGATAATATTAACACTATTCATGATGAAATACACAGACAAATAACATCAGGCAGAAGCGAAAAGAAAGATGGCTCTTCTGAAAGTATGGACTTCTTTAACAAAATTCCACGTTTCATATCAAAGGCTGCCTTACACTTTGTAATGTGGCTAGATAAACATGGTTGGGTTCCATCTTCTTTGATTGAAACTGATCCATATTATACAAGTTGTGTATTATCAAATCTAGGTTCAGTAAAAATGAAAAGTGGCTATCATCATTTAACTAACTGGGGAACTTGTTCGATTATGCTTTTGATTGGCCAAAAGAAGAAAAGACCGTTCTATGATGATGATGGAAATGTTAGAATGGTAGAGTCAGTTGACTTAGGATTAACCATTGATGAAAGACTAGCGGATGGTTATTATTATTCAAAAACTATTCAACTATTAAAACACTTATTAGAAAATCCAGAATTGTTAGAAGAAGATTTAAATAAAAAAGTTGAATTCTAAGCTGGATAGGAGGGGTAAAATGAGTGAAATTACAGCCAAGACACCTTGGAAAGATCATTTAGGAGAGGTTCCGTTTTCATTAGATTACTTTGAAGGAACAATGTATGAAAAAGTTGAGGCGGTTGCCAATAAGTATCCAAACTATATTGCGTTTGATTTTATGGGCAAGCCTACAACATATAAAGAATTTACAAAAAGTGTTGAACTATGTGCAAAATCACTTTCGATGTTAGGCATTAGAGAAAATGATAAAGTTACAATCGCTATGCCAAACTGTCCACAAGCCATTTGCATGTTCTATGCCGTAAACCTTATTGGGGCTATATCAAACATGGTTCATCCATTAAGTTCAGAAAAAGAACTTGAGTTCTATATTAATGAATCAGAAAGTGCTACCGTTGTAACACTTGATCAGTTCTATCATAAATTTGAGGCAATAAGAGAAAATACTTGTGCTAAAAATATAATCATTGCCAGAATTAGAGATGCTTTAAGCCAACCAATTAGATGGGGCTATATGCTTACTGAAGGCAGAAAAATAGAGAAGATTCCTGATGATGCACCAGTTATCTTTTGGGAAGATTTCTTAAAGTTTGGTAAGACAAGATTCTTTGACATCAAAGTTAAAAGAAAAGGTGATGATCCAGCTACTATCTTATATTCAGGCGGTACTACTGGTACTACCAAAGGTATTTTATTAACTAACAAAAACTTTAATGCCTTAAGTCAACAAATTATTGCCACTAACCCAATGTTTAGGCCAGGAGATAGGATGCTATCGGCTATGCCATTATTTCATGGCTTTGGCCTAGGTGTATGTATCCAT
Source organism: Oscillospiraceae bacterium (assembly GCA_963654705.1). Taxonomy (GTDB): domain Bacteria; phylum Bacillota_I; class Bacilli_A; order Erysipelotrichales; family Erysipelotrichaceae; genus Colivicinus. The sequence continues at coordinate 36,448 of CAVKAO010000012.1, forward strand.
TCAATGCTTTCAGAAGGTGGCAGATGTATTTTGGTGCCAAGATTTACACCAGAAAGCTATGCTAAATTAATTACTAAATATAAATGTAATTTTATTGCAGGTGTTCCTACATTATATGAAGCATTACTTAGACTTCCAAAATTTGATAAAGCTGATTTATCAAGCCTAAAGGGCGTTTTCTCGGGTGGTGACTCCTTATCAATTGAACTTAAAAAGAAATTGGATAAATTCTTATATGATCATAAAGCAGTAGTTCAGGTAAGAGAAGGATATGGAACAACAGAAACCGTTACGGCATGTTGCCTTACTCCACCTCATATGCATAAAGAAGGTTCAATTGGTTTACCATTCCCTGATACTTATATCAAGATTGTAAAACCAGATACCGACAAAGAAGTTCCATATGGTGAAGAAGGTGAAATTCTTTTAGCTGGTCCTACGGTTATGAAAGAATATATTAAGCATCCAGAAGAAACAGCTCAAACACTAAGAAAACATAAAGATGGTTTAACTTGGGTTTATACAGGCGACTTGGGCGTTATGGATGAAGAAGGCTTTGTCTTCTTTAAAGGCAGAAGTAAACGTATGATTATTACATCAGGCTATAATGTTTATCCAGCACAACTTGAAAATATTATTGATGCGTGTGATATTGTATCAATGTCTTGTGTAATCGGTGTACCAGATCCATATCGTATGCAAAAAGTTAAGGCTTATATTGTACTTAAAAATGGAGTACCAGCTAATGAACAAACCAAGGATGCAATTAAGGCATATTGCCAAAAACATATTGCCAAGTATGCGATGCCAAGAGAATTTGAATTTAGAAATGAACTTCCAAAGACTCTAGTAGGTAAGGTTGCATATCGTAAACTAGAAGAGGAAGAAGCTAGTAAAAAAGCTAATTAAAATTAATAGACTGTTATGAATGTGTATTTGTAACAGTTTTTTTATTGTGTTTTATAAAACTCCCTTGAAAAAGTGTAGAATAGAAATATGTATAGAAGAAAAATTGAAGATGAACTCATTTCTTGGAAAAATTCTGATAACAAAAAAGCTCTTGTAATAAAAGGATTAAGACAAATAGGCAAAACATATAGTGCTTTAAAGTTCGCTAAAGAAAATTATGAGAATGTTATTTATATAAATTTTAAAGAAAATGAGTCTGCTAAAAAAATATTTGATGGTGATTTAAACGTTGATAGGATAAGCATTGATTTATCAGCTCTTATTCCAAATGTTAATTTTGTACCTGGAAAAACAATTATCGTATTTGACGAAATTCAAGAATGTGCAAATGCTAGAACTAGTCTAAAACCTTTTGTGATTGATGGAAGGTATGATGTGATTGCTACTGGGTCTTTGTTAGGAATAAAAGGATATAACCTAAAAAAAGGTAAGGGAATTCCAACCGGTTATGAAAAAATAATTTATATGGAGCCTATGGACTTCGAGGAATTCTTGTGGGCCAAGGGTATAAATGAAAAAGTAATAGATTATTTAAGAGATTCTTTTAAAAATTATGTTCCAATAAATGAAGCTGTTCACAAAGCAATGTTTAGGTATTTTAATGAATATATTTGTGTTGGCGGTATGCCTAGAATCGTTGATACTTTTATTAAAACAAACGATATGAATGCTGTATATGATGAACAACATGATTTAATCGAAGAATATAAGGATGATTTTGGAAAACATTTAGACGAAAATGAAAATGAAGTCGTAAATAAGAGCTTGCTTGGAAGAATTAATAGAGTCTTTGATTCTATTCCTTCTCAACTTGCCAAGAAAAACAAAAAATTCACTTATTCCACTATCAGCAAGCATGCAAGGAGCAATGAATATGAAGCTGCAATCCAATGGCTTATTGATTTTGGATTAGTTGTACCTTGCTACAACCTATCAACAATAGATAGACCTTTGCAAGGATACAAAATAGATGATGTTTTTAAACTATATTTTAAAGATAGTGGTTTATTTGTTTCATTATTAGAAAAAGGTACTGCTTATAATATCTTAAGTGGTCAACTTAATATATATAAGGGTGCCATTTATGAAAACATTATTGCCGATGTTTTTAGCAAAAACAAACGAAAACTATATTATTTCCATAAAGACAGTGGGTTAGAAATTGATTTTGTTACTGTAATTGATGATAAAACTTCTATTATAGAAGTTAAGGCAACAACAGGTAATACAAAGGCCGCTAAAACAGTATTGGGAAATAAATTAAAATATAAAGTAGACCAATTAATTAAATTTGGTGAATACAATATTGGTAAACAAGATAATATCATTACATTACCCTATTACTTGGCTTTCTTAATAAATTAGAAAAGGCATTTAAAAAAACATGAAATTATTGTGATTAAATATAATCTCTTTTTCTTTTTGAAAAGTGTAAAATATCAGTTATGGTTAAAGTAATATTTTTTGATATAGATGGTACATTAGTACCAATGGGCACAAAACATCTCACTGATAGTAATCTAAAAGCTATTAAATTACTTCAAGAGAAAGGTGTAAAGTGCGTTTTATGTTCGGGTAGAGACATAAAAGACATTAGTCATAATAATGATATTTTAGATAATGTACATTTTGATGGCATTATCGCTTCTACTGGCCAATATTGTGTTGATCAAAACAATCAACCGTTTTTTATTAAATATTTAAATGAGCATCAAACTAAAGAATTAGTTACTTTATTTAATGAAAGAAAATATTCAGTATGTTTAAAAACAGAAAACGGCACTTATGTAAACTATGTAAATGATATTGCAAAAGAGATATTTGAAAGTTTAAATGTTGATGGTTTTCCAATAGGTGAATATAAAGGGGAAAGAATATTTCAAGGTTTAATCTATGCTTTACCAGAAGATAGAAAAAAACTAGAAAAAGAATTATCTGATATTAAATTTACCTCTTGGCATCCAAATGGAACTGATTTAATTCCTTTTGATGGTGGCAAAAATAAGGGCATTGAAATGTATTTAAAGAAAGAGAACATTAAAATAGAAGAAACGATGGCCTTTGGTGATGGTGAAAACGATATTGATATGCTTGAATATGTAAATATTGGCGTTGCAATGGGTAATAGTGGTGAAAATACAAAGAAGTGCGCTGACTATGTTACTGATGATTGTGATAAAGAAGGAATTTATAAGGCTTTAAAACACTTTAATATTATCTAGCGACTATATTTTTCAAAATATTTATTTAAGACTAAATCGAAGAAATAATTAAATCCATATATGGTGTAAGCATCTCTTAAACCATCTTGAATATAATCTTTAGAAGAATCGCCTTCACCAAAATAAATAATTTTGTCATATACATCCTCAAAGATATCTGAATGATTCAATGTGATTAAAACTTTATTAGCCTTGGTTTGTTCAATATCGCTTAATGTAGCCAAAGCATAATTGCCGGTCATTGATAAAGTGATTAATGTATCATTTTCATTTAAAGAATTTAAAAGCTCAGTACTTTTAGCATTATTAGTGATGATTCTAGTGGTTTTATTTAAGGAAACAAGAGCTTCTTGAAAATCAAAGGGAGCAATAGAAGATCCTTCAGCAATAGAAAAGACTACTAATTTAGATACATGAATTAAATCAACGAAGTATTCTAAATGTTCACTATCACAAAACTTATCAAAGCTATCAAACATCTTATCAATAGATTCACGATAGCTTTTTTTAAAGTCTTTCATTTTATAGAAGTTGACATAACGATAATTGTGTCTTATTGATTCTTGAACCTTATTTTTAAGATTACTATAGGACTCAAAGCCAATTTCTTTAATAAAACGTTGAACACTTGATCTTGATGTATAACAACTTTCGGCAATATCATAGATGCTTATTGAATCAAGTTGATCTAAATGATCTAAAAAATATCTTGCAAAAATACAATTGATATTGTCATCATTATTGGTATTAATAATCGAAATAAGGGTAGAGATTAGATTAAAAGTCTTTAAATCATGTGATAATACATCTCTATTTTTCATATGCAAATTATAACATGATAATTTTGAAAGTACTTTTAGTGGTATCAAATCTTGATACCATGGTAGCACTGCTTGAAACGATGATAAAACATATCTTTTTTTACAATATTAGTGTAAGGAGATTAATATGAAACATCCAAATAACCCTGTTTTTCCAAAAGATTTCTTCTGGGGTGCTTCAAGTGCCGCATGGCAGGTTGAAGGTGCAACTTTAGAAGGTGGGAGAACACAAGCAATTATTGATTTAAACTCACAAAAGAAAAAACCTTTTACAGATAACTCAATAGCTGCTGATCATTATCATCACTTTAAGGAGGATGTAGCCCTTATGAAAGAATGCGGCTTCACTTCTTATCGTTTCTCATTGTCTTGGTCAAGAATTATTCCAGGAGCTGACCGTAAGGTAAATCCTGAAGGAATTAAATTTTACAATGATTTAATTAATGAGCTTGTAAATGCTGGTATTACACCAATTGTTACTTTATATCATTATGATATGCCATGTTGGGTAGATGAAGAATATGGTGGTTGGCATAATCGCGCAATCGTTGATGAATTTGAATACTATTGCAAAGTATGTTTTGAAAACTTTGGTGATAGAGTTAAATATTGGCTATCAATCAATGAACAAAACATGCAAATAGTATATGGCGACTGGTTAGGCGTATCTAAAGGATGCACAAACTGGTTTGTTGAAAAATGGCAAGTAAACCATATTATGAACTTATGTCATGCTAAGGCGGTCATTTTATGTCATGAAATGGTAGAAGGCGGCAAGATTGGTCCTGTTCCAGGATATGTTCCAATTTATCCAAAATCATGTAAGCCTGAAGACCAAATTGCCGCTATGAATGCTGAAGAATTAACACAAAAGATTTGGGATGATCTATATTACTATGGTGAATATTCAACTTTTGTAAAGAAGTATTGGAAAGATAATAACATTGACCCACTTATCCAAGATGGTGATATGGAACTTATTAAGAAAGCTAAGATTGATTTCTTCGCTATCAACTGTTATAGAAGTGATGTTGGTATGGCGCCAGATCCTACTTTCACAAGAGAAATTGGTTTAAATAAATATGGTATTAAAGGACAATTTGAATACCCAAATTTACCTGGCTATTATGCGCTAGATAGAAATCCCTATGTTGAAACAACTGATTGGGATTGGCATATTGATGGTACTAGCATGCGCTATACAATGCGCTATATGTGGGATCATTATCATTTACCAATGATGATTACTGAAGCTGGCTTTGGTGCTCATGAAGACTTAGATGAAAATGGCCAAATCCACGATACTTACCGTATCGATTATTTAAGAGACTATATCTATAACTTAGGTTTAGCTATTGAAGATGGTGTTGAAGTAATTGGCTTTAATCCTTGGTCATTTACTGATTTACTTTCAACTGGAAATGGTATGGCTAAACGTTATGGCTTGGTATTTGTCAATACTACTGATGATGATGTAAGAGATTTAAAGAGATATAAGAAGGATTCATTCTATTGGTACTCTAAACTAATTAAATCAAACGGACAAGAATGGGGAAAAGATATGTCTGATTGGTGCGATTTCTCTAAGAAGTCTGATCTTGCAAGTGATATTAAAGATAAAAAATAGGAGACAAAAATGGCAAAAGATTATAAAAAGTTAGCAGCTGATATTGTCGAAGCTGTTGGTGGTGAAGGCAACATTAAAAGCGCATCTCATTGTATGACCCGTTTAAGACTTGTTTTAGCTGATGATTCTAAACTAAATGTTGAAGAAGCTAAAAAAATTAAGGGTGTATTAAATATTGTTACACAAAATGGGGAAAGACAATTTGTTATTGGTCAAGATGTTCCATCATTGTATGAAGAAGTATCTAAATACAATATTAAATTATCTGGTAGTGTAGAAGATAAGGATGCTGCTAAAGAAGATAAAGCAGCTAAAGAAAAGGGCAGTGTAGTAAATGCCATCCTATCGTTTATTGGTGGTACCTTCTCTCCAGTTATTGTTATACTTGTAGCTGGTGGTTTAATGGGTGCTGTACTTACACTACTTACAACATTCTGTGGTGTATCTACTGAATCTGGTACTTATCAAGTAATATACGCAATCAATCAAGCAACATTCTATTTCTTGCCAGTATATATTGGTTATGCAGCTTGTTCTAGATTAAAGTCAAATGGTTATTTAGGCGCATTCCTTGGAGCTATCCTACTATATGTAACAATTAATCCATTGGCTGATTCAACTTTCCTTGGTATTCCTGTTACAGTAGTAGCTTATAACTCTTCTGTATTCCCAATTATCTTAGGAAGCTTATTCTTGTCAGTTGTATATAAGTTTTTCCAAAAGCATTTGCCAGTATGGAGTAGAACGATCTTTGTTCCATTACTAACAATGCTTATAACAGTACCAGTTACATTAATTGCTTTAGGTCCTCTTGGCGGATGGGCTGGTGAACTTTTAGCTGATGGTGTTTATGCAATCTATAAGGCTGTACCTGCTGTTGCGGTTGCTTTAATTGGTTCGCTTACTTGTTGGATGGTATTCTTTGGCATGAACAATGCGACTTATCCAATTGTCTTCGCTTTACTTGCTGAAGTAGGTTCTGATCCACTAATTTGTGCTGGTATGGCTCCTGCCAATGTTGCAGTAGGTGGCGCATGTCTTGCAGCTGCATTACTTGCAAAAGACGCTGATGAAAAATCTGTCGCAACTGGTGCTGGTATTACAGCAATGTGTGGCATTACTGAACCTGGTGTATATGGTGTATTATTTGTAAAAAGATATCCACTTATCGGTGCTATGATTGGTGGTGGTATTGGTGGTCTATTATGTGGCTTATTTGGTGGAACGCAATATGTAATATCTACTCCTGGTTTCATCTCTTTTGCAGCTTATATCTCACCAGATGGAACTTGGACTAACTTTACAATTATGATGATTGTAATGGTTGTAGCTACAGTAATCTCATTTGTTACAACATATTTCTTAGGCAAAAAGAAAGCTTAATCATAAAGGGGCTTTGCCCCTTTTTATTTTAAGGAGAACTTATGAAAAAATTTCCAGATAACTTTTTATGGGGTGCATCATCTAGTGCCTATCAATGTGAAGGGGCAGCCAATGAAGATGGTAAAGGCCTATCCCAACAAGACATCATAAATAAACAAAGCTATGAAAAATTTGGTTTTGCAGATGCAAGTGTAACATCTGATCACTACCATCACTATAAGGAAGATGTTGCCTTAATGAAAGAGATGAACTTTAGTACTTATCGTTTTTCTATTTCTTGGAGCCGAATCTTTCCTAAAGGAAGAGGTGAAATAAATAAAAAGGGTGTTGAATTTTACCATAATTTAATTAATGAATTAAAGGCGAATGATATTGAACCAATAGTTACGATGTACCATTATGATTGTCCTTTAGCTTTAGTAGAAGAATATGGCGGTTGGTTAGATAGAAGAATTGTTGAAGACTTTACTAATTATGCTAAATTTATTATTAATGAATTTAGAAATGATGTAAGAATTTGGACTACTATTAATGAACAATCTATTATTGTTCAATACTGGACGCAAAAGTGTTTAATTCCAGAAGAAATACTCGATGACAAACATAATCAATTACGATATCAAATTAACCATTATATGAATTTATGTCATGCGATTGCATGCAATTTAGTACATGAAATAGTACCAAATGGCATTGTTGGCTCAGCTATTGGCTATTCTTGTATTTATCCTTTAACATCTAAAGCTGAAGATGTAATGGCGGCCCAAAATGCTCAAGCACTTAGAAATGATTATTATACTGATATTTATTTTAAGGGTATTTATAATAAGGCAGCCTTTACTTATTTAGAACAAAACGGTTTAGCACCAATTATCGAAGATGGTGATATGGAACTTATTGCTTCACATACTTCTGATTTTCTTGCGTTAAATTATTATGCCTCTGAATGTGCAAAATATTGTGATGAAAATAAAGAACGTAGATGGTCTGGTGTAAATTGGTCTGGCAAAAAGGGTGAGATTGATGGCTTTGAAACCCAACCTGGCTTTTATCAAATGTGCAAAAATCCAAATCTTGATACAACGGATTGGGATTGGGCGATTGATCCAACAGGCTTAGAATATTTACTTCGTGATTTATATAATCGTTATAATAAACCTTTAATGATAACTGAGAATGGATTAGGCGCTTATGATACTTTAACAAGTGATGGCAAAATTCATGATGATTATCGTATTGAATATCTAAGAAAACACATTTTAGCAATGCAAAAGGCTATTGATAAGGGTGTTGAAGTAATTGCTTATTGTCCTTGGTCATGTATGGATTTATTATCCACTTCAAATGGCGTTAAGAAAAGATATGGCCTAATCTATATTGATAGAAGTGATGATGATATAAAGCAATGCAAAAGATATCGTAAAGATTCTTTCTATTGGTATGCAAAGGTATTAGCTAGTAATGGTGAACAATTATAGGATGATTAATTTCATCCTATTTTTATGTAAAACATTATTTCCTTCCTATTTTAGATAAAACATTACTTTAACTAAAGGAAATACCTTTCAAATAAATTATAATTAGATAAAGGAAGTGCATGATTAATGTGCAAGGAAATACATATGATAAAAGAAGAATTTGGTTTCCCATCAAGTGATGGTATTACCACGATTAGAGCAATACGCTATATTCCCGAAAAAGAAATAAGAGGCATACTTCAAATTTCACATGGTATGGTTGAGTTTATAGATCGCTATGATAATTTCGCCAAATACTTAACTGAAAAAGGAATACTAGTTACAGGTAATGATCATTTAGGACATGGTGGTTCGATAACTTGTGAAGACAATTGGGGCTATTTCCATGAAGAAGAAGGCTATAAAAAAGTATTAGAAGATTTACATACTCTAACTAAGATAACTAAAGAAAAGTATCCTAATAAACCATATTTCTTGCTAGGCCATTCTATGGGATCTTTTTATGCAAGAAGATATCTATTCACCTATGGTGAAGAACTGGATGGTGCCATCATTATGGGAAGTGCATGGCAAGAAAAGATTACTGTAAAAACAGGAAAACTATTATGCAAAGTAATTAGTGCTTTTAAGGGAAGTAAGTATCGTAGCAAGTTTATCAATAATATGGCTCTTGGCCCATACAATAAACGTTGGGAGCCATCTAAAACACATAATGATTGGCTTACCAAGGATGAAGATATTGTAAATTGGTATTCTAATGAACCAAAATGTTCATTTATCTTTACATTAAATGGCTTTTATAATCTATTTAGTGTATTGGATGATGTATGCGATAAAAATAATATTGCCAAAGTAAGAAAAGACTTACCAATCTTTTTTATGGCAGGAGAAGATGATCCGGTCGGAAATTATGGTAAAGGTGTAATAAAAACCTATAATCTATTTAAAGAAGTAGGCATTAAAGATGTATCAATCAAACTATATCCAAATGATAGACATGAAATTTTAAATGAAACAGATAAGCAAGTAGTTTATGATGATTTATATAACTTTATAAACAGTCATATCAATTAATAAATAAGATGAATTAAAGCATCAAGGAACTGTCGAGTATTTCGGCAGTTTTTATATTTGCTGTAGATTTTTTATATATATGGTTATAGAATTAGCTCGACGAAAGAAGAGGGATTGTTTATGTCAAATGGTTTTAAGGAACTTGTTACTGCTTTATAATGGTGATTTTTCGTGCTGTAGATTTTTTAGAAAATCCATCAGATGTTATTTCTAATTATGATTTGTTAGATGATGAAAGGAATGCGATGTTTTCACGTGATTTTGATAGACTCGCTTCTCTTTGTGGATCTCAGCAAATGGCCGCTGGCGTGCTATCTGGTGCTCATACTTCATTATGTAGTAATAAAACATCTACAAAGATTCTTTGATTCGTGCATTTGAAAATACATCAAAATATAATTGATATTTTAATATATTAAGATTCAAAGGAAATAATAGTCGGCGATTTATCAGTTGATAATATTTTGCTAGATAATAAGAAACAATTGTTCTTTATTGATTTAGAATTCTATCGTTTATATAGCCAAAAGGATAATGAAGTTCCTGGGACAGTTGGATTTTGGTGTCGTGATTATTCAGAAAAGAAGGCAATTATTTATGCATTATTTTCGATTTGGTATTATTTGCTACATCCAAATGAATACAGAGATTTATTATCAAGCGAAACTAGTAATGTAGATTCAAACTTAAATAAATATAAAACTATATGTAAAAATGCTGAAGAAATTATTGAACTCGCTGACTATAATTTGGCATTAATCAAAATTAAGAATTTATTGGAGGATTAATAAATGGAATTGTTGAATGTTGAGAATGTAACTTATCACTATGAAGGGACAGATAAAGGAATATCTAATGTTAATTTCAATGGTTTGGAAGGGGATATGATAGCGATTGTTGGTAAAAATGGTGCTGGTAAATCAACTTTACTTAATATTTTATCTGGAATAAATCTTCCTCAAACCGGGGAAATTACATGTTTACCAACATTAACTTATCACGATTTGGGTTTTAGTCCTCAAAAGCAATCTATTGACTGGTATTTAAATGTTTATGACAATATAATGCTTGGCGCAGTATTGGCTGGCCTTAATAAAAAGGAAGCAAAGGATGCGACTGATTCGGTTTCAAAATTGCTTGATCTCTATGATTTATCAAAAAAATCTCCTGATTCTTTGTCTGGTGGCCAACAACAACGTTTACAAGTAGCGCGCGCTCTTGTTCATGATCCTAAAATATTATTTTTGGATGAACCAACCGCTGGCTTGGATTATCAATATTCATGTAAATTATTTGAATACTTAAAGTCAAAGAGTTCAAAAGAAAATAGATTGATATTTATCTCTTCACATGATTTAGCAATGCTTGAAGATTATTGTGATAAGATTTTGTATTTACAAGATGGTGAACAATTATATTTTGGTGATATGAAAGATTTCTTTAAGACCTTTCACTTAACAAACGAAATTATAATTACATATTCTGGGGTCCTTAGTAAAAAAATACAAGTTTTACTTAGAAAAAAAGGCATTTTGGTTTCTAATCAATCACTTATTTTAAGTGATGATTTAAAAGATGAATTAAACAATACTATCGTCGCGATTTCAAAAGAAGTTTCAATAACTAGTATAGAAAACAGAAAAATTGGTTTAAAGGGTATTATGAACAATAAAGAGGTGAAAAAAAATGCGTAAATATAAACTATATATAAAACAAGGCGATTTAGGCATAAGAAGTTTTCAAATAATGATAATGAATGAACTAAAAGCTTTATGGGCAAATAAACATATTATATATAGTGCGCTTTTATCTCCAATTTTATACTTTGTGTTTTACTCGGTCGGTATTCAGTCTACATTTGGCGATATTAACTTTTTGGGTAAGGAAGTTAGCTTTTTATCATATTCACTTATTGGCATTTTTGCAATGTCGTTATTTAAAGAAATGTATCAATGTGTATATAGAATGGTAATTGATAAGAGATGGGGGCTACTGAGCCTAAAATTATTAAATGGGATTCAGCCTCCAATATATATTATTGGCATATCAACTTTCCCGATTATTGGTGTGATAATTCAATGTTCGATTCTATATATATTATCAACAATTATTGGAGGAACTTTCCCTTTTTATAGATTTTGTATTATACTAATATTTCTTGTTATTTGTGTATTGTTTTGGGCTTCAATTCTATTGTGTATTGCATTGCTTATCAAAGACTATAAACAAAGAGATTTTGTTATGGATATACTTATGTTGCCGATTTTGTTTGCTGCGCCATTATTTTATTCATTTGACAACGCTCCACAATTTTTAAAAGTCCTATCTAGCATAAATCCGCTTAGCTATCAAGTACAAGCAATGCGCACAATAGCGTTTGGGATTCCAAATTATAACACTTTGATTGTGGTTTTGGTTATGGCGCTTATAGCATACTTACTCGCTGTACTTTGTCTTAGCAGAGTTGATTTTAAAAATGATGAACATTAGCTTAATTCTTAAATGATATAAAGCACACGATTGTGTGCTTTATATGACAAGTTTTATTCATTAACATGAGCCATTCCCATTTCAATTATTTTATAGACATGATCATCATCTAAAGAATAGTAGATAGCTTGGCCATCTCTTCTAGACTTAATCAGATTAGATTGTTTAAGATTTTTAAGTTGATGAGAGATAGCAGACTGGTTCATATTAAGTTCGTTAGCTATTTCATTAACGTTAGCTTCTTTTTGACTTAATAATAGAAGTATTCTAATTCTTGTAGAATCACCAAATACTTTAAATAATTCAGCTAAATTATAGATTACATCCTCATTGATATTTTCCATATTAAAGCCTCTTTACATTAAGTGCACGGATAGCGTTTAGAACACAAATTATCATAACACCAACATCAGCAAAGATAGCAAGCCACATATTAGTAATACCAAAGGCAGTAAGAATTAAGCATATAACTTTAACACCAATCGCAAAGATGATGTTTTCATATACAATACGCATACATTTTTTAGCGATTTTAATAGCCTTTACAATCTTTAATGGATCATCATCCATTAAAACAATATCAGCCGCTTCAATTGCTGCATCTGAGCCTAAAGCACCCATTGCTACACCTACATCAGCTAAACTTAATACTGGGGCATCATTTATACCATCACCTACAAAGGCTAATACTTCATTTTCTTCTTTTGATTCAAGCAATTCCTTTACCTTAGATACCTTATCTTGAGGAAGAAGTTCAGTATATACTTTATCAATTCCTAGTTTATTGGCTACGTCTTCACCAACATGTTTTTCATCACCTGTAAGCATAACGGTAAGTTTTATACCATTTTTCTTTAAATCAGTAATGGTTTGTTTACTAGTTGGTTTAATTACATCGCCAATATGGATATGTCCTTTATAATCATTATCTATGGCTAAATGAACAATTGTACCCTCATCATGACATTCAATAGTTTTAATACCATTATCAAGCATTAGTTTTTCATTGCCAATCAAACAAGTCTTGCCATCAATTATAGCCTTTATACCTTCGCCAGGTATTTCTTTTACAGAAGATACTCTAGACTTGTCTAATTGTTTGCCATATTCTTTGATAATTGATTTACCAATAGGGTGGGTAGTGAATATTTCGCCATGTGCTGCATATTCTAATAATTGTTCCTTGCTGAAGTTATTATTATGAATGGTTGTAACCTCAAAGATACCCTTGGTCATAGTACCAGTCTTATCAAAAGCTACAATTTTAGTCTTAGATAATTGCTCTAAATAGTTAGAACCCTTTATTAAAACACCAGCACCACTAGCACCACCAATTCCTCCAAAGAAAGATAAAGGAATGGAAATAACAATAGCACATGGACAAGATACAACCAAGAATGTTAAGGCTCTAATTAACCATGTAGAGAAGTTATAACCTTGATGCAATATCAAGCCACTTACAAGAGGTGGGATAATCGCTAAAGCTAGTGCGCTATAGCAAACAATAGGTGTATAGTAGTGGGCAAACTTTGAAATAAAGTTTTCCGATTTTGACTTAGCGCTTGTGGCATTTTCTACTAAATCCAATATCTTAGAAACGGTAGATTCGCCAAAATCCTTAGTTGTTTTAATCTTAATAGGAGATTCCATATTTATACAGCCAGAAATTACCTCATCGTTAACATTTACATTTCTTGGCTTAGATTCACCTGTTAAAGCACTGGTATTTAAAGAAGAAGATCCTTCAACTATTACACCATCAATGGGAATCTTTTCACCAACAATAACTGTAATAATATCACCTACATTAACTTCATCTGGATCTACTTGTACTAATTTGCCATCTTTTTCAATGTTGGCATAATCAGGTCTGATATCCATTAAAGTTGAAATATTTTTTCTTGACTTACCAACGGCATAACTTTGAAATAGTTCGCCAATTTGATAAAACAACATAACCGCAACAGCTTCATCGTATTCACCAAGTCCTAGTGCACCAACGGTGGCTACTGCCATTAAAAAGTTCTCATCAAATACTTGTTTATTTTTTATACCATGTATTGCTCCCTTTAAGACATCATAGCCAACAATGAAATAGGGAACCATGAATAAAACAAATTCTACATATTGATTTTCAATCTTAACGATTCTTAATATTACATATAATATAGCCGCAACAATAATGCGATATAAATTCTTTTTTTGTTTCTTATTCATTTTTACCTCGATTTTTTATAGAATGTGTATGAAGCGTTTACTTTACAAGGGGTTAATCGCTTCTTTTTTATTTCTTATAGAAAAATTTCGCAATCGTCTTCTACAGCCTTGCAGTTTTTTAAAACATCTTGCATGACACTATTTACATCAGCGCCATCTTCAAATTCAACAATCATTTTTAATGTCATAAAATTAACTGTCGCATCTTTTACACCACTTGTAGCTTTGGCAGCTTCTTCCATCTTGTTTGCGCAGTTTGCACAATCAACATCAATTTTGTAAGTTTTCTTCATTTTCTATTCTCCTTATAATGAATATATGAACATCAGTTCATATATTAATGTATCATAATTATCATTTATGTCAATATGTCTTATAATAATGATGTTTAATAGTTGGAGAAGGATATGAATATTATTGATTATTTAAAGTGGCGTGGAGACTTGAGTTTAAAGGTGTCACCATTCAATGAAGTAGATAATTTAGTTATAAGCCAAATGGCCTATACAAATTTTGATGAATATTTTAAAGAAAAAAGCACTTATAAGATTAAAGAGCTATCGGAAAGATTTTTCAAAGATCATACTGATGAAGAAATTAATGCCTCAAAAAGCTTTGTTAAATTAGCTCCTTTCGTATTAAGAGAAATGGCAAAGAGTGTTAGATTTAAAGATTGTCTAATTCATGATTTTGTTTCTACTATTGATAATGAAACTTTTGAACAATTCTGTTGTTTCCAAATTGATTTATCTGATGGCACAACCTATGTAGCGTTTAGGGGAACTGATGATACGATAGTAGGCTGGCATGAGGACTTATGTATGACCTATGAATTAATACCAGCTCAAATCGCTGCCAAAGAATATATCAACACTCGCCTTAAAGCTAGGAAAAGATATCGAATAGGAGGTCATTCTAAAGGTGGCGCCTTAGCTGTATATGCTGCCATTGCCGCTAATAATACTAAAAATATTGTCAGCGTCTATTCTAATGATGGTCCTGGTTTAAACAAAAAATATTTAAGTGAAAAGGAAAAAGAAACATACCAACAAATCAAAAATAGAATATTTAAGTTTATTCCTGAATTTGATTTATTTGGCATCTTATTTTCTTCAAATAAAAACACCAAAGTTATTAAATCGGATGGTTTTATGGTAATGCAACATTCAGCAATGACTTGGCTTGTAGAAGGCACACATTTTATAGATGGAACACTTAGTGAAGAATCAAAAATGATTAAACCAAGCGTAAAAGAATTTTTAAATAAGGCAAGTAAAGAAGAATGCAAAGAATTTGTTGATGAACTATTTAAGGCATTAAAGGAAGCTAATCTAGAAACGGTTTCTGATTTTATTAATGGTGGTGTACCAGTTTTGATCAAAACTTTAAATCGCCTTTCTTCAATGAATGAAAAAACCAAGAAATTTGGCAGTGCCCTAATTGGTGCTCTAGCTAAAGGATATGGCATGGGTGTTGGTGAAAAGGTAAAGAATGTTAAAGATAATTTTGTTGACTTTATTTTTAATAAAGAAAAAGAAGTTAACTCCTTTTTTAGTAACAAACAATAATTAAAGTGATTCTTTAAACAACTTATATAACGTATTATTTAACTCAATAATACGTTTTTTATTTACCTTGCATACCTTTCTATCATAGGTATATAAGCCGTTTTCCTCTTCTTCCACATCACAAAGTTGAGTAAAAACACTACCACATAAGCCGTTTAAAATAGAAGGAAATAACATCTTCCTATACATTCTTTCTATTTTATTAGTTAAATCATCTTCATCTTTGGCAAAACCATAGCCATAATTAGCTTTTCTTAAATTAAATTCATGACCTTTAACATGCCTTTTAATACCACCAAATTCCGACAACATTAAAACCTTATCTTTATTTCTTATTTTAAGAACCTTGTTTCTAAAATAGACATGATAGGAATCGATATCGCTATCATAGTCTTTATACCAACCAGAACAAGTATCAAATGGTCTAGTTGTATCTATTTGTTTTAATTGCTTGTAAACAATATTTGCGCATTGTTGACCCCATGATTCGTTATAAATGGTATAAGAAATAATACAAGGGTGGTTGTATAAATATTCAATAGTCTCTTTACTATGATTGATAAAGAAATCTAGGCGCTTTTTATTTACCTTGATATCATCTTTTTGTTTAACAAAACCAAGAGTAGGTAAAAGAATATTTTTAAAGAAATTAACTTCACCACTATTTACCATATCCTGCATTACTAACATGCCACAAGTATCACAATAATAATAAAACATCTCATCTTCAACTTTGATATGCTTTCTAAGACAATTAAAGCCTAGTTCTTTCATTCTTTTAATATCATCTAGATACTCTTTATCATCATTTGGCAAATAAATGCCATCGATAAAATACCCTTGATCTAAGATAGCGTTTAAATATATTGGCTTATTGTTTAAACAAAAACGTTTTATGCCATTTATTTCTTGTATATTAAATTCTCTTATAGCTACATAAGACTCAATCTGATCACTTATTGTTTCTATCACAAAAGGATAAATGATAGGATTATTAACGTCCCAAACTTGATACTTAATTTCCTTTAAATCTAGTTTAAAAATTTTTTCATTAGATGTGTAGCTATATTCTTTATCATCGAATTTAATCTTTAATGAATATGGACAATCACAATCTACATTAAATAGAATACTATCAACGCTAGTATCTAGCTTGATACTTTTAATTTCATTTTCTTTTGGGGCAGCCTCTACCCATACGCTTTTCCAAATACCTGAAATGCCTGTATACCACATACCACTTGGTTTTAAAGTTTGTTTACCATATGGATAAAAAGTATCGTTGTTATCTTTAACTATTACTTTTAAAATATTGGTTTCTATTAAATAATCGGTAATATTAAAACTGAAAGGCAGATAGCCACCCACATGTTTTCCAATATAGTTATCATTTAAATATACTTCACAAATATTATCTACAGCCTCAAAATGCAATATTACTTTTTGGCTTTCATTATAAAAATTATTTGGTAAAACAAATTCTTTTACATATATTAAATTTTCTTCATATTCTTTGTTTGGATAATTAGATAAGTCAGATTCTTTAGGATAGGGAACATTAATATCTTTATCATTAAGTTTCCAAATACCATTTAAACTATAGAAAGAATTTCTTTTAAATTGGGGTCTAGGATAGCTATTCATGCCTTTATTATAAAACATGATTTATAATTAAAGTATGCAGAAGCTGTTAGATAAATGGCATGATAGAAAACTATATGATGATAAAAGATATTATGGTTATATCATTGATTTAAAAGAGCGAAATAGAATAAGCGAACAATGTGCAATTGATGGGGTTGCAACAATTTTTTATGATATCTATTTAAGCAAAACAAATATTAAAGTTGGTAAGTGCGACTTTCGCTTTAAAAGTGATGGCTTTATGTACTACTATGGTAATATTGGCTATCGTATTTATGAAAAGTATAGAGGACACAGCTATGCCTATTATGCATGTACGCTTCTTTTTGAAATTATAAAAAAAGAGTATAACTATAAAGAAATAATTGCGACCTGTAATCCAGAAAATATAGCTTCTTATAAAACTTTAAAAAAACTAAATGGAACTTTAGTTGAAGTGTGCAAGGTTCCTTTTGATCACGACTTATATATGAAAGGGGATAGGTACAAATGTGTTTTTAAATTTGTACTATAGATATGGAAAAATTAAACAGTTTAAATGAAGTATTGTTAGCTTTAAAAGATGGCGAAATACTTACTACTAATAAAATAGATCGTTATATTTTTAAAAAGAAAAAAGTTTATGTTTATAATAATGGAACTTCTTTTGTATTGACTTTAGATGATTTTAAAGAATTGTATGAAAAAAAGACCTTCTACATATTTAAAGAAGAAGGTGCTTTAATTGATAATGATAAAGATGAAGCTTATTATCGCTATTATCGTAAATAATTAACGGTTGTTTTTAAAAAACAGGCCTACCAAGCCTCCACATGCTCCACCAATAATATGTGTAATATGGGAAATAGAATCAGATACTGTAAGCATTGAATTTACTTCGCCTCCCACCCAAAGTATGGCCACAATAATTAAAGTGATAGGGATACCTGAATCTTTACCAGTGATTGATGATAATAAAATAAAGGCAAAGACCACACCACTTGCACCCAATAGCCTAACGTTTGGTTGGAAGATATTATTACAAACCCCAGTTACAATGGCAGTGATAAGTATTACCGTAATTAAACGGTCATGATACTTTTCTTCTAGCATTGGACCAAGTAATAAGATATACATCATATTTGATACTAGATGACTATAGTCAGCATGACCAAAGACATGTCCTATTAGCCTAATATAAGTTAATGGATCAAGTAGTGATGATTTATAAGTTGAAAATAACAAAATGGTACTATTTCCATTAGTTAATCCTTGTAATACCAACGCGATTATACATATAAGGGCAAAAGTAAGGGTTATTGGGGCATTAAAATAAATTTTTAGTTTTCTCATAGGTTTATTATAGAACAATAACTTATTGCGTAATGGAAAAAGAGAGACTAAAATTATTTTATGAGTAAAAAAATATCGTTAGTATTAGAAGGCGGAGGCATGAGAGGTGCCTATACTGCTGGTTGCCTATCATGGCTTATAGATGAAGGAATTGAATTTGATAATGCCTATGGCATTTCCACTGGTGCTGTTCATTTGACATCTTATTTATTCAAAAATAAAGATTATCTATATCAAATGGCTACAGACATCATCGCGGATAAATCGCTTATTGGCTTAAATGGCTTTCTAAAAGAAGGAAGTTTTGTAGCCTACAATAGAATGTTTAATTATTTCTTAAAAGAAAAATTAGGCTTTGATATTGAAAATCTAATTGGTAAAACAAAGACCAAAGCAAAATTTGGAGTTTATGAGCTAAATGAAGGAAAGACCGTTTATATTGATTTAAAAGATATGAACATGACTATTTTAAAGGCTTGTTGTAGCTTACCATTACTTGGCAAAGTGGTTAAATATGAAGGTAAAGAATATCTAGATGGGGGAATCACAAAGATGATTCCTATTGAAGAAGCTATTAATGATGGTTGTAGTGATCATCTTATTATTACTACTAAGCCTATTGATTATGTAAGAAAACCCGCTAGTAAGTTTTCGGTAAATTTAATGACTATGGTATATAAAAACTGTCCGCAAATTGGCAAAGATTATGCCGATAGACATATTAACTATAATAAACAAATTGAACTTATCAACAACCTAGTAAAACAAGGCCATGCCTTATATCGTTATCCAACAAAAGAATCTAAAGTAACTCGAATTGGTGGCAGTAAAGAAGAATTAAGAGAACTTTATCAGCTTGGTAGAAGCGATATGGAAGCTAGTAGAGAAAAGATTTATAGTTTATTAAAATGAAAAAGTTAATTTTAATATTATTACTACTTTTTGTGTGTGCTTGCTCTAACGGGACCAATAACACTGATAAGCAAGTTGTTAAAGAAGAATTTATTGAACCTGTTGAACAAAAAGATGCTTTTGAATTTTTAAACAATGAAGCACAAACTGTATTAAAAAGCGCCAATTCAAATAATGCATTATCTAATAAAGCTTTAATAAATATGGGCCAAAGCCTTCCTGATGTAAGTCTTACCACTGTCGAAAATGAATTGATTGATTTAAATACTTATCAAGATAAGAAGATAATTATTGAGGTGGTATCTGTATATTGTTCGCATTGTAGAGAGCAAGCCTATATGTTTAATGATGAAATATTAGATAAGCTAGATGATGTAACTTTTATTGAGTACTTTATTGATGGTGATATTGATAGTATTAAGGCCTTTTATAAGGAGATTAATAAAGATATTGATAATAGAATATTAGCGATTGTAAAAAACGATGATTTCAATAATTACATTAAAGTTACTTTAGATGTTGATGTGACACCTACTTTCCTTTTTTACAATGATAATAGTTTAACTTTCTATAAAGAGGGTACAACAGATATTGAAGCTTTTGATAACTTATATGATGTAGCCTTGAACAATGGCTTTGATTTAAGTAATTTAATTGATGAAGATGGTAATTCAATCTTTACTCATATTAGAACTATAGATGATGTGATAAACGATTTAAGCGCTGATAATTATAATGCACTAGAACAATTAGATAATGATGATTCAACTGTTACATTAACACTTAATAATATGGGTACAAAATTCGATTTCTATTCACAATATAGTGATGAATCAACTTTTACTAGTGAAGTAGAGTTTTCAAATTATGCCAACTCTGATTTAATGATTGTAAGAGTAAGCGAATACAATGAAGAAATATTTGTTATTTTAAATGCTTTTTATAAAGACAATAAAGATGTTGAATTAGTTGTTGTGAATATGTCTGATGAAGATAATGAAAAAATGGCTGATAAATTAGATATGCCGCTTTGTTCAATTCTTAATCAAATTCCCAAAAAACTTGATGAAGAAAACTTAGGGAATAGTCCTGCTTGTATCTTTGTAAAACAAGGTATTATTACTGGAATCTATTCAAATATTAATACATTAGATAATCTGATAATAGCTAAAAATTTATTTTTGACCGATTCAAGTATCGCCTTAGTTAAGAATAATCAATAAAAAATAGGAATATTCCTATTTTTTTAAATGCGTTTTTGTATATTGATGATATATGTTAATTAATAATGTATTTGTTAATATATAAAAAGCATTACCGTAAACGGTAATGCCTAAACTTAGTTGTATTGTTTAATATAGTTAGCGTAATATTCTTCAAAGCACATACCTGATTCATAAATCTTAGTTGCTAAGTCAACACCAACATATCTAAAATAATTTGATTCAAAACTATGTCCAGTTAAGGCTTCCTTACCTTCTGGATATCTTTGAATAAAGCCATATTCATGCGCATGTTCAAGAAGCCAAGAATAAACCTTACAATCTTTAAAAGCACTGGCTGTTGGGTTTTCAGTAGCCACAACTCTTACTGCAAGACCTGTTTGATCATCGCAAAATCCAGCCTTGATATAATCAGAATCATCAGTGAATAGATTTTTTTGTTCAGTATATGAAATATAACCTCTTACTGCATAGATACGCATATCAATATCTTCAGCTCTAATAGCTAAACACATATTAGTGAAAGCATCTTGAGCCCTAGATTCTAGTAATATATTTGGTACTGAATGTAAGGAATCAATTTCTACAAGCTTACTTGGTTCATATTCACCAATATAAGATTTAACTGATACATAAGTATCAATAAGACTTGGATCAGCTACAGTCTCATAATTTTCATAAGGTTTTAAATAATCGCCTGATACTTTAAAAGAAGATGCACTATTTTCATGACTTAGACAATCATTTACATAGTCTTCAATGGACTCCAATTTTTCAAAGACAATCAAAGGACTTAAATCATAAATTTTTAAACTAGCATACAATTGTTCGAGCTCTTCATCACTATAACCCTTCTTAGCCTTTAAATTCTCATACATATCAAAGTAAGAATCATCTAAATAATCAGTGATAAGATATAGCCTTAAATATTTTTGATTAAAACTGTCTTTAACAATTTCACTATTTAAATAATCAGAATAATAATCGTTTTTCAAAATTGTTTTTCTTAAGCCTTTAGAATAGATAGCACTTATCGCTTCTTTGGAGTATCCCATACTTTCAAGCTTATTAGTATTAATAAAATGTGGCACTTTATATATTGAAGTTGCAATCATAATAATAAAAGCTAATAGGGCAATTGATTTGCCATTTAATTTTCTAACTTTTTTCTTTGTACTCATGGCTTTATTATATCAAATGGAAATCTATTAACATCACAAATAAAATCAAGCTTCTCTTTACTTACAGGATGAACAAAAGAAAGGTGATAAGAATGCAAAGCAATTTGTTGACCTACTTTAGCATCTTTGTTGTATCTTTGATCACCATATAAAGGGTGATTGCGACTAGAAAATTGAACCCTTATTTGATGAGATCTACCAGTATGCAAATTTACTTTTACCAAAGCTAAATTATCTTTGCGATTTAGCACAGTATAATCTAAACTTGCATCTTTTCCA
This sequence comes from Oscillospiraceae bacterium, assembly GCA_963654705.1. GTDB lineage: Bacteria > Bacillota_I > Bacilli_A > Erysipelotrichales > Erysipelotrichaceae > Colivicinus. Next base: position 58,868 of record CAVKAO010000012.1, read on the forward strand.
TTAGGATCAACTCTTGTAATATTTTTGGCTCTATCCTTTAAAAGTTTATCTTTAAAAGTTCCACTATCTTTTAGATTATTATCATATACAACCGCAAGATATTCTTTAGTAATACTATGACTTGTAAATTGCGTTTGTAGTCTACTTGCCGCCTTGCTAGTCTTGGCAAAAACACAAACACCACTTACTGGTCTATCTAATCGATGCACAAGGCCTAAATAAACATTACCTGGCTTATGATATTTTTCTTTAAGATATTGTTTAGCTAAACTTAGTAAATCAAAATCCTTGCTGCCATCTTCTTGCATAGGCATATTGCAAGGTTTGTTAACTACCAAAAGATGATTATCTTCGTATAGTACCTCAAGTTCCATTATTTATACCACCTAGTAGTAAAACCACATGGCAAATAATAGTCTGTATCTTTTATATTTAAGCCTAATTCACTAGCTTCAATATGACCATTCAATCCCTTTTCTTCAACATGTCTTCTTAAAACATTTTCAATGGTTGTGCTTGAATAGCCCGTTGTATAAGTATTGATAATTAAAAAACTTGCATCGTCACTTAATAGATTACATGCTTCTTCAATCAAAGGGTTGATTTGTTCTTCAAATTTAAATAGCTCATTGTTTGGACCTCTTCCATAAGAAGGAGGATCCATAATGATACCATCATACTTACGACCTCTTCTAACTTCTCTTTTCATGAATTTAAGACAATCTTCAACGATATATCTAATTTTTTCACCATCTAAATGGTTAATAGAAGCATTCTCTTTAGCCCATTCAACCATGCCCTTAGAAGCATCAACATGGACTACTTCATCTATCTTACAACTACTAGAAACCATTGTAGCGGCCCCTGAATAGGCAAATAAATTTAATACTTTAGCATTGTGCTTGTTAGCTAGTCTTTCACTTATAAAATCCCAATTGGCGGCTTGTTCAGGGAAAATCCCAGTATGCTTAAAATTGGTAGGAGAAACCTTAAATTTTAAGTCCTTATAGTTAACATTCCATTTATCCTTTAACTTTTCCTTAAACTCCCAATAGCCTCCACCTTTAGAAGAACGATGATAATAGCCAACGGCCTTATCCCATAATTCTGGTTTAAGTCTAGGCCAAATGGCCATTGGATCAGGCCTTCTTAAAATGATGCCACCCCAAGATTCTAATTTTTCTAAATCACCAGCATCTAATAAAATATAGTCTTTAAAATTATTACTTGAAAACATGATTTAATTTTATACTAAATTAAAGAATTTATCATTGTATAATATTACAGCTATGGTTAAATATTCACAACTTAATGCTGCACAAAAAGAAGCAGTTACTGATACTAGCAATCATTTAAGAATTATCGCAGGAGCTGGAAGTGGCAAGACTCGTGTTCTTACAATGCGTATTGCTTATTTGATTGAAGAACTACATGTAAATCCAAGAAACATTTTGGCAATTACTTTTACTAATAAGGCTGCCAATGAAATGAAAAAAAGAATTACGGAAATGATGGGTGAAATGGGAGATGGTGCTTTTATTTCAACTATTCACTCACTTTGTGTAAGAATTCTAAAAGAAGATATCGAAGTTATGGGCTATCCTAGAAACTTCACCATTGTTGATAGCGATGATCAAAAAACGATCTTAAAGGAAGCTTATAAAGAATATGGTGTAGAGAAAAAAGACATAAGTTACGCAAGCGCTTTAGACTATATTGGCAATTGCAAGTATGAAGAAATTTCACCTGAAAAAGCTATGAGTCAAACATATGGTGAAAAGAAATTGATTGATAAGGCTAATGTCTATAAATATTATGTTGAAAGATTAAAATCAATGTATGGTCTTGATTTTGATGACTTGATTTTATTTTCAACAAAACTCTTCAAGGAACATCCAGATATCTTAAAGAAATGGGCTAATCGTTTCCACTATATCCACGTTGATGAATTCCAAGATATTGATAAAACACAATACTTGTTAATAAAACAATTAAGTTCAGCACATGATAATGTTTATGTAGTAGGTGATCCAGACCAAACTATTTATACTTGGAGAGGCGCTGATGTAAATATCATTATCAATTTTGATAAGGATTTTAAGAATACGAAAACAATTATTCTAAATCAAAATTATCGTTCTACTAATAATATTCTAGAGGGCGCAAACTCTTTAATTAAAAATAATAAAGCTAGAGTAGAGAAAGATTTATATTCAACAAATGGTGATGGTGATTATATCTATCATAAAACTTTAGTTGATGAAACAAGTGAAGCCAACTATATTGCGGATGAAATATTGTCTTTACATAAAAAGGGTACTGCTTATAAAGATATAGCTATACTATATAGATCAAACTATCTTTCAAGAGAAGTGGAAAAGGTGTTAATTGAAAATCGTATTCCTTATGTTATCTTTGGTGGTATTAGATTCTATGAAAGAATGGAAGTAAAAGATATCTTATCTTACTTAAGATTAATTGTAACGGGTGATGATTTGGCTTTCCAAAGAGTAATTAATCAACCAAAGAGGGGTATAGGCCAAAAGGCAATTGATAGTATTTTTGAAATAGCTAAAAAAGAAAAACTTACGATGTATGAAGTTATTCAAAAAGGACTATATGCTAAAAATCAGAATACCTTAGACAACTTTGTGAATATGATTGAAAAATGGAAGAAGCATATGGAAACTCTTCCTTTAGAAAATTTATTAGAGGAAGTATTGGATGATTCAGGCTATCGTACAATGCTAGAAAAGGATAATGAAACTGAAAGATTAGAAAATGTTAAATCTTTAATTGATGATATTAAAGAGTATCAAGAAACTTATCCTGGCAGTACTTTAGCTGATTATTTATCAATGATATCTTTATATACTGATAAAGCTACAACGGATAATAGTGAATCAGTTAATCTGATGACTATTCATGCGGCAAAGGGCCTAGAATTTAATGTAGTCTTTGTAATTGGTCTATCAGAAGGAATTTTCCCAAGTGAAAGATCAATGGCTGATGGAAATAGGGGACTAGAAGAAGAAAGAAGACTAGCTTATGTAGCTTATACACGTGCTAAAGAGAAACTAACTTTAACTGAAACTAGTTCATTCTCTTATGTATTAGGAAGTTCTAAGTTACCAAGTAGGTTTATTGGTGAAATTGATAGTAAGTATATTAGACACTTAAATGATGCGCCAAAGAAGTCTGGTATCTTTGATACAAATGAACATTCTTTCTCTTCGCCTTTAAAAGTACAAACAGTTTATCAAGCTCCTTCTCCTTCATCTACACGTTTTAAAAAGGGTGATATTGTAATTCATAAGATGTTTAATGAAGGCGTTGTAACAGCTGTAAACGGCGATTTATTGACTATTGCCTTTAGCTATCCACATGGTGTAAAAAAATTAAAAGCAGGACACCCATCATTTAGAAAGAAAACTAAAGATGATTATAGTTAAAGCTAATATTTTAGATATTGATAATATTTTAAGTATTATCAATCAAGCTAAAGCATATTTAAAAAGCAAAAATATTGATCAATGGCAAGAACCCGATTATCCTAATAGAGAAGTATTTTTAAATGACATCAAAAATAATAGTTTATATGTTTTAAAAGACGATGATAAAGTTGTAGGTGTTTTCGCCTTAGCAAGTCATGATTTAAATTACGATGATATTTCAAATGGTGCTTGGCATAGTGAAAAAGACTATGTAGCAATACATCGTATTGCGATTGATAATGCATATAAAGGCAAGGGCCTTACAAAAATGATTTTTGACTATGTAAAAGAAAAATATTGTTACATCAGAATTGATACTCATAAAGATAATGTAAGTATGAAAAAATGCTTAGCTAAAAATGGTTTTGAATATTGTGGTGTTATTGTACTTAAAAGAGATGGCGGTCAAAGAATAGCCTTTGATTATATCGATGATAAAAAATAAAGTACTATCATATGTATTAACAATTACCAGCATAATTTATATGCTGGTTTTAACATTATTAGAAGATCCTTTTACATATAATTTTTCAATGTATACAAGCACTATAAAAGGCTATTTGATAGTATTTTTATTAGGGCTATTACTAAGCATGTGTTTTATGAATACCACTTATCTATTAAATAAAAAATATATTGTGCTATCTTTTCTAGCACCTATTATTGGTTGCGTATTTCCTTTTTATGTAGACAATCGAAATTTAATATCAAATCTTCATGAAATATGCGCCTATATTTCCTTGTTTTCAGTATTATTCATCACTTTTGTAAATATTAATAAATACAAGATATACAACTATAAAATAGGGAATATATTAGAAAAGATTTTTATTATTATCTTTATATTGGATGGTTTAATCTATCTTAAACTATTAGGTGTAACCAGTATTCAAGAATTTATATTATTGGCTACTTCACTTCTTATCCACTTATATATGTATGTGCATATAATAAAACAATAAAAAAAGAAGTTCTAAGAGTTATCCTTAAACTACAAGGTTTAAGTGATTACTCGGCAACTCCTAGGCTCCAATTGCCTAGCCGAAGCCAAACTTCTATTTAAATATAACAAGCTATAACCCAAATGTAAAGCATTTTTAGAAAATACTTTTAAGTG
>CAVKAO010000013.1:0-63340 GCA_963654705.1 Oscillospiraceae bacterium
AATAAAATTCCATACAACAATTTATACAAAAGAAAAGATTCAAAATATGGCTTAATTAAGCGATATTATGAATCTTTTTGATTATTTAACTGTTAAAGATGGGAATATAACAAGCTATAACCCAAATGTAAAGCATTTTTAGAAAATACTTTTAAGTGTGTGGCATAATCTTTTACTTGAAAATGTGGTTTACGTACGCCAAATAATAGCTAAAGCTTTAATGCTTGGTATGCAAGAAAATACAAAAATAACGGCTAAACTTAATGATTTAAAATCCAATGTTGACGCTATGACGCAAGCAATGTTGTATCAAAATGGCGTTGATATGGATATAAACCAAGATGATATTAAGTCTATGTTTTCATCAGAAGAAAAAGCAAGGATAGAAAATGCTTACAGAAGGGCTTTTGAAGAATATAAGAACACCAGAATAAACAATCAAGTGTCTGTTGACTTTAATAATGGCTTTAATGGTGAAACGTTAGCTTTAGGACAATATTCATTAAAAGATAGTGTTGATACCACAAAATCGTTTGCCAAAGAGGTAAGCGATATCGCTAAAGGAGAATGGGACAACAATAATAATGCAGTTCTTGTCAATAAAAACTCCCCTCAATGGATGATTAATGCAGGTTATAACGATCTACCTATCCTTATGACTAAAAAGCATATTGAAAATGCTATGGGGATTGGTAGTAAAGGTAACCAACATAATGTTAGCCAAAATGTTTTGTCTAGCATGCCAAACCTTTTACAAGAACCAATTGCAGTCTTTAATTATAAAGGCAATGATTTATTAGCTATTTTAAAAGCTACTGATAATAATGGAAATGTTGTCGTTGCAGCTATTAAACCAAATGGTGTTGGGCGATATACAGGTGTTGAAATAGATACTAATTTTCTATTAAGTGCTTATGGTAAAGAACAAGTTGTAAACTTTTTTGATAAAACATTAAATAATGGGAATATTATTTATTCCGAAAATGGCATAAATAAAAAAGAAGTTTTGCAAACTATTCTCAAGTATCAAACACTTGACAATGGTTATATGGCAAGACCCGGGCTCCAATTGCCCGACCATCACCTAACTTCTTCTGATAAAATTATCACAGAAGACAAAGGGAATGTCAAGTATTCGCTTGAAGATACCAACGGGAACAAGTTGAGTGAGCAACAGAGTGAATATTTTAAAAATTCAAAAATAAGAGATGATGATGGCAATTTAATAGTTGTTTACCATGGAACATATGAAGACTTTAATGTGTTTGATAGTTCTAAAACTAGAGCAAACATGGATATTCAAGGGAACTTTTTTAGTCCATGGAAATTAGACGCAGAGGGGTATGGCCCTAATGTAAAAGCTTATTACTTAAACATCAAAAACCCAGCAAGCGAAAGTGTTGCACATAAAGCACTTAATATGTTTTCAGGCAAAATGAAGTTAGCAAAAAGGCAAGAGACTATTTAATATCACAAGGATATGATGACGTCAACAATTCCAATGAAGAATACATAATATTTATATAAACAAAGCTATTGTGGATGGAATACCAACTCTTTATAACAAAAATGATGTTAGTTCATATTTAGAAAATAGTATTGCAAAAGATAACAAGTTTTTAAGAAAAAAAGCAATGATTTTCTAGCGCGTATCGGTGTCCCAACCACCGCCGACTCTAGTATCATTGCTTACGACTACAACACACTAGATTGGAGGTACAATAAATGGAAAAACCACCGACTCTAGCATCATTGCTTACAACTACAATATGGCAAAAAATAACGATAATGTCAAGTATTCTTTATCAATGATCGTGTAAAATGGTTGGGGGAATTAAAAAGCTAATATAACTTTGTAGGATTTCTTGCATTTCTACGTTGTCCCACATTTTCATATTAGCTTTTTAAACTTTATTTAGTGAGCCATTTTCTTAACTTTTTTTGTGGGCGATTAGGGCGATTTTTGTAAAAAATGGTGGATATAAGCGATTTTGAATACATTTTTAAAGATTGTCTGAACAATTAAAAAACCCTTTGTTATGGGCTAAAAGCTTATTCTAGCCTATTTTCAAGGGTTTTTAATTTTTTTATTTGGTCCCCAAAGTGGGACTTGAACCCACACTGTTTCCAACACGATTTTGAGTCGTGCGCGTCTGCCATTCCGCCATTCGGGGATACTTAAAAATTATAACATAAAATTTCCTAATTAAAACACATAAATATATTACATCTAGTAATTGTTAAGATAAAAAAACAATACATGTCTAGCTCATCTAAGTCTTCCGCTGTCCACTGACTCTAGTTGTATTGTTTTTCTTTGTATTAATTCATGAAGATGATAATGCCAAATTTGATTCTATATCAATTTTCTAATATTTAAATTAAAATAAAGAAGTTATTAAAGGAGATTATATGAGTATAAAAGCTATTTTATTAGATATTGATGGTACTCTTACCAATGACAAAAAAATAATTACAGATAAGACTAAAAAGGCTTTAATGAAGGCTCAAGAAAATGGTATTAAATTAGTTATTGCTAGCGGGAGACCTTCAAAAGGAATATATAAATATGGTAATCAACTAGAAATGGAAAACAATCATGGTTTATTTGTTTGCTTTAATGGTGCTAAAGTTATCGATTGTCAAAGTTTACAAACATATGTTGATGTGGCGATAGATACCAATACTTGTAAAGATGTTTTGGAACATTTAAAACAATTTGATGTTATTCCTGTTTTATACAATGAAGAGTATATGCTTGTCGAAGATGTTTATAAATGTGATGTTTTAGATGGTGATAGAAAATTCAATGTAATCGAATATGAAGCTAGAATGAACGGCTTTAAATTAATGGAAGTAGATAGTTTAAAGGCCTATGTCAATACACCACAAAATAAGATTCTTACAGCAGGCGATAGTGAATATTTAAAGAAAGTCTATCAAGATATGTCTAAACCATTTATAGATAAACTATCAATGATGTTTACTGCTAACTTCTATTATGAATATACAGCTAAGGGAATTGATAAAGGCAATGCTTTAAAGATTGTTTTAGACAAATTAAATATTAAGCCAGAAGAATGTATTGCTTTTGGTGATGCTCAAAACGATATTCCAATGTTAAAACTAGCTGGCATTGGTGTAGCTATGGAAAATGGGCAAGAGGAAGTCAAGAAAATAGCTGATGAAATAACTTTAGATAATAACCATGATGGTATTGCGCTAAGCCTAGAAAAACATCTTCCTTTTTTAAAGTAATGATAAAATTGTTACATGCAATTAGAACAGCTTAAGCTTACAGATAAAAGACTTGAAATATGCAATAGATTAGATTTAAAAGATAGTAGTGATATTTTACATTACTATCCTTTTAAATATGAACAAAATACTCTATGCCACTTTAAGGACTTTAAAGAAGGAGAAAGAGTCATCTTTCAAGGTGAATTAATAAGTTATCCTAATACTTTTAGATTTAAGGGCAAGTTATCTAGAACATCTTTTAAAGTTTTATATGAAGAAGAAGAAATAAGTGTAACCATTTTTAATCGTCCTTGGATTAAAACAGACAATAATCACAACATCACCATTATTGGTAAGTATGAGGGCAAAAACAAAGTCACAGCCATTAATTTCTATACTAAAGACATCAATGATATTTTGGGCATTAATCCAATATATTCTTTAAAAGATGGCATTAAACAAAACGAAATAAGAAAACTAATTGAATACACTTTTAATAAAGTAAAAAATGTAGAAGATTATATTCCTTTTAACCTATTAGCTAAACATGGCTTATGTGGCTTACATGATGCTTTATATAATATTCATTTTCCAAGCAGTACTGCCAAATTAAAAAGTGCTATGGCAAGACTTAAGTATGAAGAATTTTTACGTTTTTATCTATCTTTAGAAATACTAAACGATAATAATACTAACGATATAAAAGAAAAGAAAATTTTTGATAAAGATAAGTTAAAAAACTTTGTTGAATCCTTGCCTTTTACTTTGACTAGTGATCAAAATAAGGCTGTTCTAGATATCTTAAATGATATGGAAAGCGATAAGCCAATGTATCGTTTGATTCAAGGTGATGTAGGGTGTGGTAAAACAGCCGTTGCGATGATTGCTTTATATGCTAATTATTTAAGTGGTTACAGTGGCACACTTATGGCACCTACAGAAATACTAGCAAAACAACATTATCTTTCTTTTAAAGAAATCTTTAAGGAAGAGATAAAGATAGAAATATTAACTTCTAATATAGATAATAATAAACAAATAAAAGAAAGACTTAAAAATGGTGATATCGATATATTGATTGGCACCCATGCCTTATTTCAAGAAGATGTTATTTTTAATAATTTAGGTCTTGTTATAACTGATGAACAACATCGTTTTGGTGTAAAACAAAGAAGAGCCCTTAAGGAAAAAGGTGATAATGTAGACTTTATTTTAATGTCAGCTACACCAATTCCTAGAACATTAGCTAATAGTTTATATGGCAATATGGATATATCTAGTATTATAAGCTTACCGGCTAATCGAAGGGGTTGTGACACTTACCTTATTAAGAAAAATAGTATTGTTGATATATTGACCGATATAAAAGAAGAACTTAAAAGTGGAAGACAAATTTATATTGTAGGTAGTGCTATAGAAGCTTCTGATAGTTTTAATGGAAAAGATGTAAATACACTATACGAAAGTCTAATTAATGTCTTTAAACCCTATAGTGTAGGATTATTACATGGCAAAAAAAGTAGCGAAGAAAAAGATAATATAATGAATGCCTTTAGTGAAAATAAAATTCAAGTATTAGTATCTACTACTGTAATTGAAGTTGGCATCAATGTTAAAAATGCAACAGTGATGGTTATCTATGATGCGGATCGCTTTGGTCTTAGCCAAATACATCAATTAAGAGGAAGAGTGCAAAGAGGCGATTATAAGGGCAAGTGCTATCTTTTAACCAATAGTAATGATAAAGATACTTTAAAAAGATTAGAAATACTTGAGAAAACAAACGATGGCTTTAAAATTAGCGAAGAAGATTTAAAACTAAGAGGGCCAGGCGATATTTTAGGGACTAGGCAATCAGGCCTACCAACCTTTATATTAGGTGATATCTTTACTGACAACAATATTATTGAGGCGTGCAAAGTTGATAGTAAATATATTATTGATAATTTGGATGAAGAAAATAATAGAAAATTTTATGATGATGTCTATAAGTTAATGACATCAAGATTTGTTGATTAATGTATAATATGTTTATGACAATTTTTGATTTCTTGGATAAAAACGGAATAGTACATAACGATTCAAAATTAATTGAACAAGCTTTCATACACTCTTCTTATGTTAATGAACATAAGGGAAAATTACATGATAATGAAAGATTGGAATTTATGGGTGATGCAGTATTGCAAATATATTCAGCTCAAAGATTATATGAATTAGATCCACCTTTAAAAGAAGGTATTATGTCTACAAGACGTGCTAATCTAGTTTGCGAAAAAGGTTTAGCTAAAGTTGTAAGAGAGTTTTCCTTAAACAAATATCTAAAACTTGGTCAAGGTGAAGAGAAGACTGGTGGTAGAGACCGTGATTCAATTATTTCCGATATGTTTGAAGCTTTTATTGGAGCTGTATATTTGGATACCGATATAGCAAACACCTATAAATTATTGGATATGTTGATGCTTAAACATATTAAAGAAATTGATGAATCAACTTTTGACTATAAAACAAAACTTCAAGAATATGTGCAAGCTGATTCAAGAAAATCAATAGACTATGAGCTAGTTTATGCCAAGGGCCCAAGTAATAAACCAGAATTTAAAGTTGCGGTTAAAATTGGCGATTTAATCTATGGCTATGGTGTAGGAAATAGTAAGAAGCAAGCACAAAAAAATGCTGCTAAGGCGGCACTAGAAAAAATGGCTGGCAATGAATAAATTTGATATTAATGATTTATTAAATAAAAAAAATTATGCTACTGAAGACATAAATTTTTTTAATGGATTTAAGGTAGTAGATGTTTGCTACAGAAAAAGTAGTGATCTTTTGATACTGAAAATTGAAAATGATGTCATCCTTCCATATAACCTTTATATTGATACACTGAGTTATTTTAAAGAAATGGGTCTTAATATTAAACTATACTTTAAGGTAAAAAATGATGAATTATCAGTTAAAGAAATTGGTAAATATTTGGATTTATTTAAAGAATCTAATGATGGTTTTAAAGACTATATAATCATTAAACAAGATAACGGCTTTTTATTGTCATATGTAGATGAACAAGCCTATTTAAAAGATGAAAGCTTTTTAGATGATTTAAGGCTATTTTTTTATGATATAGGTTATCGTAAAGATATTAGCTTAACTTATAAAGCAATTGAAGATAAGGGTGCTGAAGAAAGGGCACCTTTACCAGTTGTAGCAAGTGATAAAAAGCCTACATTTAATAAACCAAATGAAAATAATAGTAATGGTGATAAGCCAAAATTTAATAACTATAAAAGAAAAGTTACTGAGTATAAAGAAGTTATTATTGATGACTTGGAGGATGTTGCCTACAATATTAAATTAACCGCTCAAATCTTTAAAATAGATGAGCGTAAGACAAAAACTGGCATAATTATTCAAATAATTTATTTAAAGGATACAACCAATGCTTGTGTTGGTAAGATGATGGAAGGCAAACGCTTTTCTAAGGAAGATTTAAGCAAAAACAAAGAGGGAAAGTGGTGTACTGTTTTTGGCAATTATCAATTTAATAACTTTTCTAATGATTATGAATTTTCAATTGATGCGATAGAGTATATTGATGATCCATTTCCTTTAAAAGATGAAGAGGAAGAAAAAAGAGTAGAATTACACGCTCATACCAAGCTTAGTGAAATGGATGGTGTTTCCTCTCCTACCGATTTAGTAAATACAGCCTATAAATATGGACATAGGGCTGTTGCGATAACCGATCATTTAGACTTGCAAGGATACCATGAAGCTTTTTTAGCTTATAAAGGTATTAAAAAAGGTGCTGATAAGGAAAAACCATTTGATTTTAAACTTTTGTATGGTTGTGAAATGAATATGGTCTATCCTAATTTAAACATTGTCTATAACGCCAATGATGATTTATTGGCCGAACAAGAATATGTTGTATTTGACCTTGAAACAACCGGTTTATGTAATAGATATGATAGGGTAATTGAATTTGGCGCTGTACTAATGTATAAGGGTCAAGTTAAAGAATATAAAGACTTTTTTGTAAAAGTTCCTTTTAAACTTAGTGAATTTACAAAAAGCTTAACTAATATAACTGATGCCAATATTGAATCAGGCAGGCCTTTTGAAGAATGCAAAGATGAAATCTTGGATTTTATTAAAGGAAGAGTGCTTGTTGCCCATAATGCTTCCTTTGACTATAACTTCTTAAATGCTGAATTAGATAGACTAGGATTACCAAAACTATTAAATCCTGTTATTGATACCTTGGATTTATCTAGATCCTTATTTAAGACAAGAAAGTCTTATCGTTTAGGCCATATGGCAAAACAATATGGCGTTAGCTATGATGAAGAAGTAGCACATAGAGCTAATTATGATGCGGAAGTATTGGCTCAAATATTTAATTTAATGTTAAAGGATTTGGCTAAAAATAATGTTAAGACATTAAATGATTTAGCTAACTACCAAGGCGATGATGCCTTTGTTAAGACTAGAGCCTATCATACAACAGTACTATGTAAAAATAAGGCTGGCTTAAAGTCTTTATTTAAGCTTGTCTCTATTTCCAATACTGATCAATTAGCGGTATTTGGTAAGGCTAATAGTAAGGATAGCAGTTCAGAATTTATTGCCGAACCAAGAATCTTTAAAAATACTATAGAAAAATATCGTGAAAACTTACTAATTGGTTCAGCTTGTTTTAATGGCGAAGTTTTTGAAATAGCTCAAACTAAATCAAGAGAAGACTTAGCTAAGGCTATATCTTTTTATGACTATATTGAAATTCAACCAATTGAAAACTATAGTCCTTTATATAGAGATAGAGAATCTTTTACTGTTGATAGATTAAAAGATTATTTAAAAGATATCATTACAGAAGCTAAAAAACAAAATAAGATTATTGTGGCAACAGGTGATGTCCACTATATGAAAAAAGAAGAGAAAATATTAAGGGATGTCTATATTTCAGCTCAAGCTATAGGTGGGGCCCATCATCCTTTATATATCTTCAATGCTGAGAAGCGTGCTAAACAAGTTACCCCTGAACAACACTTTAGAAATACAAGGGAAATGCTTGATTGTTTTGCGTGGTTAGATGATGAAAAATTAATTCATGAGTTAGTAATTGAAAATACCAATAAGATTGCTGATATGTGCGAAGATATCACACCTTTCTCTGATGAACTTAAGCCACCTCGTGTCTTAGATGCGATTAAAAAAGCTAAAGAATGTCGTATTTTTGAAGAACCTTTTTTAGACACTGATGAAGTTATTAATGCGGATGATTATTTAAGAAGGCTTGTCTACTATGAACAAGAACGTATTTATGGCAAAGATTGCGATGAATTTATAAAAGAGCGCACAGATAGAGAACTTAACGCTATTATCGGTAATGGTTATGGTGTTATTTATTATACTTGCCACTTGATGGTTAAACGTTCAAATAATGATGGCTATATCGTTGGATCTAGAGGCTCGGTTGGTTCATCTTTGGTTGCGACATTAAGTGGAATTACCGAAGTAAATCCCTTACCACCACATTATGTATGCCCTAAATGCCACCATTTTGAGTGGATAAAAGATAAAACAAGTGGTTTTGATGCACCTGATAAGGTATGTCCAGAATGTGGGGAAACAATGAAGGGCAATGGCCAAAATATTCCATTTGAAACTTTCATGGGCTTTAATGGTGATAAGGTTCCTGATATCGATTTAAACTTCTCAGGTGATTACCAACCTAAAGCGCATTTGTTTACTCGCGAAATCTTTGGAAAAGACAATGTATTTAGAGCGGGTACTATTTCTACAGTTGCCGATAAGACAGCCTTTGGCTATGTGCAAGGGTATTGTGAAGAAAAAGGTATCACTAACATGTCGCGTGCTCAAAAAGATCGTTTGGCAACAGGTTGTAAAGATGTTAAGCGTACTACTGGTCAACATGCTGGTGGTATTGTTGTTTTGCCAGATACGATGGAAATAGAGGATGTAACGCCAATCCAATTCCCAGCCAATGATAAAGATGCACCATGGCATTCAACTCACTTTGAATATCATGATTACTCTGATAATATTTTAAAGTTTGATATTTTGGGACATGTTGATCCTACTGTTATGAGACTTTATGAGAATATATCAGGTATAGATGTAAAAACTATTCCAATGAATGATGAGAAGGTATTATCATTATTTTCATCATCTAAAGCATTGGATATTATCAATCCTAATTATCATGAAGAAACAGGTGCTTGTGGTTTACCAGAATTTGGTACTTTAAATACACGTAACACCATTGAGGAAACTCGTCCTAAAGTATTCTCTGATTTGGTACAGATTTCAGGTCTATCACATGGTACTGACGTATGGAGTGGTAATGCTCAAGAGCTAATTAAACAAGGTATTCCACTATCTGAAGTAATAGGATGTAGAGATGATATTATGGTCTACCTTCAAAACAAAGGATTAGATCCAGCTAAATCTTTCACTATTATGGAAAGAGTTAGAAAAGGTGTTGTCGCTAAGGGAAAATGTAAAGAATGGGATGAATACAAAAAGGATATGCTAGACCATGGCGTTCCTGAATGGTATATTGGCTCATGTGAAAAAATTCAATATATGTTCCCTAAAGCCCATGCGGTAGCCTATTGTATTATGGCAGTTAGAGTTGCTTGGTTTAAGGTATATCATCCAGCTTACTATTATGTAGCTTACTTTACACTAAGATGTGATGCTTATGAACTTGAAACAATGGTAAAAGATGCCGATAGTATCTACGCTAGAATGAAAGAAATACAGGCTAAGATGAATTCTAGAGATAATCCTGCTTCTAAAAAGGAAAAGGATATTTTCAATACGATTGAAGTATGTTATGAAATGGTATCTAGGGGCTATCATATGACTAATATTGATTTATATAAGTCATATGCAACCCAATTTAGGGTAAACCCAGATAATGATCATGAAATAATTCCACCTTTCTCAGTTATTGACGGCTTAGGTGGTAACGTTGCCGAAAGTGTTGTTGAAGCTAGAAAGAAGGGTGAATTCTTATCTAAAGAAGATTTAAGTGAAAGAACGCAACTTTCTAATACTTTAATAAAGAAACTAAGTGATTTGCATGTTCTAGATGGATTAGAGGAAACAAATCAAGTTTCATTGTTCTAAAAAAGATGATTACAATAAAACAAAGCCCAAAAGTTGAATAAACTAGAGGGCTTTTTATACGAAATTAATATAAAAACAAAAATAAATGTTTATAGGGATTATAAAAACAATCTTTTTTAAATTCTTAAGTATTATAAAGATATGAATACTATTGTTTTACAAGGATTGTTAATTCCTTTTATTGGAACCACGCTAGGATCGGCTTGTGTCCTTTTTCTAAAGAATGAATTGGATGATAAAGTTATTAAGATTTTAACTGGCTTTGCCTCAGGTGTAATGGTGGCAGCTAGTTTCTTTTCTTTGCTTTTACCATGTCTTGACCAATCTTCTAGTTTAGGAAAGTTGTCCTTTTTACCTGCTGCAGTTGGCTTTTGTGTTGGTATGTTATTTCTATTGTTACTAGATCATATAACGCCTCATATGCATATGGATGAAAGTATAGAGGGCCCTAAAGCTAATTTAAAAAAGACAACAATGATGGTACTTGCGGTTGTGCTACATAATATCCCTGAAGGCATGGCAGTTGGCGTTTTATTTGCTGGTATAGTTAGAGGCTCTACTACTATTACGTTATCAGGAGCGCTTTCTTTATCAATTGGTATAGCGATTCAAAACTTTCCTGAAGGTGCTATTATTTCCATGCCTTTAAAGGCAAATGGTGAAAGCAAGTTTAAAGCATTTATAAATGGTGTGTTATCAGGCATTGTTGAACCTATTGCTGGATTAATTACCATTTTATTATCAGGAATTGTTGTTCCTTTACTACCTTACTTATTATCATTTGCCGCAGGAGCTATGTTTTATGTGGTTGTTGAAGAACTTATTCCATCAATGTCACAAGGCAAACACTCAAATAAGGCGACTATCTTTTTCATGGTTGGCTTTGTTCTTATGATGATATTAGATGTAGCCCTTTGATAGTTGTGAAATCATTTACAAGTTAATTGTAAGCGCTTTATAATTATATTTAGGAGAAATGAAATGAAAAATAAATATGTTGAAAGTGCATACAAACAAGTATGTGATACAGCTAAAGGGGAAACACAATTTTTAAATGCTGTAAAAGAAGTTTTTGAAAGTCTAGAACCTTTTTATGATGCGCATCCTGAACTTGAATCTAAAAAATATTTGGAAAGAATCGCTGAACCAAGTAGAGTAATTGAATTTAGAGTAGAGTGGTTAGATGATGAAGGTAATATTCAAGTAAACAGAGGTTATCGTGTACAAAATAATAATGTTTTAGGTCCTTTTAAAGGTGGACTTAGGTTTAATGAAAATGTTAATTTATCTATTTTAAAATCACTTGCATTTGAACAAACTTTTAAAAATGCTTTAACTATGTGTCCGATGGGAGGCGGTAAAGGTGGTAGTAACTTTGATCCTCATGGTAAATCTGATGAAGAAATAAAAAGATTTTGTATCGCCTTTATGAAAGAGCTATATCACTATATTGGTTCTAATGTTGATGTTCCAGCTGGTGATTTAGGAGTCGGTGGCAAAGAAATAAGTTATATGCTTGATGAGTATCTAAAACATCGTAAAGATATTGGAGCTATAACTGGTAAACCACTTGATAAAGGTGGTTTAAAAGGCAGAAATGAAGCCACAGGATATGGCTTATGTTACTTTAGCGAAGAGATGCTAAATGACCATAATGATTCATTTAAGGGAAAAAAGGTGATTGTATCAGGCTCTGGCAATGTTTCAACTTATGCTTGTGCCAAAGCTAATGAACTAGGTGGTGTTGTTATTGGTATGTCTGATAGAAATGGTTATATTATTGATGAAAAAGGCATTGATTATAAAAAACTTATCAAAGCTAAAGAAAATCGTGCCTCGATAAAGAATTATCTAAAGTATTCAGATAGTGCGAAATACTATGATAATCCAAGCGATTTATTTAAGATTAAATGCGATATTTGTCTACCATGTGCTACACAAAATGAAATTGATTTAGAAAGTGCTAAGATACTTGTTGAAAATGGATGTATGGCAGTATGTGAGGGTGCAAATCTTCCTACAAGCCTAGATGCCATGAAATATTTTTTAGACAATAACGTCTTATTTGGACCAGCTAAAGCTGCTAATGCGGGTGGTGTTGGTTGTAGTTATTTTGAAATGGTGCAAAATAGTGAAAATAGCACTTGGACCTTTGAGAAGACTGATAGGAAATTAAAAGAAATGATGGTAAATATTTACCATAATATTGCGGATACAGCTAAAAAATATGGTAAAGAAAATGATTATATTACAGGCGCCAATATATTTGCTTTTGAAACGATAATTGAAAAGATGAAATAACCAAAAGATAAATCTATATCATAATTTAATTAATAATCTTTATATTAACTTCAAGATGTGCTTTATATGCCTTTTAAAATAGAGAAAATAATAAAACTTAAAAAATCATTGCCCAAATTGTAAAGGACTATTGGTTTAAGCATTTTCTCTGGTTTTTAATATTTGTTACTTTTCCTATAGGAACGAAAGTGAAAGTGAAAAAGCTCAGTTATGCTTGAAAAATGCTTGTGTTTCAAGTATTATTATGGAGTAGATAAGCAGAGAGGAATCTCTGCTTAATTTATTGTTAGAGGATATATGGAAATTAAAGAACTTAAAGAAAACTTACAAAGAGATCTTAAAAGTTTAGGCTATGTTCTATATGATGTTTCTTATGAAAAGAAAAATAAGATTCTTCATGTAACCATTGATAAACAAATGGATCTAAATGAAGTTGAAGAATTATCGAGGAAGGTTTCTTCAATCATGGACTTGTATGATGAAGATATGGAAGAGTACTTGCTTGATGTTTCTTCTGTTGGGATTGAAAGAGAAATTAGAAATGCTGATGAACTAAAGGCTGCAATTGGCTCTTACATTTATGTAAAAACCAAGGAGCTAAAAGTTAATGGCGATCTTAAAGAGTTTGATAGTGAAACATTAACACTTGCTACTAAAGAAAAGAATTTAAGCAAGACTCTTAAGATTAATTACAAAGATATTAAATTTGTGCGTTATGCCTATAAATTTTAAAGGAGAGGAAAAATATGAGTGGCGTAAATTTTAAAAACGATAAGAATTATTCTGAGGCAATGCGTCTTTTTGAAGAAGAAAGAAACATTAATCCTGAAGTAATCTTTGAGACATTGAAGGAATCAATTGTTAAAGCTTATCAAAAGCACATTGATGCTCCTGAGGCAAAGGTAAGAGTAGAGGCTACTTCAAAGGGTGTTAGAGCTTTCCACCAATTAGACGTTGTTGAAGATGGCTATAAATTATATGATGAAACTCTTGATATCTATTTAAAAGATGCTAAAGTATATAATCCATATGCTAAAGTTGGTGATATCTTTGAAGAAGAAATAAATATCAAAGAAATGAGCAGAACAGCTGCTAATGTTGTTAAGCAAATGCTTAAACAAAAAAATAAGGAATTCGAAAAGAAGAAAGTTTATAAAACTTATAAAGATAGAGAATTCGATTTAATCTCTGGTATTATCAAGACAGTTGAAAAAAATGAAAAGACTAATAGAAGATTTGTACTAGTTGATTTACAAGATACTATTGCTTATATGGGAGATAGTGATCTAATTCCAAATGAAGTATATCGTGAGGGTACACCAATTAGAGCGATTATTAAATCTGTTGCTGAAAACTCAAAGGGTTCGCAAGTTGAATTAAGTAGAACTGATCCTAAATTTGTTGAAAGACTATTTGAAAAAGAAGTTCCTGAAATTCAACAAGGACTTGTTGAAATCAAGGCTATCGCTAGAGAAGCTGGTGATAGAACAAAGATGGCTGTTTACTCTAAAAATGATGATGTAGACGCTATTGGTTCTTGCATTGGTCCAAGAGGTAGCAGAGTTCAAGCGGTAATTGGCGAAATCAAGGGCGAAAAGATTGATGTCTTTGAATGGAATGATGATGTTTGCGAACTTGTAAAGAATGCTTTATCTCCTGCTGAAGTAAAAGCTTGTTTCTATTCTAATCCAATCATCAATGATAAATTAACACAAGAAGATATTGAAAAAGAAGCTAAGCGTAATAAGAGACCTCTTGTTGTAGTAGTTGATGAACACGAATTATCTAATGCAATTGGTAAGAGTGGCAAAAATGTTAAGTTAGCTGTTAAGTTAACTGGTCGTAAGATTGATATTAAAACAGAGACTGATGTTAGAGCTCTTGGCGTTGATATTGAAAAAGAAGAGGCTGATTTCAAGGCTGATCAAGCTAGATTGAAGAAAGAAAAAGAACAAAAGGAATTCTTGAGTTTACAAGAGGCTGCTGCCAAAAGAAAAGAAGCCTTTGATCAAGAAGTTGCTGAAAACGATACTGGTGTATTTGAAGAAACTATTGAAGAAATGGAAGAAAAGCCAGTTGAAGTTACAATTGAAGATGAACCTAATGTTGAATCTTTAGAAGAAGCTGAAATCTTAGCTAAAGAAGAAGAAATGGCTAAAGAAGAAGTTGAAGTTAAGGAAGAAGATGCTAAGCCTGTAAAACAAGCTAAGAAACTAGTTCCTCATACTGATTATGTTTCTAAGTTTGAAGATATTGCTGGTGCTAGTAAGAAGGAAGAAAAGGCTCCAGTTAAAAAGCGTAAGAAAAAAGATGATGAAGATAGAAGATTACGTGCTGAAGACTTAAATAAGAAGGAATATGATGAGGATGTTAAGCCTACTTATTCTGAAGAGGAACTTGAGGAAATTAGACAACAAGAAGAAGAATTGGAAGAAAATTCATGGATCAATGATGATGACATTGATTTTGATGAATATGATGAATACTACGACGAGGAAAAATAATGAAAAAGATTCCGATGCGTAAGTGTCTGGCTAGTGGTGAATCTTTACCTAAAAAGGAGCTATTAAGAATAGTAAGAACTCCAGATGGTGAAGTTAAAGTAGACACTACTGGTAAATTAAATGGCAAAGGAGCTTATCTAAAGAAATCTTTAGAGGCTCTAATGCTATGTAAAAAGAAGAATTTACTTTCTAAAGCTTTAGAAGTAAATATAGACGAAGAAGTTTATAAGGAGATAGAAAAAGTAATAAATGAATAATATTCTTTCTTTATTAGGACTTATATATAGGGCTAACAAACTATATCTTGGCGAAACGTGTTTAGAAAATATTTCTAAAGTTCGTTTTCTATTTGTAGCAAGTGATGCTTCTGATGGTACAAAAGAAAGATATTTAAAAAAATGTAAATATTACAATATTCCTTATAACCTTGATTATCCTTGTATAGAACTATCAAATGCTTTAGGCAAAAATAATGTTAAAGTGATAGGAGTCTATGATAAAGGATTTACAAATGTGCTTTTAAATAAATTTAAGAAGGAGGAAGATTGATGGCTAAACAAACATATAAAAAGCGTATAAACAAAAAGCCTAACAATAATACTTTCGAAAAGAAAAAAGACGATAGTATTAAGGTTGAGGCTATTACTTACACAGATGGGATTACACTTGGTGAATTAGCTGGAAAACTAAACAAGAATTCTAGTGAACTTATCAAGTTATTGTTCATGTTAGGTAAGATGGTAACAATAAATTCTCCTTTAGATGATGAAAATATTGAACTAATTTGTATGGAATATGGCGTCTGTGCTACTAAGCAGGCTGAAAGAGAAGAAGAATCTTTGGCTGATGATGTGGACGATGATCCAAAGGATTTGAAAGAAAGAGCACCAATTGTTACTATCATGGGACATGTTGACCATGGTAAAACAACGCTACTTGATACAATTAGAAAATCTAATGTAACAGCTGGTGAATTTGGTGGCATTACTCAACATATTGGTGCTTACCAAGTTGATGTAAACGGTAAAAAAGTTACTTTCCTTGATACACCAGGACATGAAGCATTTACTGCCATGCGTGCAAGAGGAGCTAGTGTTACTGATGTTTCAATCATTGTTGTTGCAGCAGATGATGGTGTAATGCCTCAAACTAGGGAAGCAATTGACCACTCTAAGGCTGCTAATGTACCTATAATTATTGCAGTTAATAAGATGGATAAGCCAGGTGCTAATCCAGATAAAGTAAAAAATGCTTTAGCTGATTTAGGTCTTATGCCAGAAGAATGGGGCGGCGATACAATCTTTGTGAATTGTTCTGCTAAGACGGGAGATGGTGTTAAAGATATCCTTGAAACCATCTTGGTTGTTGCGGAAGTTAGAGATTTAAAAGCTAATCCTAACAAGCTTGCTACAGGTACGGTAATTGAAGCGAAACTTGATAAGGGAAGAGGTCCTGTTTGTACATTACTTGTCCAAAATGGTACTTTAAAACAAGGCGATTCAATCGTTGTTGGTACAGCTTATGGTAAAGTTAGAAAAATGGTTAATGATAAAGGTGAAGAGGTTAAAGAAGCTTTACCAAGTATGCCAATTGAAATTATTGGTTTAAACGAAGTGCCTATTGCTGGTGATAACTTTAAGGTATTTGAAAACGATAAAGATGCTAGAGCTATTGCTGCTGCTAGAGCTAAAACTAAACTTGAAAAAGAAAGAAAAGCTACTAGTGCAATGTCTTTAGATGAATTAAGCGCTCAAATTGAAGCAGGTGAAATCAAAGAAGTTCCTGTTATTGTTAAATCAGATGTTCAAGGTACAGCCGAAGCTGTTGCCTCAAGCTTAAGCAAAATTGATGTTGATGGTGTTAAGGTCAATGTTATAAGAAGCGCAGCTGGTTCTATTTCTGAATCAGATGTTATTTTGGCAAGCGTTTCTCATGCAGTAATCTACGGTTTCAATGTAAGGCCAGATGCTAATGTTAGAAAGAAAGCTCAAGAAGAAAATGTTGAAATAAGGCTTCATAACATCATTTATAAGGCAGTGGAAGAAATGGAAGCTGCTATGAAGGGTATGCTTGCTCCAGTATATGAAGAAGTAGTAATTGGCCAAGCTGAAGTTAGAAAGACTTATAAAGTATCTAAAGTTGGTACTATTGCTGGTGTGATGGTTATTGAAGGCAAAGTGGTAAGAGATAGCAAATGTCGTTTAATTAGAGATGGTATTGTTATTTATACTGGTGAACTTGGCTCATTAAAGCGTTTTGAAAATGATGCTAAAGAAGTATTATCGGGTTATGAATGTGGTATTACTATTAAGAATTTCAATGATATCAAAGAAGGCGATATTGTTGAAATTTATGAGGATCAAGAGGTTAAAATTGACTAATGAGTAGAGTTGATAAATTAGATTCAATACTACAAAAAGAAATTTCAAGTATTATCCAATTTGATTTGAATAATCCTGAAATTGGCTTTGTAACTGTATCAGAAGTTAGATTATCTCCTGATTTAAGTAAGGCTAGAGTATATGTTTCTTTCTTTGGCAAGAATTATGAAGTAGCGGCTTTAAAAAAATCTAAAGGCTACATCAAAACAGAGCTTGCCAAAAGATTAAAGATGCGTAAGATTCCAGACATTGAATTTGTAGTTGATGATACACTTGAAAAAGTTGATCGTATTAACCAAATTGTACATAGCAAATAGAAGAAGGGTTTAAAAACCTTTCTTTTTTCTTACAATAAAAATAAGGTAGGGAAACATATGGAATATACACAAATTAAAGTTACTAGCACAGATGATGCTACGCGTTTTAATCGTACAATCGCAATATTGGGTGACCCAAATCTATATAGATTGGGTGCAATCATTGGCTTAAGTGTTAATGCTTGGTTTGAACACTGCTATCTATTTAAAACAAGTAAACCTAAAGTTGAATACATTTTTGATGATTGGGAATCTTTTGGCTTTTGTGAAACCAAGAAATTAAGTGAAGCACACTTATCTGATTTGGGCGAGAAATTTTCATTTGAATACGATACAGGTGAAGGCTACGATTTTTATTGTAAAGTTTTAAAAAGAAAATATATTGTAAAAGAAGAAGAGGCAGAAGATGAATATCCAGAGGCTATTGTTGTAAAGGGAAGTGGCCAAGGCATATTCGAAAATGATCATCTCACTTTATATAAATATTTGAGCGGAAAAATTAATCCAGAATCTGAAGGCAATGAAGATGAATGCGAATTTTTACCTATGAATATGTACTTTGACAAGTTTGGCGATTTTGATAAACCGCTAGATTTAGAAGAATATGTTTTCTTTAAAGAAGACATTGATGAAATCACTAATAATTTTGAAAGATAAAAAGATGATATTGTAAATTTATCTCTCATACAGTCTCACATAAAATCATTGTTGTTCCATTTTCTTTAATTTGAATAGATAAATCATTATTCGCAATAATCAATATATTTTTACATTGAATTAGAAACAATCAAACAATTGTAAAAATAATTGCGGCAATGCATGATATCGCAAATAATATCGTTACTATTATGTGTACTATCTTACCAAATTTATAAATCTTGTTTAATGAATTGTCCACAAGTCCTCTTTAATGATGAAAATAATTAAATCAACGTTTAACATTAAATACTATTCAATATAATTTTCGCCTATATTTTTACGATATTTAAAAAGACTGTCACATTTTGTAACAGTCACTGATAAACAATTCTATTTAACTACATCAGACAATAATTCGTATTGACCTGTATAATTGTTTAATACTTTTAATGATGAATAATCATCAGATATTGCATTCTCCATACCACTTATTTCTCTTAATCCAGCTTGCCAAGCAGCGATCATATATTCATCATTTGATCTTAAATTACCATCTTCCATATACATTAGATATGTTTTACCTGCTTCAATATCAATATCGTCGTTAAGCTTTGTTTTTACGTATTCTGAGTGTAATCCGTTTGACAAGAAATCATGTTTTTCTTTTTCATTTTGAGACAAAGAATTATACCAATCGCGATAACTTACTATACCACCAGATCTTGTATAATCTACTTCACTGCCTTCTATGATATCACCCTTATATACTTTATCTATATATAGCTTTCCATATGTATAAGGAAAAACATAACCTCCATCTACCAAATCTTTATTGCTGCCACCATCTATCGATTCAACGGTTGCAACAACAACATATTTTGCAGCACTAAATATTTTACTTGAATTAGTT
Source organism: Oscillospiraceae bacterium (assembly GCA_963654705.1). Taxonomy (GTDB): domain Bacteria; phylum Bacillota_I; class Bacilli_A; order Erysipelotrichales; family Erysipelotrichaceae; genus Colivicinus. The sequence continues at coordinate 19,451 of CAVKAO010000013.1, forward strand.
ATATCAATACCTATTATATCGGCATCAGTACTTATTTCATCGACATCTTCATAATCAAGATAAGCGTTCTTATATACTTTTTCGACATTGTTATTTGCGGTGTTATCATTATTTTGAGCACATCCAAATAATAAAGCCATAATACTAATAATTGTTAAAATTTTTTTCATTTCACTATTCTCCTACTTATATTTTACATTTATTGAACTATTATCACATTCCATTACTTTTTCGATTTGTCTTCCTTGATTCGATTGACACATAATACTATACTTATTATCGTTGTTGTGGTCCAATCCGAAAGCGTGACCCATTTCATGAATTATGGTTCCTTGTGCTTGGTTATCTGTAAATGAATCTTTTTTAAATACATCATTATTAATGAGGATTTTTGCATAATACCAATTCACATTATTTGTCATTGATGGAAAAACCTTATTCTCGTTTGAATCAAAAAATTCTGTTGCGGCAGCGATTGTAGCCCAAGTTGGAGCAGTTTTAGACCAATATGAACTAGTTGTGCAATAGAAATCCATTTTACTGCCATAAGTCGAACTTACAAATTGAATGTAAATTGGATTAGACATTCCATAACCTGGATACATCCAATTATTAGCTCCTCCCTTTATATATTTTTCCCAATATCCAGCATTGCTTGCACCGTCGATATAAATTGTAATGTTACCTACACCTTGGGTATACTTTCCTTTATACATCGGTGTATTAACAGCTGCAAATATAAAAACTTACGCAAATAAACATGCTAGCTATTGTTACAAGTAAAATGGCAGTAACTTTTCTTGAAATATTATTCATTTTAATTTTCCTTTCAAAAATTTTAATGATTAAGCGCTTATATCCTAATTGCATTTTATTACATACTTTTATAAGCGGTGTTATAAGTAAGTAAATACCGTATTAACTAAAAAGTAATACCTTTATAGTATTTACACTTTTTTGATATTTGTTATCATAAATGTAAAGAGGGACTATTTATGTATAATCATTTACTCGATATTTTTAAATGCGTAGCAGATGAAGGAAGTATAAATAAGGCAAGCAAAAAGTTATATACTTCGCCAGTTTCGGTATATAAGTCTATCAATAAATTAGAAGAGGAATTAGGGACTTCTTTATTTATAAGAAATAAAGATGGTTGTCATCTTACAAATAAAGGTAAAAAAGTATATGATAGTTTTATTCGTATTAAAGAGATATCTGATTCACTTATTAAAGAAATAGCTGATGATACTATATTTAATATCTATGTTCCATTACTAACGTCTAATAATATTAAAGAGCTTATTTCTTCAATCAAAATAAATGCTAAATATGATTTATTAACTTTGGAAGATTATAGATTAAATGAACTAATTACTGAGCATAAACTTGGCAATAACTTTTGTTTTGGTATAAATGATCATTATCAAGATGTCAAATATGATTTTTATTATTTAGGGGATTTATCATTAATGTTAAATGTTCCCAAAACATCAAAATTAGCTAATCTTGATAAAATTACTTTTATTGATGTAAAAAATGAAAAACTATTATTTTTGAAAGAAGGAATATTTAAAAGCTTTGATATATTTTGCCGATCTTTAAAACATGAATGTAAAGGCATAGTGTCAAAAGAATATAAGTTCTTTAGTGATAGTTCAATAACAAATTTTATAAAAGAAGGGTATTGTTTTGTTTCTATAGGTGTATTTAATGTACCTAATGAAAACTATGTAGCAATACCCTTTGATTGTGTTTTTAAGATTCCTTATGGTTTATATTATGATAAGGAAGAGATATCTAAACATATACCCATGGATTAACGCTTATCAATAGGAATATATTTAACGTTTTGAAGTCCTACATATTTATAGGCTGGTCTAATTATTCTATTAGCGAATTCGACTTCTTCCATGCGGTGAGCACACCATCCAGATACTCTACTTATCGCAAAAATTGGCGTAAATAGATCAGGCGATAAGCCTAACATCCTATATACTAGGCCTGAAAATAAGTCAACATTGGCACAAACCTTTTTATTAGAACCTTTGTATAGTCTAAAGGCTTCAGGGGCTAATTTTTCAATTTGGCATAAGGCATCATATTCTTTTTTGTAGCCTTTTTCATAGGCAAGATTTTTAGATTGTTTCTTTAATATTTGGGCACGAGGATCACTTAGTGTATATACCGCATGTCCCATACCATATATAAGCCCTGAATGATCGCCAACCTCTTTATTAATTATCTTTTTTAAGAAGGCCATCATTTCTTCATCATCATTTACATCATTTACATTAGCTAATATTTCATCTAATTGTTTCATAACAAGCAAGTTTGCACCACCATGTTTTGGACCCTTTAAAGATAATATAGCGGCCGCAATAGCTGAATAAGTATCAGTGCCAGTTGATGATAAAACTCTTGTAGAAAAGGCGGAATTATTACCACCACCATGGTCAGCATGCACAACCATACATAAATCCAATAAATGAGCTTCTTCTTTGGTATATTGTTGGTCTTGTCTATACATTGAAAGAATATTCTCAGCGCTACTTAAGCCAGGTTTTGGATAGTGGAAATATAATGATTCATGATCAAAGGCATGTTTTTTGGTTTGATAAGCATAAACCATCATTGTCGGAAGTTGAGCAATCAAGTTGATTGATTGTTTAATTATATTCTCTAAAGATGTATCTTCCGCTTCTTCATCATAAGAATACATAGCCAATACACTTCTTGCCATCTTATTCATAAGATTTGGTGATGGGGCAGCCATAATCATGGTTTCTGCAAAACCATCTGGAAGTTCACGATGACTTTCAAGAATTGTATGAAAATAGTCTAAAGTTTTTTGATTTGGTAAAAAGCCAAATAGCAATAACCAAACAACTTCTTCAAATAAAAAACGATCACTTTTAATAGCTTCATTTACAATATCTTCAAGATCAATGCCTCTATATATAAGCTTTCCATCAATTGGAATAACCTTATCATCTTCTTTTTTATAACCTACAACATCACAAATATTAGTTAATCCAGCTAATACACCAGTGCCATCTGGATTTCTTAATCCTCGTTTAACACCAAGTTTTTCTGAAATTTCTGGATTAATAAAATTATTCTTGCGATAAGCATCGCACAATAGTTCTAAATCTTTTTTTGTTAAATCTGCTACATCAGGATATATCATAAAATCACCTCGACAATATAGTTTTTATTATAATCAAAAGATTAACAAGTAAAAAGGTATAAAATGGATAAAAGGGGTATTTTTATGAAAGTTGTATTAGTGCCAGGTGATGGTATAGGAAAAGAAATATCAAAGAGTGTTTTTGAAGTATCAAACGCCTTAAAAACTGATATTGAATGGATAAATTATAAAGCAGGTGCTGATTATTATGATGAAAGTGGCAAACTATTACAAGATGGCTTGCTTGATTGTATAAAAGAAAACCATTTATGTCTAAAGGGTCCAACCGCAACACCCATTGGCAAAGGTTTTCGCTCAATCAATGTTTTACTTAGACAATATTTTAAGTTGTATGCAAATCTAAGGCCACTATCTTCTATAGAAGGGGTTAAAAGCAGATATAGCGATGTTGATTTAACAATAATAAGAGAAAATAGTGAAGATTTATACAAGGGTGTTGAATATATGTATGATGATGATACTGCCCATAGTGTTAAAATCATCTCTAAAAAAGCTAGTGAACGTATAATTCGATTTGCCTTTGAATATGCTTTGAAAAACAATAAAAAGAAAGTAACTTGTGTACATAAGGCCAATATCATGAAATTATCTGATGGCCTATTTTTAGATGTCTTTAATAATATTTCTAAAGAGTATCCGACTATAAAAAGCGATAGTGTTATAGTTGATGCTTTGTGTATGAAACTGGTTATTGATCCTAGCCAATTTGATGTATTGGTAGCACCTAATCTATATGGCGATATTATTTCCGATTTATGTGCTGGACTTGTTGGCGGACTAGGTTTTGCACCAAGTGTAAATATTGGCGATGATGTAAGAATATATGAAGCCGTACATGGTTCAGCACCTGATATTGCTGGCAAGGATTTAGCTAATCCAACTTCATTACTATTGTCTTTTGCGATGTTACTAAATGATAATGGAATGAAAGATAAGGCTGATTTATTAAAGAAGGCCATATTTAAAGTAATAAAAGAAGGCAAATACACAACAGTTGATATAGGTGGAAACAGTACATGTAGCGATTTTACTAAGGAAGTATGTAGGATAATTTATGAAGAAAATAAATAGTGGTGTATTTTATTTTGATGGTAAGTACATTGAAGATAAAACTTTCGATATTGAAGAAGGCAAAAAGAAAACTTTAGCCTATCAAATATTAGATAAACATGATAATCATTGTGATAAAGATGTCTTACATATCAAATTTGATTCTTTGACAAGTCATGACATAACTTATGTAGGTGTTATTCAAACAGCTCGTGCATCAGGATTAAAGAAGTTTCCAGTACCCTATGTTTTAACTAATTGCCATAATACCTTATGTGCTGTAGGGGGGACAATTAATGAAGATGATCATATGTTTGCTCTATCTTGTGCTCATAAGTATGGAGGCATTTATGTACCACCCAATATGGCTGTTATTCACTCATACAATAGAGAAATGATGACCAAGTCTGGTGGTATGATTTTAGGATCAGATTCTCATACTAGATATGGAGCCTTAGGAACTTTGGCTATTGGTGAAGGTGGGGGAGAAATAGCTAAACAACTTTTATCTAAGACCTATGATATTAAAAGACCGGAAGTTGTTTTGATATACTTACATGGTAAATTAAAGCCAGGTGTTGGCCCTCATGATGTAGCTTTACTATTGTGCAAAGAAACTTATAATGATGGCTTTGTTAAAAATAGAATCATGGAATTTGTTGGTCCTGGTATTTCAGGCTTATCACAAGAAACAAGAAATGCCATTGATGTAATGAGCACAGAAACCACATGTTTAAGTAGTATTTGGGAAAGTGATGATAAGACAAAGGAATATTATTTAAAACATAATAGAGAAAAAGATTATTATAAATTAAGTGCTGTAAATGGTGCTTATTATGATAGATGTATTGACCTCGATTTAAGTGAGGTAGAATCAATGATTGCTCTTCCAAGCCACCCAAGCTATGCCTTGCCCATTAATGAGCTTAAAAAAGACCCTTATAAGTACTTTAAAGAAGTTGAAGATAGAACAGGTTTTAATCTTGTAGAAAAGATTGATAAAGATGGTAATATTTGTGTTGATCAAGCAATTATTGCCGGTTGTTCTGGTGGTACATATGGCAATATTTGTGCTGCAAGAGATATCTTAAAAGATGGTGATTTAGGAAATGGCGAATTTAGATTATCAATATATCCTGATTCTATGCCAGTCTATAAAGCTTTAGCTAAAGAGGGTGTAATAGCTGATATTGTTTCAAGTGGCGCAATCTTTAGAGAAGCTTTTTGTGGGCCTTGTTTTGGCGCAGGGGATACTCCAGCTAATAAAGAATTATCAATAAGGCATACTACTCGAAACTTCCCTAATAGAGAAGGTAGTAAACCAAACGAAGGCCAAATGGCTTTAGTTGCCCTAATGGATGCTAGAAGTATTGCCGCAACTGCAATAAATAAGGGTATACTTACTGCTGCTAGCGATATCACAACTATAGAAGAAAAAGAATATGTATGTGATTTTGACTATGCAATCTATGAAAAAAGAGTTTATAACGGCTATGGATGTCCATGTCCTGATTATAAGATTCATTTTGGCCCCAATATTAAAGATTGGCCAGTACAGCCTAAACTTAGCAATGATTTATTAATTAAAATTGTAAGCCATATAGATGATCCTGTTACTACAACCGATGAACTTATACCTTCAGGAGAGACATCATCATATAGATCTAATCCTTTAAGACTTGCGCAATTTACCTTATCTAGAAGAGACCCTAATTATGTAAAGAAAGCTGAAGAAGTTAAGCTATTAGATATAAATAGCCAAGAGATAAAAAATGTTCTTGATATATTGAAAACAAATAATATTGAATACTCAAGTAGTATGAATATTGGCTCTGCTATTTATGCCAATAAACCAGGAGATGGCTCAGCTAGAGAACAGGCTGCAAGTTGTCAAAGAGTCTTAGGTGGGGTAGCTAACTTTGCAAAAGAATATGCAACTAAAAGATATAGATCTAATTGCATAAATTGGGGTATGATTCCTTTTATTACTAAAGACTTTGATTTATTAAAAGTAGATTCTTATGTATTATGCAAAGATGTAATTGATTCTATTGAAAATGATAAAGATATTGTCGCCTATGTTATATATAAAGACAATATTACAAAGATTAGCCTATCTTATGGACAATTAACAAATGACGAAAAACAAATCCTAAAAGAAGGATGTTTAATTAACTATTATAAGAAATAAAATAAGGCCTTATAAGTCATTAGCTTGTAAGGCCTTATTGTTTTGATAAGACATATTCTGAATAAATTTTATTGACAACACAGTTTACAACATGATTCATTAAAACTTGATTAGAATTAAAAGACTTGTTTGATGAATTTGTTTTTTTATCATCGAATAATTGATTTAAGGATTCTTCAAAAATTGAAATAAATAAATCGTAGGCTTGTTTTACACTACTATCTTTCATACTAGTATGAATTTGAATTAGCTTAGATATTTCCGACATTGAATAGCATTTCTTTAAGATGGTTACCGCAATAAAATAGGCCATGTGATTTTTGGTATAGTGTTTTTTTATCGGTGGTTTAACAATGGAAGTTTTTACATAATTATTAATCATTGAACTAGTAACGAATTTCTCATCATTAAAATACACACAAGATAACTTATTGTTTAAATAGGTAATTACTTGATCCATATATAAATCAATTGATGGTAATTCATCCCATCTAGGAAATTTAATTTCATTCATATCTAAATAGTAATCTAAAAAAAATTCTTTTTCAATCTAGAAATAAATACTAGATGTATTGACATAGATGTCTAGATACCTTATGCTTTAAAAGGTAGGAGAATTCTATGGTACATATTATTTCAGATTCATCAACACTATATTCAATTAAGGAAGCTAATGAAATTGGGCTTTCAATAGTTCCTTTAAATATTACAATCGATAATAAATCTTATAAAGACTTTGAAGAAATAAGTTCTTATGAATTATTAAATATGATAAAGGAACATAAGATTCCTAAAACTTCACAACCTTCTCTTGGTGAGAAAATAGAACTTTATAATAAATATTGTGAAAAGGATAAGGTAATCGACATTGCAATGTCATCAGGACTTAGTGGTACATATCAAACAGCTTTAATAGCTAAAAACAGTTGTACAAATCCTGATAATGTTACTGTTATTGACTCATTTACTTTATGTGGGCCTCATAGAGAACTTGTAAACAAGGCTTTAGAAATGGCTAAAGAGGGGAAAGATAGTGATGAAATTATTAAATATATTGAAAATGCAAAAAGAAATGAAATATCTTTTTTAGTTCCAACTAACTTTGAATTTTTGGTAAGAGGTGGAAGAGTAAATGGTGTTTCAGCCATTCTTGGTGGTCTATTAAAACTTATGCCAATTATGAAAAAAGCTGATGAAGGGAAGGGCTTAGATAAATTTTCGATATGTCGAACTTCTTCAAAAGTAGGACATGTGATAGTAGAAGAAATGAAAAAAGTGGGTATTGATTCTTCTTATATCTTCTATGTTACGCATGCTGATAATGAAAATTTAGCAAATAAGCTAAAAGCAATATTGGAAAGTGAATTTGTTGGGGCAACAATTAAAGTACATCCATTGTCACCATCTTTTATCACTCAAGGTGGACCAGGATGTGTGGCTGTTCAAGCTATTAAAATTTAAGCATTATAAAAGGCGTTGAATATAACGCCTTATATTTTATCTAGGATATTTAATTGCAGCTTGGGCAGCGGCAAGTCTAGCGATTGGTACTCTATATGGAGAACAAGAAACATAAGTTAAGCCTACCTTATGGAAGAATTCAATTGATGAAGGATCACCACCATGTTCACCACAAACGCCCATCTTCATATTTGGTCTTGTAGCTCTTCCTTGGTCTACTGCTAACTTAATAAGAACACCTACACCTCTTTGGTCAACCTTTTGGAATGGGTCTTGTTCATAAATCTTAGCATCATAGTAGCTATCTAAGAACTTACCAGCATCATCTCTTGAGAAACCAAATGTCATTTGTGTTAAATCGTTTGTACCAAATGAGAAGAATTCAGCTTGTCTTGCGATTTCGCCTGATAAGATAGCAGCACGAGGAACTTCAATCATTGTACCAACATGATATTCAAGTTTAACATCAGAGTTTGTTAACATCTCATTAGCTGTTTTTACAACGATATCTTTTACATACTTAAGTTCTTTTTCATCACCAACAAGAGGAATCATGATTTCAGGAACAATCTTCCATTCAGGATGTCTTCTTTGAGTATTGATTGCTGCACCAATAACGGCTTTGGTTTGCGTTTCAGCAATTTCTGGATATGTTACAGCTAGTCTACAACCTCTATGTCCCATCATTGGATTAACTTCGTGTAAAGAAGAAATAACGTTCTTTAAATCTTCTACAGACATATTCATTTCACCAGCAAGTTCAACGATTTCCTTTTCACCAGTAGGAACAAATTCATGTAGAGGTGGATCTAAGTAACGAATTGTTACTGGATTACCTTCCATTGCTTCATAGATACCTTCGAAGTCTTCTTGTTGAAGGGCTAATACTTTTTCAAGAGCTGCCTTTCTTTGATCAGGGGTTTGTGAAACAATCATTTCACGAATCGCTTTAATCTTTCTTTCTTCAAAGAACATATGTTCAGTTCTAACAAGGCCAATACCTTCAGCACCAAACTCAAGGGCTTGTTTTGCATCACGAGGAGTATCAGCGTTAGTTCTAATCTTTAAAACACGCTTTTCATCAGCCCAGTCCATAAATCTCTTAAAGTAGCCAGAAATTGTAGCAGGCTCAGTAGCGATAGCTTCACCATATACATTACCAGTGCTACCATCAAGCGATATCCAATCAAATTCATGATATGTTACACCATTTAAAACAAAGGTCTTGTTTTCATAGTTGATTTTAATATCGCCACAACCAGATACACAACATTCACCCATGCCTCTTGCAACAACAGCAGCGTGGCTTGTCATACCACCTCTAACCGTTAGTACACCTTCAGCAACAGCCATACCCTCAATATCTTCAGGAGAAGTTTCAAGTCTTACAAGAACAACTTTCTTGCCATTTTCATGTTCCTTTTTAGCATCTTCAGCAGAGAAAACAATTTGACCACATGCAGCACCTGGAGAAGCAGCTAAACCTTTTGTAATAACAGTAGCATTTTTAAGTGCTTCACTATTAAATTGCGGATGAAGTAAAGAATCAAGTTGTTTAGGTTCTACCATTAATAAGGCCTTATCTGTGTCAACCAATCCTTCATCAACCATATCACAAGCAATCTTTAAGGCTGCAGCAGCAGTTCTTTTACCATTTCTTGTTTGAAGCATAAATAACTTCTTGTTTTCGATGGTAAATTCCATATCTTGCATATCATGATAGTGATGTTCAAGGATATTACAAATATTTTTAAACTCATCATATGCTTCAGGCATTACTTCTTTTAATTGATCAATAGTTTGTGGAGTTCTAACACCTGCAACAACATCTTCACCTTGGGCATTCATCAAGAATTCACCAAATAATTTGTTTTCACCAGTAGCAGGGTTTCTTGTAAAGGCAACACCAGTGCCACAATCATTGCCCATGTTACCAAATACCATCATTTGAACATTGACAGCTGTTCCCCAAGAATAAGGAATATCATTTTCTTTTCGATAGAAGATGGCTCTAGGATTATTCCAAGATTTAAATACTGCTTCAATAGCTCTTTCAAGTTGTACGTTGGTATCTTGAGGGAAGTCTTCATTTAGATTTTCCTTATAGAAAGCCTTAAATCTAACAACAAGCTCTTCCATATCACTAGCATCTAATTCAGTATCTAGTTTTACACCCTTAGCTTCTTTTACTTCATCAATGATTTCTTCAAATCTTTTTTTAGATAGTTCCATTACAACATCTGAGAACATTTGAATAAAACGTCTATAAGAATCATACGCAAAACGTCTATTTCCTGTCTTTGCGGCAATAGTTTCAACTACTTCATCATTAATACCAAGATTTAAAATAGTATCCATCATACCTGGCATACTAGCTCTAGCACCAGATCTAACAGATACTAAAAGAGGATTTTGGCTATCGCCAAGTTTTTTGCCAGCTTGTGCTTCTAACTTACCAAGAGCCTCTTTTACTTGGGCTAAGATGTCATTATTGATTTTTTTACCATCATCATAGTAAGCTGTACAAGCTTCAGTAGAAATTGTGAATCCAAAAGGAACAGGTAGACCTAGGCTAGACATTTCTGCTAGGTTAGCACCTTTACCGCCAAGAAGTTCACGCATGCTTGCATTGCCTTCTGCAAACATATAAACATATTTCTTGTTCATCTATTTTTGTCTCCTTTAATATGTGTTGATTCCATTATAACAATAAAATCAAATCTTTTTTCACAAGTAATTTGACACAAACCTTAAAAGTCCTAAAATTAGTCAAAATAGCTTATTTGTCCAAAAACAAACAAATTGATATTGTGCTATAATTGCTACATGAGGCAAAAAAGATTTGTTAGTGAAGCGCTTATTGTTGTATTGCTAGCACTATTATTTTTGTTTCTAGATTACAAGATATCTTTAGGAATTATATTAGGCTTTATTTTTTCAATGCTTAATTATCGTCTTATTGAATATCGTTATAAAAATATGGATACATACAATATATGGTCTATATTAGGCAGTCTAATATGTATTCTTATATTAGGTGTTCCACTATTAATAAGTTTCTTGTTGCCCAATATCTTTAACTATATTGGCGTAATGATTGGATTACTTATTATAAAAACTAAATTAATTATCGAGGCTTTTGTAAAGAAATGACTATAACTATTCAAGCACATGTATTTTCTATTTTAATTATTACAGCTATCTTAGCTATTATTCTTGTTATTTTAAATAGGGCACTTAAAAATTTTGACCCTTATAGTGAACCAAAAGGCTTAGCCTTAATTGCTTTATCAGCAGTTGAGATGGTTGACAATACTGTAAGAGCAGATGTTAACGATGAAATATTTGATTATTTAGGCCCTTATGTTGGCTATCTTTGGGGATATATCTTCTTATCTTCAATTTCAGGATTATTTGGTAATCAAGCAGTGCCAACAGGCAACTATTCAGTTACTTTAACGCTTGCAGTAATTACTATTTTAATGGTTGAAATAAATAGTATTAAATACAATGGTATCAAGTCTTATATTAGTGGACTATTTGATCCCATATTCTTATTCTTCCCAATGAATGTTATTGGTAAGATTTCACCTATTATTTCTTTATCTATGCGTCTATTCGCTAATGTCATGGCAGGTTCTATTATCATGACATTGTTCTATACATTTACAGGGTATGTTTCAAGTCTAGTTCCAATTATTGGACAATTTGACTTTGTTGGTGTGCTAATTGCGCCAATACTACATTCATACTTTGATTTAATTTCAAGTTTGTTGCAGACGTTCATATTTACGTCTTTAACAATTATATTTATTGGAAAAGAATTACCAGAAAAATAAGGAGGTTTATTTATGGAAAGAGGATTAATCGCAATCGCAGCTGCAATCGCAGTATTTACTGGTTTCTCAACAGCTATTGGTGAAGGTAATGTAGGTGCTAAGGCCGTAGAAGCTATTGGTAAAAACCCAGATGCTTCTGATAAGATTAGATCTCAAGCTATCGTTGGTGCTGCCATTTCAGAAACTTGTGCTATCTATGGTTTGTTAGTTGCATTACTATTAATATTTGTTTACTAAGGATTAGTGGGAAAATATGACTTTTGATATTCAAGGTGTACTATTTCCCAATGTAATCACGATGCTTGTTCAACTATGTTCTACTCTTGTTTTGTTTTTACTATGTAAGAAATTATTATGGAAACCTGCAAGAGAAATCTTAGCTAAAAGAAGAGAAAAGATGAATGAAAATCTTGAAAGTAGTGAAAGATTAAAGTCTCTAGCAAGTGAGGAACTTACTAAGGCTAAACAAGAACTTGAACATGCTCGTAATAAGTCTGGTGAAATAGTTGAAAGCGCAAGAAAAGAAGCTAATAGTCTTAAGGATGAAATTGTCGCTAAGGCTAATCAAGAGGCTACTTCGCGTTTACAAATGGCTGATCAAGAAATCGAACAAAGAAAGCTTGATGCTAAAAACCAAATTCATGATGAAATGGTTGATGTAGCTCTTGCAGCTGTTAGTAAGTTATTGGATGAAAAGTCAACTAGTGAAGATGATAAGAAGGCTATTGAAAAATTTATTGGAGATAGCAAATGAGTGTCTTAGCTAATAGATATGCTGAAGGTTTACATTCTTTGGCAATTGAAAAAGATAGCGTAGCTAAATATAAGGAACAAATCGACTTTGTCAAAGATAGTTTTGATAAAGCTGACGCACTTGCTTTCTTAAAAAGCTATAAGGTATCTAAAGAAGCTAAAAAAGAACTTATTAATAATTCTTTTAAAGATAGTTTAGATCAATATGTTTTAAACTTCTTAAATTTATTAGTTGATAAAAATAGAATAGCTTACTATGATGAAATCTTTGTGGAGTTTCATAAACTATGTAATGATAGTCTAAATATTAAAGAAGGCATTATTGAAACAGCAAGAGAATTAGATGGTGATTTATTAAAGGACTTAGAAAAATCTTTAAGTGATGATAAATATACCGTAATTTTAAAGCCTAAAATCAATAAGTCTTTGATTTCAGGTTTCCGTATTATTTTAGATGATAAAGTAATCGATAATACGATGAAACAAAGGATTAAAAATATGGAAGAAATGTTAAAGAGAAAGGATGGTGTCTATGGAGCTTAAGGCTAGTGAAATTAGTGCTTTAATTAAAAAACAAATAGAGAACTATAAAGATGATATTAAAGCTGATGATGTAGGTACTATCGTAAAAATTGGTGATGGTATCGCCATTATACAAGGTCTTGAAAATGCAATGTCTTCTGAACTTTTACAGTTTCCAGGTGGCGTATATGGAATGGTCTTAAACCTAGAGGAAGATAGTGTTGGTGCTGTACTTTTAGGTGATGATACAAACATCAAGGAAAATGATGTCGTAAAAAGAACAGGAAGAATTGTTGAAGTACCAGTAGGTGATGAAATGCTTGGTAGAGTTGTAAATGCTCTAGGACAAGCAATCGATGGTAAAGAACCTATCAAGACTAAAAAATATCGACCAGTAGAAAGAGTTGCCCCTGGTGTTATGACTCGTAAGTCAGTAGGCCAACCTTTAATGACTGGTTTAAAGATTATTGACTCAATGATTCCCATTGGTAAGGGCCAAAGAGAATTAATTATCGGTGATAGACAAACTGGTAAAACAGCTATCGCTATTGATGCAATCATTAACCAAAAGGGTAAAAATGTTAATTGTATCTATGTAGCGATTGGCCAAAAAGCAAGTACGGTTGCTCAAATTGTTGAAAAATTAAGACAACATGGGGCAATGGAATATACAACTGTTGTAAATGCTAGTGCTAGCGAACTTGCACCTTTACAATATATTGCACCATATGCAGGTTGTGCTATTGGTGAAGAATGGATGGAACAAGGCAAGGATGTTCTAATCGTTTATGATGATTTAAGTAAACATGCGGTGGCCTATAGAACAATGTCATTATTGTTACGTCGTCCTCCAGGTAGAGAAGCTTATCCAGGTGATGTGTTCTATTTACATTCTAGACTTTTGGAAAGAGCTGCAAAATTATCAGATGAATTAGGTGGTGGTTCTTTAACCGCTTTACCAATTATTGAAACCCAAGCTGGTGATATTTCAGCATATATTCCAACTAATGTAATTTCTATTACTGATGGACAAATTTTCTTACAAACAGAATTATTTAATTCAGGTGTTAGACCAGCTGTTGATTCAGGCTTATCTGTATCTAGAGTTGGTTCTGCTGCTCAAACTAAGGCTATGAAGTCTGTTTCTAGTTCTTTAAAACTTGATTTAGCTCAATACCATGAACTATTATCATTTGCTCAATTTGGCAGTGACTTAGACGCGGCAACAAAGGCAACAATTGATAAGGGAGCTAGATTAACTGAACTTTTAAAACAAGCTCAATATTCACCTTTATCAATGTCTGAACAAGTACTTTCTTTATTTGCAGCAAAATATGGTTATTTAAAAGATTTACCTGTTGAAAAGATTGGTAGCTTTGAAACTTTCTTATTGAAGTCTTATAAAGAAAAGTATGCTGATTTACAATCAGAAATTGAAGAAAAGAAAATCTTAACAGACGAATTAACAAATAAATTAAAAGATGCTACTTCTACTATTTTAAAAGAGTATCTTGAAGTATATGGTGGCTAATTATGGCAGGTAATAAGTCTGCAATTAAGTCACGTATCAAATCAGTTAATTCAACTAAGAAGATTACTGGTGCTATGGAACTTATTTCTAATGTAAAGCTAAGTAAGAATCGAAATTTAATGGAAAAGAATCGTACTTATGCCGATGCTTTAGAGGATGTAGTTTCTAGTATCTTAAGTGGTGAGATGATTGAAGAGAATGATTATCTTACAAAAAAGGATGCAAAACAAAAAGCTTATTTTATCTTTACTAGCGATATGGGATTATGTGGTGGTTATAACATTAATATCTCAAAACTTGTAAAAGATAATGTAAGTAAAGATGACTATATTTATTTTGTTGGCAATAAGTTTTATGAACAAATAAAACAAGATGGTTACAACATCTTAAATGAACAAATTGGTTCTGATAGCGTGGAATATCAAACTATTAAAAAGTTTGCTGATAACGCTTTAGAAATGTATAAAGAAAACAAAATTAGTTCAATTAATGTCATCTATACGCGTTTTGTCAATAACATTAATTTTAAGGCTAGTGTATCTTGTATATTGCCTGGTGAAACAAAGGGTGAATCAAGTGGCTTTAAGCAAATTGATTTTGAACCAAGTGCTGATGAAATCTTGGTTGATTTAATTCCAATGATGGTTGAAAGTCAAATCTATTCAAAGTTTTTAGAGTCTAAAACTTCTGAACACGGTAATAGAAGATTTGCAATGGAAAACGCTACGGATAACGCTAATGAGTTAACGGAAAAGCTAGAGCTTGCATATAACCAAGCAAGACAAGCGGCAATTACACAAGAAATTACCGAAATTGTTTCGGGTGCTGATGCCTTATAGGAGAAAAAATATGGAAAATATTGGAAAAGTAGTACAAATTATAGGACCAGTAATAGATATTAGATTTGATGGTGAAGAACTTCCTAAACTTCATAACGCAATCAAAGTTGATAGAGGTGATAATACTTACCTAACTGTTGAAGTTGCTCAACATATTGGTGATGATGTAGTAAGAGCTATCTCAATGGGTTCTACTGATGGACTTGTTAGAGGTGCTAAGGCTATTGATACAAATGCTGCTATATCAGTGCCAGTAGGTGATGAAGTGTTGGGCAGAATGTTTAATGTCTTAGGTGATCCTATTGATAATTTAGGTGAAGTTAAGGCTAAAAAAACAATGCCAATACATAGAAATGCACCAACATTTGAACAACAACAAACAAGCGCAGAGATTCTAGAAACTGGTATTAAAGTAATTGACTTATTATGTCCTTATGCAAGAGGTGGTAAGATTGGTCTATTTGGTGGTGCCGGTGTTGGTAAAACCGTTTTGATGCAAGAGTTAATCCACAATATCGCTATGGAACATGGTGGTAAGTCAGTTGTTTGTGGCGTAGGAGAGAGAACAAGAGAAGGCAACGACATGTACTTTGAAATGAAAGAGTCTGGCGTTCTTGATAAAACTGTCTTAGTCTATGGCCAAATGAATGAACCACCTGGTGCTAGAATGAGAGTTGCTTTAAGTGGTCTTACGATGGCTGAATACTTTAGAGATGAAGAAAAACAAGATGTACTTTTGTTTATCGATAATATCTTTAGATTTACCCAAGCTGGTTCTGAAGTATCTGCCCTTTTGGGTAGAATGCCTTCAGCTGTAGGATATCAACCAACACTTGCTACCGAAATGGGCCAATTACAAGAAAGAATTACTTCTACAAAAGATGGCTCAATCACTTCTGTACAAGCAATTTATGTGCCTGCTGATGACTTAACTGACCCAGCGCCTGCTACAACTTTCTCACACTTGGACGCTAAAACCGTTCTAGATAGAGGCATTGCTGCACTAGGTATTTATCCTGCGGTAGATCCACTAGAGTCAAGTAGTAGAATGCTTGATCCACTAATTGTTGGTGAAGAACATTATAAGGTTGCAAGAGGTGTGCAAGAATTACTTCAAAGATATAAAGAACTTCAAGATATCATTGCTATTTTAGGTATGGATGAATTATCTGAGGAAGATAAGGTAATTGTAAATAGAGCAAGAAGAGCCAGAAACTTCTTATCTCAACCTTTCTCAGTTGCCACTCAATTCTCAGGACTTGAAGGAAAGTATGTTAAAGTAGAAGATACTGTAAGAAGCTTTAAAGAACTTCTTGAAGGTAAATATGATGATTTACCTGAACTTGCCTTTATGTCTGTAGGTACTATTGAAGAAGCAAGAGAAAAAGCTAAGGTACTAGCAAATGATTAGCGTTAAAATCATTACTCCAAATGGTTTATATAAGGAATTTGAAACACCATTTCTAAATATTACTTCAAAAGATGGTGAAAGAGGAATTCTTGAACATCATGTTCCTGTTTGTTTTATGTTAGATGTTGGAAAACTAGAAACAAATGAAAATGGTGCAGATAATATATATGCCATCAATGGAGGAATGTTCTACTTTGAAAAAGGTAGTGCCAATATTCTTGTTGATACAATAGAATCTAAAGAAGACATTGATTTAAAAAGAGCTGAAGCTAGTAGAGATAGATCTTTAAATAGACTTGAAAAAAGAGATCCAAATTTAGATCTTAGAAGAGCTGAAGCTGCTTTAAAAAGAGCGATGAATAGAATTAAGATAGCCACTATGTAAATAGCGGCTATTTTTTAAGAAATTTAATGCTAACTGCTAAAGTTTTTCAACATTATTTTCCTATTGAATTAGCATATTTATTAATAACCTTAGATATATATTAAACTATTTAAACAATATAAAGATACTTTTAAAGATGTTGATTGCATCATATGGATATATTAATAGTCAAATGAAAGCGGTTTTTCATCAGATTTTTTGTATAGCTCATGATATTATTTAGGTGAAATATTAAAGCAAAGGAGCGATTTGTTATGGAACATAGATATCGAAAAAGAATTTTTCTTGTTTTTGCTATAGTATGTTTTTTATTAATATCATTTAATAAGATTTATGCTATTGAAAATAATGCAGGGGATTTTAATGTTGAAGGCGGAACTGCTAATGTCGATTGGACATATGATAGTGAAAATAACATACTTAAGATCAATACAAGCGGTTCTTATACAATAATCGGTGATAATCAAGAATCAGATGAACAAATTGAAATAGCTGAAAATTTTGAAGGCATGGTTACAATAAGAAATATAAATGCGAAAAAGTTTTGTGTTGATAAGAGTGCCGAATTATCTTTACGTCTAGATGGAACAAATGTTTTAAGAGAAGGCTTAAGATTTGATAGTCCTAAAGACAGTGCTTATTTAATAATCGATTCTGATACAGATGGAACCTTAGTAGCAAGGGGCAATACGAATGAGTCTGGAATAGGTGGTGGTTCTTGGCAAGATGGTGGCAATATCTCCATAAAAGGGGGAAATATAACGGCGATTGGTGGAAGATATGGAGCAGGAATAGGTACTGGATATGGCTCTGATAATAAAGCAAAAAATATAACCATAAGTGGTGGAACAGTTACCGCTATTGGTGGCCAATATGGAACTGGAATAGGTACTGGATTTGACTATGGAAATAGTACAAGTAATATTGTGATTAATGGAGGAAGTGTCAAAGTAAGTGGTTTTGGAACAACGCCAACTGATGAAAATGGCAATATTGTTTATTTAACAGAAATAGATAATTTAGAAGAAGTTAATATTGGTGTTATTGTAGACGATAATCTTTATAGAAGATCTGGAAGTCATAGTGATAATGATAATAAATTTTATTTGTATTTATCTGGAAGTGATCATACTTTAAAAATAAAAAATCTTTCTTATCATTTGATTTGGAAAGAAGATGAACATAAGTTTTTGCATCAATATAGTGAATTTATTGATTATGCTTTAAAAATAAATAAGGATAGTATAGATGAAGACTTTAGTCTTGCTTATGATACGATTAACGACGTTCATTATATACTTAAAGACGGTACTTATACTATCAGTCAAGACGAAAATGAAGTACATGATAGAATAAATGTTGCAAATAATGTCAGGGCAACAATTATCCTTGATGGCGTAAATATAAATAGTGGTAATGAAATTATTTCTTTGGGAGAAAATACTAATCTTACAATAAAATTTAATGATGAAAATTATATTGAAACAACGGATAAAGCGGCTGCAATATCGACAACTTATGAAAGCAGTTCTTTAACATTCGATTCAGATACAAATGGCATATTGAATGTAACTTCTAGAAATGGGGTAGCTATTGGAAGCATGAGTAATACTTATAATATTACTTTTAATGGTGGAACAATAAATGCCAAAGGTAGGGATTATCACGCATCTGATATAGGCATTGGCTTACAAGGACCTGAAGGTTATTGTTATGCTAAAAATATTGTGATTAATGGTGGTGTATTAAATTGTCTTAAAACGGCACTTGGAAGTAGTTATGTGGGTAATAAATTTTTTAGTAAAAATTGTGAAATTATCATTAATGGAGGAACGGTAACTGCTCCTATAATTGGCGGATTTTACGCTAAATATGATGATGCTACTAGTGACTATGTAAAATCTTCTACAAAAGTTATTATTAATGGTGGAAGTGTTAAAGGCAGCATCCAAGCGCCTGATTTAAATAACGATGATAGGGATGCTGCTTATGATAAATATGGTAATAGAGTTTATCTTGCAAAGATAGATAATTTATCTGGTATTAAAAAGCTTAATGTAGATGAAGACTTAGAATTTGTTAGAGAAAGTGATCATTTAAATGATGGTGCCTTTTATTTATATCTAACTGGTAATGATCACACAATAAGTATTAATGATGAAATTTTTTGTAAAGCTAATTGGTTAGAAGAAGAAAAGAAATTTGTATTTAGTGATATTAAGCCAAAACTATCTGTCAAATCAAAATATGGTAGTTCAATTATAGTGAATGAATTAGATAATCAAGATATTTATGGTAATGCTGAATATAGCATTGATAATAATACTTGGCAATCATCAAATGTTTTTGAGGGTTTAGATTTTGACACACAATATACTATTTATGCTCGTTATAAAGGAAAAGATAATTATTTAAAGTCGGATGTAGCTAGTGTAGCTGTTAAGACCAAAAAAAGTGGCAAAGACTTAATTACAAATAAGAGACCTTTAAATCTTGTTGGTATTTATGGTCAAACATTAGCTGATATTAACCTTCCTGATGACTGGACTTGGGATAATGAAGAAACGGATTTAATGGTTTCTCAAAATAAATATCTTGCATATTTTGATATCACAAATTATACAAACGAATATGATTTTTTAGATGTTGTAGGTGATGACATAATATCTTGTGATTTTGAAAATTCTTCTGTGAAGGTTAATTTGAATATTAATGTTTCAAAAGCAAAGTCAACACTTTCTATTACAAGTGATTTGAATAAAACATATGATAAAGAAAAAATTACTGAGCCTGTTGTTGAAAAGACTGGTAGTAGTAATAATCCTATTTTTTCATGGTTTGTAAAAGAAGATAATATTTGGAAAGAGCTTGATGATACGCCTATAAATGTTGGGGAATATAAAGTATTGGTAACTGTTGATGAAGATGATAATTATAATGGTTTAACAGCTGAAAAGACTTTTGAAATATATAAGGCAATTCCTGAAATTCCTTCGCTTGAAACTTATAATGTAAAACAATACAAAGCTTTATCTTCTGTTGTGCTTCCTGATGGTTTTGTGTGGAAAGATCAAACTTTAAAAGCAAATATACTTGGTATGCAAACGTTTAAAGCAATTTATACACCAAGTGATTCAATAAATTACCAAAGTGTTGAGTTTGATGTTTTGGTAAATGTTGTTGAAAATGAAAAAATAAATGAACATATAGATGTCATAGAAACCAAAGAAGATAATACAAATAATGTTAATGCTGTTTCAAATATTGTTATAAAACCTGATAAAAAAACAGAACTTGAAAATGTTAAAGAGAATAAAGATCTTGAGGATAAAAAAATTGTTTAAAATGATAAGATAGATAAAAAAGAAGAACAATCAACTAAAATAGAAAAAATATCCGAAGAAGAAAAAGATTCTGATTTAAATATTTTACTGGTAGCTGCTAGCGCTTTGATAGTAACTTTGCTTGTTGTAACAATGACATTAATTTTCAAGCATGAAAGATAAAAAGATTTCTTAGCGTCTATAAGTAAGATGGTGTAAATTAATCCGTGTAAGTAGTTAAAGCGTATGCTTAATTGCTTACGCGGTTTTTTAATTCCCTAAGCATTTACACAAACATGCCAGTCGTTAAATTGTATTTGAAAAATACTTGATGATATAATAAGCTAGTTATCGGAGGACAAAATGCCTATTAATACAAAAACGAATTATGGTGAAGTAAAAATATCTGACGAAGCTATTGCCTCTTTAGCAGGATCAACAGTTTGTGAGTGCTATGGTATAGTTGGTGTTATATCAAAATCATATGTAAAAGATAGTTATAATGCTTTACTTAAAAAAGAAAGCTATTCTAAAGGTGTTTTAATCACTAGAAAAAACAATAATTTAAAAATCGACATTTATGTTGTCGTTTCAGCAGGTATAAAGATTTCAGAAGTTGTATTAGAAGCTCAAAAACGTGTTAAATACACTGTTGAGCAAGCAATTAATATGGACGTTAGTGAAGTAAATATCCACGTTGAAAGAATTAAGGAGATTTAAAATGAAAGTCTTAAATGGAAAAGATTTTAAGGAAATGGTAAATTCAGGTGCAGCTAACCTAGAAAATTATCAAGCAGAAATAAATGCTTTAAATGTATTCCCGGTTCCGGATGGCGATACTGGCACTAACATGTCAATGACTTTTTCAAATGGAGCTAAGGAAGCTAATAGTTGTTTTTCAAACAATATTGGTGATGTAGCTAAGGCTTTATCTAAGGGCCTTTTAATGGGTGCTAGAGGAAACTCTGGTGTTATCACGTCACAAATTTTTAGAGGCTTTGCTCAAAGCGTTGAAGGTAAAGAGGAAGTTAATACAGCAGATATTGCAGAAGCATTTGAAAACGGTACTAGAGTTGCTTATAAGGCTATTATGAAACCTGTTGAAGGTACAATTCTTACAGTCATCAGAGAAGCAAGTTGGTATGCTCATAAAGACTTAAAAGAAAACAATAAATTAGATATCAATGAATATTTTGATAACTTATTAAAACATATTGAAGTATCTTTAAATGGTACCCCTGATTTACTTCCAATCTTAAAGGAAGCTAATGTTGTCGATAGTGGTGGTGCTGGACTTAAAAGAATTGTTGAAGGCTTTGTAGCCTATTTAAAAGGCAATCCTGTTAAGACTAATGCTGTAACTGTAGAACTTGCTAAAAATGCTCAATCGTTATTTTCTAATGAAGAATTTGGCTATTGTACAGAATTTATCTTACGTTTAAAGGATAACTATAAAAAAGATTTTGATGAAAATATCTTAAAAGAAAAGCTTGCTAAAGATGGTGAATCATTAGTTCTTGTAAAAGATGAAGATTTAATCAAAGTACATGTACATACATTGCATCCTGGAGATGCTTTAAATATTGGCCAAAGATATGGTGAATTTGTAAAAATCAAAATTGAGAATATGCAAGAGCAACATTCAACTTTAATGAGTGAAGAAACAAAGGCTCCTGCAAAGGAAAAGAAGACTATTGGTATTATCTCTGTGGCATCAGGTGAGGGTATTACAAAACTTATGCAAGATTTAGGTGTTGATTCTATCATTTCTGGTGGTCAAACAATGAATCCTTCTTGTAATGATTTCTTAGATCGCATTAATGAATTGGATAATTGTGAAAAAATCATGATTTTCCCAAATAACTCAAACATTTATCTTGCTGCATGTCAAGCAAGAGACTTAGTTGAAAACAAAGAAGTTGTTGTAATTGATTGTATGTCTATCCAAGCTTGTCTTAGCGCTTTAGCTAGATATAATCCTGAAGGTAGTTTTGAAAATAATGTTAAGGATTTCAATGATGCCTGCAAGGCTGTTAAGGTGGCTAGTGTAACTTATGCTGTAAAGGATTCTTCTATTGATGGTGTTACCGTTAAAGAAGGTGATTTCATGGCTATGGCTAATAAAAACATCATCTCAAATGGCACTGATTTAAAAGAAGTTTGTCATAAACTATTTGATGCAATTATTGATGAAGATAAAGAATTGTTAACTCTTATAACTGGTGAAAATGTTGATGATGAAATGACTGATGAGCTTGTAGAATATGTTGAAAATAACAGCGATTGTGAAGTTGATGTTATTAAGGGCGATGTTCCTGTATATTACTACTTGATTGGTTTAGAATAAGTATTATTTATATAAAACGTTTTAAAGGTTTAGGCAATGCTTAAACCTTTTTTAATTCAATAGCGTTTTCTATCGTATATAATTATTTTGTGAAAAAAGTCTATGATGAAAAAGATAAAAAGATCATTCTACTTATTATTAACCTTTTTTTGGTAGCCTTAATTATATTAGCTATTGGCAATTATTCGGCAAATGTTAATGCTAATCAATTAGAAGATAATAAATATAATTTCATGTTGACGATTCAATCACAAAAAAAGCTTACCCAAAACTATTTAAAAAATGAACAGGGTTATGTTAATAACTGGTCTAAATATATAGATGAAAATGATATGACATTAGATCAAGCGATGCTTTTTCTAAAAACTATTAATACTAATTCTAATCGTTATGCTCATATTGTAGATATTGAATCATGTGTTGCTTATTCTAGTTATTATGATATAGGAAATAATCAAATTGATACATATGCAGACTACAAAAATTATTACAGTTCTTTTTCATATTATTTTAAGAATATTATCGAAAAGATGTATAAAAATGACAATGATACTGTTTATGTTCTTGGCAAGTATGCTCTAAAAGAAAATGGCTCATATTGTATAAGTGTAGGTAAAAGAGTAAATATTGTTACATCTGATGGCTATAAAGATTACTTATTATTAAGAGTGATTCCCATTGATGACATAATGCAATCTTGGGATATGCCTGCTATATATGGCGATTGTAAGCTAGCTTTAATATCTTCAAGTGGAGACTATATAGTTAAGGATGATAATTTTATTGGTGAATCATTTGTAAGCTATATTGAAAAATATAATTTTATAAATGATGATAAAGAAAAAAATATTTTTGTTAATAACTTAAAAGCGAATTCTACAAATACTTTTTATTATAAAAATGATAGAGGCCAAGATTGTTTATATTATTACACTTGTTTTGATAATAATTTAGACTTATATATTGTGGGATGTGTTCCTTTAAATAACTTAAAAGCTGATGATGAATTAATTAATATAACTTTCTTTACAATTTGCCTATTCTTATTATTATTGACTATTGACAGCTTGTATTTCATTCAAGTAAACAAGCGCTTGAAGGAAGCTTTTGACTTGGCTAATAAGGCTAATCTTGCTAAAACGGATTTTCTTTCAACAATGTCTCATGATATAAGAACACCAATGAATGTGGTCATTGGTATGAATGATTTAGCCTATAAATATATTGATCAACCTGATATTGCAAGAGGATATCTAGATAAGTCTTATAATGCTAGTAAACAATTATTAACTTTAATTAATGATATTTTGGATATTTCTAAGATTGAATCTGGCAAGATGATTTTAAATAATAATGGTGTTTCACTTAAAAAACTAGGACAAGAAATCTATGATTTAATGGCTCCATATGCTGATAATAAGGGAATTAATTTCAGTGGCGATTTAACTCAATTAGAAGATAAATACGTAATTGGGGATGAGACTAGACTTAAACAAATTTATGTAAATCTTATAAGCAATGCGATTAAGTATACACCAAGTAGGGGTCATGTTAGTTTTTTATTAGATAGTAAAGAGAAAATGGGCAAATGTGAATTATCTTTTATGGTAAAAGATGATGGCATTGGTATGACTGATGATTTTCAAAAGCAAATGTATTCATCGTTTTCTCGTGCTCAAGATTCTCGCACTAGCCAAACTACTGGCTCTGGACTTGGCCTTACCATTGTTAAAGAGATTGTAGATTGTATGTATGGGGAAATCAAATGTGATAGTAAGCTTAATATCGGTACTACTTTTAACGTAAAGCTACTATTACCATATACTAGAATTATTAAATCGATTCAAGATGAAAAGAGTGAAAAAAGTATTGAGGGTTTAAGGATATTGATTGCTGAAGATAATGATTTAAATTATGAAATTATTGATTGTTTATTAAAGGATAGAAAAACTATTAATACAAGAGCTAAAAATGGCCAAGAATGTATAGATTTATTTAAAGAAAATAAAGATGGTTTTGATGTAATATTAATGGATATTCAAATGCCTATTAAAAATGGCTATCAAGCAAGTGAAGAAATAAGAAAGATAAATCGTTATATTCCAATTATTGCCGTTAGTGCCAATGCTTTTAATGAAGATGTAGCTAAATCTTTATCTTGTGGCATGAATGGTCATATTGCTAAACCGATTGATATTGATAAATTAGAGAATATTATAAAGAGAGTTATATAGTATGGAAGAAGAAATTAAAAGATTAAAACAGTTAAGAGAAGAAATTACTAAATATAATTATGAGTATCATGTTTTGGATAAGCCAACTATACCAGATGGTGAATATGATATGCTATATCGTGAATTAGAAGAACTAGAAGCAAAATATCCAGAACTTGATGATCCAAGTAGCCCAACTAAAAAAGTGGGCTATAGTGTGCTTGATTCATTTGTAAAAGTTACACATTCTATTCCAATGTTATCTTTGGGCGATGTTTTCTCTTATGATGAACTAAGGGCTTGGTCAAATAAAATTACTAGTGTATATAATGATGTGCAATATTGCGTTGAATATAAAATTGATGGCTTGGCCATGTCTTTAATATATGAAGATGGCTTATTTAAACAAGCTGTTACAAGAGGCGATGGTTTGGTAGGTGAAGATGTAACGCATAATGTTAAGACCATCAAATCAATCCCCTTAAAGATTCCTTATACTTCTAGGTATGATATACGTGGCGAAGTATATATGCCTAAAAAAGCTTTTTACAAGTTAAATCAAATTAAAAGAGACAATGGTGAAGAAGAATTTGCTAACCCACGTAATGCGGCAGCTGGTTCTATAAGACAACTTGATTCAAGTATTGCGGCCAAAAGAGGCTTGGATGGCTTTTGGTATCATGTACCAGATGATATTAACGCAAGTACCCACTATGATTCTTTAATGTTTGCTAAAAAATTGGGTTTTAGAGTAAATGATACTTTAAAGCTTTGTAACAACATTGAAGAAGTAATTGAAAGAATAGAAGAAACAGCTAAAATTAGGCCGGATTTACCATATGAGATTGATGGAATGGTAATTAAAGTAAATAGTTATGCCTTACAAAAAGAATTAGGTTTTACATCACGTGTTCCAAAATGGGCAATAGCTTACAAGTTTCCTGCTGAAGAAGTTAAAACAAAAGTAGAAGATATCTTTATCACGGTTGGAAGAACTGGTAAATGTACCCCAAATGCCAAATTTTCTCCTGTAAAGTGTGCTGGTACAACAATTGGCTATGCAACACTTCATAACGAAGACTATATAAAGGAAAAAGATATTAGAGTAAATGATTCTATAATTGTTAGAAAAGCTGGCGATATTATTCCTGAAGTTGTAAGAAGTGTTAAAGAAAATAGAGATGGTAGTCAAGTACCTTATGTATTTCCTAGTGTTTGCCCTGTATGCGGTGGTAAACTATATCGATTTGAAGATGAGGCTGCTCACTTTTGTATAAATTCTGATTGTCCAGCAAGACTTGTCTTTGGCATAGCCCACTTTGCAAGTAGGGATGCGATGAATATTGACGGCCTTGGCGAAAAGAAGGTTGAAACCTTCTACAATAATGGAATTTTAAATAGTTTTGAAGATATTTATAAGTTATTTAATAAAAAGGATATCATCTTAAATATTGAAAAGATGGGTCTTAAGTCATATGAAAATCTAGTTGAGGCTATTGAAAATAGTAAGAAGAACTCTTTAGAAAAACTATTATTTGGCTTAGGCATTAGACAAGTAGGTGAAAAGGCAGCTAAGATACTTGCAAGTAATTTTAAGACTATGGATAATCTTATAAATGCTACAGTAGAAGAGTTAAGTAACATCAAGGATATTGGACCAATTACGGCAGAAGGTATTGTAGATTATTTTAAAGATGAAAATAATATCCGTATCATTAATGAACTTAAATTATTTGGTCTTAATATGGAATATATTGATAATTCAATTGTAAGTGATGGTCCATTTAAGGATAAGACCGTTGTTCTTACTGGTACTCTTACTATTTATACTAGAAAACAAGCTAGTGAACTATTGGAGAATTTAGGAGCTCATTGTGCTAGTAGTGTTTCTAAAAATACTGATTATGTAATATATGGAGAAAGTGCGGGTTCTAAACTTAGTAAAGCTAGAGAATTGGGTGTTAAAACAATAAGCGAAGAAGAGTTTAGAAACATGCTATAATTGTTGAGTATGAAAAAAGAAGAAATTAAAGTTTTAGCTAACAAATTAATGTTTAATGTCACTGATCAAGAAGCTTTAGATATCGCTAATGATTTTGATATGCTAGAAAAAATGTTGAGCTTTTTTGATGAAATTGATACTGATGGTGTAGAGGAAATGATTTATCCATTCGATAATGAAACAAATTATTTTAGAGAGGATGAAGTTACAAATGTCTTGTCACAAAAGGATGCATTAGCTAATGCACCTAAACAAATTTCAGGACATGTCGTAGTTCCAAAGGTGCTTAAATAATGAGACTAGATAATTGTGATAGTGCTTTAAATTGTTATGAAAAAGTATTAAAAGCACATGAAAAATTAAATTGTGTTGTAACTGGTGTTAAACCTCTTAAAGATGGTATTGCGATTGCCCTAAAAGATAATGTGTCTACAAAAGGTATTTTAACAACAGCTTCTTGTAAGATACTAGACAATTATGTTCCAGTATATAATGCAACAATTGTCGATAAATTAGAGGC
The DNA here is from genome assembly GCA_963654705.1 of Oscillospiraceae bacterium. Lineage (GTDB taxonomy): Bacteria > Bacillota_I > Bacilli_A > Erysipelotrichales > Erysipelotrichaceae > Colivicinus. The sequence goes on from CAVKAO010000013.1 coordinate 47,049, forward strand.
TAATGGTTTTGTGACTGTATGTAAAGCAAGCATGGATGAACTTGCCATGGGTGGTACAAATCTTACAGCTTTAACCGGTCCTGTTAAAAATCCTTATGATTTAACTAGAATATCTGGTGGATCAAGTGGAGGCAGTGCTGTTTTAGTTGCAAGCGGTGCCCTAAGTTGTGCTATTGGCTCAGATACTGGAGATTCAATTAGAAAACCAGCTTCATTTTGTGGTGTAGTAGGGGTTAAACCAACATATGGACGTATTTCTCGATATGGTATTATCCCTTATGCTAGTAGCTTAGACCATGTCGGCTATTTTACAACCTGTGTTGATGATGCCACTAAATTACTTGAAGTCCTTGCAGGAAGAGATGATAAAGATATGACATCATCTTGTTTGCCTGTGCCTAGCTATAGCGAATTATGTAATGGCGATGTAAAAGGCAAAAAGATTCTAGTATTTAAGAATGTTGTTGATGCAATATCTAATGAAGAAGTAAAGAAATGTTTTAGTAAGGTTATTGATAATCTAAAACAAGATGGTGCTATTGTTAAAGAAGTATATTTCAATGAAACTTTAATGAAGGCTATCTTGCCAACTTATTATATTATTGCCAATGCTGAGGCTACAGCCAACCATTCTAATCTTGATGGCATTAACTTTGGCCAAAGAGTAGATGGTGGGTCTATAGAAGAAATTATGATTAATTCGCGTAGTGCTGGTTTTGGCCCTTGGATTAAGAAAAGATTTATTATTGGCTCATATGCCTTATTTGAAGAAAACCAAGATAGAATCTTAAAGAAAGCTCATAAGATTAGAAGACTTATTGTTGATGAGGTAATGAAAGAATTAAAGGAAGCTGATATTTTGATTGCGCCTGCTGCTCCTGGCATTGCACCTAAGATTGAAGGAACAAGCACAGATGAATTATCAGAAGAATATCTTGTGGCAGATAACCATATGGTTATCGAAAACTTTGCTGGCTTACCATCATTAACTTTACCAATGGGATTTGTTGATAATATGCCTGTTGGTGTTAATGTTTCAGCTAATCCATTTAAGGAAGATGTGATGTTTAATGTAGCTAAAGCTATTGAAAATAAGACTGGGTTAAAGGGTCTTACAAAGGAGGATTTTTAATGGAATATGATGTTGTAGTCGGTATTGAAATCCACCTTGAATTAAATACCAAAACTAAAATGTTTTCAGGTGCTCCTTATAAATTTAAACAAGAAGCTAATACTTGTACAAACGAAGTTGATTTAGCATTACCTGGTACGCTTCCTTGTTTAAATAAAGAAGCGGTTAAAAAAGCTATTGCTTTATGTAGCGCGCTACATATGGATATTGATACACTGGTTAAATTTGATCGTAAGAACTATTATTATTCTGATTTACCAAAGGGTTATCAAATTACTCAACAATTCCATCCAATTGGTTCTCATGGTTATATTGATATTTATTTAGATAAACAATATAAGCGTATTAGGATTAATAGATGTCATATGGAAGAGGATACAGCTAAACAATTTCACTTAAATGAAGTGAGTTTGATTGATTATAATCGTAGTGGTGTTCCTCTTTGTGAAATAGTATCAGAACCAGATATTAAAAGTGGTAAAGAAGCTCAACTTTATGTTGAAAAACTAAAACAAACTTTTGAATATCTTGGTATTTCGGAAGCTAAGATGGAAGAGGGCGAAATGCGTTGTGATGTCAATGTATCAATTATGCCAAAAGGTTCTGATGTTTTTGGTACTAAGGTAGAAATTAAAAACTTAAATAGTATCGCTAATGTAAAAGAAGCAATTGACTATGAAGTAAAAAGACAAGCTGAAGTGCTAGATAATGGTGATAAGGTTATACAAGAAACAAGACGTTTTGATGAAAAAACCATGACTACTGTTTCAATGCGTAAAAAAGAGGGAACAGTCGACTATAAATATTTCCCTGAACCAAATATTCCACCTATTAGAATTTCTAAAGAAATGATGGATGAAGTACTTTCAAATATGCAAGAGCTTCCTGATGTTAAACTAAAAAGATATTTGGATGAATATAAACTTAGTGAATATGATGCTTCAATTATTTTGGCTAATAAGCATTTAGCTTATTATTTCGATGATTCTATGAAATATGCAAAAAATCCTAAGAATTTATGTAATCTATTAACTAGTGAATTACAGGGCTTATTAACTAAAAACAATTTAGATATTACAAATTGTCCAATCAGTGCTGAAAACTTAGCATTATTATCTAATGTAATTGATAATAATGAGATATCTAGTAAACAAGCTAAAGCTGTATTAGAGGAAATGTTTAATACTTCTAAGTCTCCAAAAGAGATTATTGAAGAAAAAGGATTAAAACAAGTTTCTAATGTTGATGAAATTTTAAAGATTGTAACAGAAGTGCTTGATGAAAATCCTCAATCTATTGTTGACTTTAAAAATGGTAAGGATAGAGCTTTAGGTTTTATGGTTGGACAAGTAATGAAAAAGTCAAAGGGTCAAGCTAATCCTAAAATGGCTAGTGATTTATTGACTAAGGAGTTATCTAAAAGATAGAATATAGAGTATGGAAAATGTAAAAAAACAAAATAGTTTGAATAAAACAACTAAACCTAAAAAGAAGATGTCAAAAGGTGGCATTGTCTTACTTATTAGTTTAATTATTATTTTAGTACCATGCTTAATATTTGGTGGTATTCTAATATCTGCTGCATTAGAAACGGGTAAGCCTGTTGTTGGAAACAGATTTGATAATGATTTACAACCTGCTATTACTAGCTCAAATACTAGTTCACTTACTAGTACTATTAAAAGTATAAGTGGTGTAGAAAATTGCGAAATTGTTTTAACTAGTGCTCAATATCGAGTTAATGTAGATGCACAAGATAGTTTAACTTCATCTCAAATTGAGGATTTAGCTAAAAAAGTATATGATGCAGTAAATAGTGAACTTCCAGTTTCTACTTATTTTACAGCTACTGATAGTAAAAAAATGTATGATTTATCTATCAATGTTTACAATTATGTAAAAGAAGATGATGATAATATGATTTATTACATTTTAACTAAGAATTCTAAGATGAGTAATTATTCAATTCAATGTGTATCAAAGCCTGTTGATGAAGAACTAGCTAAGGATTTAAGAGGTGAAAATGTAACTACTTCTGCTGATCCTGAAGCTTCTGCTGACAGCGAATCACAAAATTAATTTATACCTCATAGAAATATGAGGTTTCTTTTTATGAAAAACGAAATTATAAGACTTGAATGTATTGATATAACTGTAGATGGCCAAGGTGTTTGTAAAAAGGATGGTTTGGTTGTTTTTGTTAAGGAAATGATACCTGGCGAGGTAGCTGATGTAAAGATTATTGCAGATAAGAAGAATATGGCCTTTGGTATTATCGATAAGCTTGTAGTTAAAAGTAAGCATCGTATTAATCCAGATTGCCCAATTTCTTATAAGTGTGGTGGATGTGACTTTAGATATATTGATTATGATTATCAATTAGAGCTTAAAAAGAAAATTTTAGAGTCTACTTTTAAAAATGCTAAAGTTAATATAAAAGTTAATGATATTATTCGATGCGATAATCCTATTGGTTATCGTAATAAGGTTCAAGTACCTGTAAGAGATCACAAGTTTGGTTTTTATCGTAAGTTCTCTAATGATATTGTTGAATTTGATAAATGTTATGTTCAATCTGATTTAGAAAATAATATTTTAAATGATGTAAAAGAACTTTTATTAAACTATAAGATTGATTCTTATTTTAGGCATATTTTAATCAAACATGCTTTTGGCACAAACCAAGTCATGTTAGGCTTTATTGTAAAGGATTTAAAGGTACCTAATTTAAATAAAGTTGTTGAATCTATTACAAATAAGTATATTGAAATAAAGTCTGTAATATTAAATTTAAATACCCGTGACGATAATGTAATACTAGGCGATAAAGAAGTTATCTTATATGGTGAGAATTTTATAATTGATGAGTTTGAAGGATTAAAGTTTAAGATAGCTTTCAAGTCTTTTTATCAAGTAAATTATAAACAAATGATAAAACTATATAATTTAGCTAAAGACTTAGCTGATGTAAACACTGATACTAGATTATTAGACTTGTTCTCAGGCATTGGTACTATTTCTCTATTTATGTCTAAGTATTGTAAGGAAGTAACAGGGGTAGAAATAGTAAAAGAAGCAGTGGATAACGCTAAAGATAATGTGAAAATCAATAATATTAAAAACGCTACATTCTATCTAGATGATGCAAGGGCAAAACTTGGCAAATATTTAAAAGATAAAGATGTATTAATAGTAGATCCTCCAAGAAAAGGACTTAGTAATGATTTGATTGAATCTATAAAAGAAACAAATATTGAAAAGATAGTTTATATTTCTTGTAATCCTGCTACACTTGCAAGAGATTTAAAACTATTTGAAGATCAATATAATTTTAGTGATGCTTATCCTGTTGATTTATTTCCGTATAGTTGCCATGTAGAGTGCGTGGTTTTGTTACAAAAGAGCAATACGTCGAAATAGCCCAATTTAAGCTGTTTTACGACCATTTTGAGTTTTTACTAAATAATGATGGAAGCAGAGAAAAAGTGCTTCATAATCACTACAACATAATAATTAAGGCAAGTATATGAGTCGGTAGACATATAAACGGTAGTGGGACAACATGTTCCACTATTTTTTCTTTATAAAGGACTTATTTAATAATAAAATATAGATAATAATCATTTATAAAGATTAATGAAGATTGAGGTTAATGAATGTCTATAGTATTAGATAACAATAAAGTTGGTGCAATTGGAGAATATATTAAAGACAATACTGAAGATAATGCAGATATCACGATATCTTCTCCTATTTTTACTATCTATGCTTTTGAGGAATTAAGAAAGGTCTTGGAGAAAAGTAATAAATTCAAGTTTCTTTTTAATGAACCTGCCTTTATCAAGCGTATTATCGCTAATGATAAAGAAGTTAAAGAATTCCAACTACAGATGCAACAAAGAGAAAGAAATGTTTCTGAATTCAATCTTGAGATAGGTCTTAAAAATAATCTGGATCAAAATCAAATAGCTTCTAAATGCTATAAGTTTATAAAGGAAAAAGGTGAAATTAAATCTGTAATGAAATCAGGTTCAGTATCGCCTAGTAATATACTTGTTGAAAATAAAAACGGTAGTTATCTAATTCAAGGGAATAATATAGCCTTTTCTAAAGATGGACTAGGATATACAAATGAAATTCGTTTTGATTTTAATACGGTTAATGATGATGCACAAATGATTGAACAATACAAAGTGTTTATTAACCAAATATTTGATAATGAAGAACTGGTTGCTGATGTAAAGGAAGAACTATTAAAGCATCTATCTAATCTATATAAAGAAAACTCTCCAGAGCTTATTTATTATTTGACTTTATATAACATCTTTGGTGAAAAGCTTTTAAACATGGATGATATGGCTAGAGTTAAAGAGAAAACAGGTATTAATAAAACAAAAGTCTGGAATTCTTTATATAACTTTCAACATGATGCAGTAGTAGGAGCTATTAAAAAACTAGAGCTTTATAATGGCTGTATTATTGCGGATTCTGTAGGTTTAGGTAAAACCTTTGAAGCCTTAGCTATTATTAAATATTATGAGCTTAGAAACGATAGAGTATTGGTTCTTTGTCCTAAGAAACTAAGAAGCAATTGGACTGCTTTTAAAGAGAATAGTGTAACTAACTTCTTAGCTGATGACCGTTTTAATTATGATGTTTTAAACCATACGGACTTATCACGTGATAAAGGCAAATCTGGAGATATCAATCTAGAAACAATTAACTGGGGAAACTATGATTTAGTAGTAATTGATGAATCTCATAACTTTAGAAACAATAATGCTTTTAAAGATAAAGAAACGCGTTATCAAAAACTAATGAATCGTATTATTAAAAGTGGTGTTAAAACTAAGGTTTTAATGTTGTCTGCTACTCCTGTTAATAATAGATTAGCTGATTTAAAGAACCAAATAATGTTTATAACAGAAGATAAAGATGATGCGTTTAAAGAATCGGCAGGTATTAATAGTATTGAAACAACACTGCGTATAGCCCAAAGAAGATTTAAAGAATGGTCAAATTTACCAGAAGATAAGCAAACTACCACAAATCTATTACCAATGTTAGATTACAATTTCTTTAATCTTTTAAATACAGTAACTATAGCTCGTAGTAGGAAGCAAATACAAACATACTATGATACTAAGGATATTGGTGAGTTTCCTATAAGATTAAAACCTATTTCAATCAAATCTGATATCGATATAGATAAGAGTTTTCCAGAACTTAAAGAAGTAAATAGTCAAATAATGAAATTACATTTACCAATCTACTCACCTATGCTTTATTTGCTTCCTAGTAAGGTTGAATACTATGAAGGGATATATGACCAGGAAGTAAAAGGTGGCACAGGTAAATTTAAGCAGGTAGACCGTGAAAAGAATATCGTTAACTTAATGCGTGTTAACATATTTAAGCGTTTAGAAAGCTCAATTAATTCATTCACATTGACCTTGGAAAGAATATTAAAACAAATTGATAATATGACGGATGTTCTTGAAAAAGGACAAGAAGTAGATATTGATGATGATACATTTGATAATGTTGAAGATGATGACTTTGATTATGAAGTAGGTGGAAAGATTAAAATTAAAGTTAAAGATCTGGATGCCTTAAAGCTAAAAGAAGATCTTTTAGAAGACAAGGAGATACTAGAGAATCTTTTATATCAATCAATTGATGTAACACCAAATAAGGACGCTAAATTAATTGATTTAAAGAAGCAAATCACCAGCAAGATTAATAACCCAATTAACAATGGCAATAAGAAGATAATTATCTTTACTTCATTTTCAGATACAGCTGAATACTTGTATAAAAATGTGCAAGAATGGCTTTTAAAAGAACATGGTCTATATTGTGGCTTAGTTAGTGGAAGGGGTGTAAAAACAAACTTAAAAAGCGTTCCTAATCAATTTGAAGCAGTACTAGCAAACTTTTCACCTAGATCAAATCATTTAGATCCTAATAAGGAACAGATTGATTTATTGATAGCTACTGATTGTATTAGTGAAGGTCAAAACCTACAAGATTGTGATTATCTAATTAACTATGATATTCACTGGAATCCAGTTAGAATCGTTCAAAGGTTTGGTAGAATTGACCGTATTGGCTCAACAAATAAAGAGATTCAATTGGTTAACTTCTGGCCTAATATGGAACTTGATGAATATATTAATCTAGAAAATAGAGTTAAAAATAGAATGGTTATGCTAGATTTATCTGCTACTGGAGATGATGATTTGTTATCTGCCGAAAGTAAGAATCTAGAATATCGTAAGAATCAATTAAAACAGTTACAAAATGAGGTATTAGATATAGAAGAACTACAAGGTGGTATTTCTATTACTGATTTAACTTTAGATGACTTTATTATGTCTTTAGATAGATATATGAAGGAAAATTCAAATGTATTAGAGAAATATCCAACTGGTGTATATGCTGTTACTAATATACCAGAAAAGAATAAAGAAGAATGTGTAGAAGGTGTTATCTATTGTTTAAAGCAAAAGAAATATTCTAATTCTCAAGAAGCAGCAACTTCTCTTTATCCTTATTTCTTAGTTTATGTAAACAAAGATGGAGCTATTCATATTAAGAATACTAATCCTAAAAAGATATTGGACTTGTATAAAGTGTTGTGCCAAACAAAGAAAGAACCTATTAATTATTTAGTTAAGAAGTTTAATGAAGAAACTAAAAATGGATCTGATATGTCTAAGTATTCAGAACTATTAGAAAAAGCTGTTTATGATATTAAAGGCATTGTTGAACAAAAAGGCATTCAATCATTATTTCAAATAGGACAAGCGACATTGCTTGATAATACAGTAAGTGGTTTAAATGACTTTGAATTAATTTCTTTCTTGGTGGTGAAATCATGAGTGTATTAGAAGCGTTACATATACCGACTCTTACTAAACAAAGAGTACCAGTAAAAACATTGGTTGAACAATTACAGCCAACACCAGAAAACAAAAGATTGATAGAAAGTCATGTGGCTTCTATATATCTTGTATCTTTATTAAATGAACAAACAATCCATTTTAGAGCATATAAAGATGATGATTATAGTTATCAAGCTATTTATGTGTTAGAGATTAATTTAAAGAAAGATGATCAATTAACTGATTTATCAATACAGTTACATTCCGCTTTCCCGGAGCCAACAATATTGTTGTTAAGCTATGCAAATAATGAATGGATTAGTTTAGCGCCTAAACATATTAATAAGCTAGATGAAACTAAAACAGTATTAGATGATATTGTTGTTTGGCAAGTAAATAATGATTCATTAAAATACTTAAATCTTTCAAATATCTCAGTAAAGGATTTAAGACAATACTACTTAAAGATAGTACAAATCATCTATAAGTTAGATGTCTTAGAACTAATACATGTATATCCAACAGAAGACTTGGACTATAAAGCAATTATTAAAGATTATCAGCAAATACAGGTCAATATAAATAACTTAAATGAACAATATAAAAAAGCCTCTATGAAATCAGAAAAGATGGATATAGATGATAAAATTTATGATGAAGAGCAAAAGCAAAAGCAATTAATAAAACAATTGAAGGGAGAAACTACAAATGGATAAGGTGGATGGATTAAGCTTAGACTTAGAAAAACAAAACATAGAAAAAATAAAAGAACTGTTTCCAGAAGCTGTAGAAGAAGGAAAGATTAATTTTGAGATATTAAAAGCTTTTTTAGGTGATGAAGTAGATGAATCAAAAGAGAAGTATCAATTTACTTGGAACGGAAAAGGAAAAGCTATAAAAATAGCTCAAACGCCTTCATCAGCAACTCTTAGACCTTGTAAGGATAAATCTAAGAATTGGGATACTACGGAAAATCTATACATAGAAGGTGATAATCTAGAAGTATTAAAACAACTTCAAAAAACATACTATGGAAAGATTAAGATGATTTATATTGATCCACCATATAATACTGGTAATGATTTTGTATATAATGATAGTTTTTCTAATTCAATAGAAAACTATAAAGAACAAACTAATCAGGTATCTTCTTCTAATCCAGAAACAAGTGGTAGATATCATACGGATTGGCTGAATATGATGTATCCACGATTAATTTTAGCTAAAAATTTACTATCAAGGGATGGCGTGATTTTTATTAGTATTGATGATAATGAATTTAATAATATTCTTAACATGTGTAATGAAATTTTTGGTGAAAACAATTATTGTGGAACGATTCCATATAGAAAAAGAACAATGAAAAATGATGTGCCATTTGGTATATCACAGGATTATGAATGGATTATAGTATATGCAAAATCATCTGCTTTTTTTGCGGGGGTTCCCGTTATTAGAAAATATTATTCATCGCCCGATTATCCAAATGATCGATGGAGACTTTCGGATTTAACAACCCAAAAAATAGAAAGCCAAAGGCCTAATTCGGCATTTGATTTAATTGATCCTAAAACGGGAAAAGTGTACAAATATAATCCTAAACGATTATGGGCTATTACAAAAGATACATTTGAAGATTATTATAAAAGGGGAAAAATTGTTTTTCCTAATGATTATGATTTTTTAAATATTTCAATACCTTCATATAGAGTGTTTGAAAGCGAGGATAAAGAAAAAGCGATAAAAATTTATGGAATTGATACTCCTCTCAAATCATTCTCAACAGTACTTTCTAATGATGTCGGCATGAATGAACAAGGTACAAAAGAGGTCGACAGTTTAATAGGAAATAAGGTTTTTTCTTTTCCGAAACCAACTAATTTAATATCGCAATTGCTAACCTCGATACATAATAAAAATGCTATAATTTTAGATTTCTTTTCTGGTTCCGCAACAACTGCACATGCAGTTATGAAGTTGAATGCTGAAGATGGTGGTAATCGTAAATTTATAATGGTTCAACTTCCAGAATTATGTGATGAAAAATCTGAAGCATATAAAGCAGGATATAAAAACATCTGTGAAATAGGTGAAGAACGTATTCGTCGTGCAGGTGAACAAATCAAAGCTGATTGGGAAAAGGATCATCCTTCTGATGGTTTATTTGGTAATGAAGAAAAATTTAATGTTGATATAGGATTTAAGGTATTTAAATTAGATTCTACTAATGTTGTGCCTTGGGATAGTTCTGCAGAATATAATGAAGAAAACTTATTTAATTTAAGTGATGTATTTAAAAATGATAGAAGTAAAGAAGATATCCTTTATGAAATTATGCTTAAGTATGGCGTTTTTGATAAAGAAGTAGAAGAAATTAGTGTTAATAGAAAGACAATGTATAGAGTAGGCAAACGCTACATGATAGTGTGTCTTGAAGATAATGTTACTAGTGAAGATGTGAAAGCTATTGGTGAATTATCTCCTAAGAATGTTGTATTTAAAGAATCTGGATTCAATAATGATAACGATAAGATAAATGCTACACATAATCTTGAAAAAGCTGGTGTAGAAGAAATTAAGTGTATTTAGAGGTTTGATATGAAGTTAAAGTTTGTTGATCAACCATATCAAAATGATGCGGTAAATGCGATATGTGATATCTTTGAAGGATGTGAAATAAAGGATTCATTATTTACTATTGAAGCCAATAATAAAAAAGAGTTAGCTTTATTTGATGATTACTTTATAGGCCATTCTAATAAGCTATCTATTGATGATTTTACTATGCTTAATAACGTTCAAAAGATACAAGAACGTAATGATATCCAAATGAGTAAGGATCTTCAAAAAAGAAACTTTACTATTGAGATGGAAACAGGTACTGGTAAGACTTATGTTTATACCAAAACTATACTTGAATTAAACAAAAGATATGGCTTTACTAAGTTTATTATTGTAGTACCTAGTATCGCAATTAAAGAGGGTGTTAATAGTTCTTTAAATGCTACTAAAGAGCATTTTATGGAAAAGTATGACAATGTGGTCTATAACTACTTTGTTTATGATTCTAATCATTTAGAAAGAATAAGGGAATTTGCTACTAGCACTAATATTGAAATCATGATTATCAATATTGATGCTTTTAGAAAGAGTTTTACTGATCCTGATAAAGAAACTAAAGCAAATCTAATTCATAGAACTAGTGATAGATTAAATGGCAATAAGCCAATTGATTTAATATCAGGAACTAATCCTATTGTTATTATTGATGAACCTCAATCTGTTGATAATACAGCTAAGTCTAAAGAAGCTATAACTTCACTTAATTCGTTATGTACACTAAGATATAGTGCAACACATAAAGAGCTATATAACTTGATGTATCGTTTAACACCAGTTGATGCTTATCAAGAAAACTTAGTTAAACATATTGAAGTAGCTTCTATTACAAGTAATGATGCAAGTACTAAACCATATGTAAAGCTAATAAGCGTTTCTGATAAAAATGGCTTTTCATGTAGACTTGAGATTTATGTAAATGGTAAATCTGGAGCAATTGATAAAAAAGTAGTTACAGCTAAAGATAAGGATGACTTATGGGAATTATCTAAGGAAGTTGATTACTATAAAGGTAATGGCTATATAGTTGATAATATTGATTGTTTTGAAGGTGAAGAACAAGTTTTCTTTAGTAATGGTGAATCTATTCATATAGGCGAAACAATAGGCAATGTTGATGATTCTGTTATTAAGAAATCACAAATTAGGCAAACTATTGAAATGCATCTTAATAAAGAACTTCATTACAATAAACAAGGTATTAAGGTATTGTCTTTATTTTTTATCGATGAAGTAGCTAAATATAGAGACTACGATAGAGAAGACAGTAAGGGTGACTACCAAAGATGGTTTGAAGAAGAATACTTTAAGCTAATTAACCAATCTAGATATAAAGACTTAAAAGAACGTTATGGCGAAGATGCTAGTACTGTTCATGATGGTTATTTTGCACAAGATGGAAAAGGTAGAATTAAAAACTCTAACGGTACTACAAATGATGATGAAACAACTTATCAGCTTATTATGAAAGATAAAGAACGTTTATTATCTTTTGATGAACCTATTCGTTTTATCTTTTCTCATTCAGCATTAAAAGAAGGGTGGGACAATCCTAATGTTTTCCAGGTATGTACTTTAGTTGAAACAAAAGATACTATGACAAAACGGCAAAAGATTGGTAGAGGTCTTAGAATCTGCGTAAATCAAGATGGTGATAGAGTACTTGATTCAAAATACAATAGACTAAGTGTTATCGCTAATGAATCATATAAAGAATTCGCTAGTACACTTCAAAAAGAACTAGAAACTGATAACTTTAAGTTTGGTATTATAGAACCCATCAGCTTTACTGGTATCGCTGTTAAGCAACACAATGGTAAATTAGTCGAACTAAATCAAACTGAGTCTCAAGAAATTTTTAAGTACCTTGTAGCTAATGACTATATGACTTCAAAAGGTAAGATTACTAATAAGTATTATCAAGATAAGCATGACGATAAGTTTGTATTACCAAACCAATATGAATCATTTACAGTTAAGGTTATGAAGCGTATTGAAAACTTATCTAAAGAGATTGAAATTAAAGATGCTTCTGCTAAGGTTCAAGTTAAAATAAACAAAGAAGTAGAGCTATCCCCAGAATTTATTGCTTTATGGAATAAGATCAAGCAAAAGACGATATATTCTGTAAATATGGATATGGACAAGTTTAAAGATGAAGCTATAAAAGAGATTCAAAATATGCCTACTATAAAAGCTGATAAGATTGATGCTGAAGTAACTAGAGTTGATATTAATAATCAAGGCGTTATAGATGCGGGACATCAAGTAAGAGAACTAGGACTTGTTTATGAATTTGAACAAATGACTTATCCAGATTTCATAAGAAGACTTCAGGATTCTACTAAATTACTTAGAAAAACAATCATAGAAATCATTTCAAAATCTGGAAGGCTTAAAGAATTCTATATCAATCCTGAAGAATGGATTAAACAAGTATCTAAAATATTACTTTCAGTAAAGAAAGAAAATTTAACTGAAGGAATCAAATATGAAAAAGTAGATGATTACTACAAACAAGATGTAATCTTCAATGATGAAGAATTATATGGTTATAAAGATAGAAATATACTAGAAGTGTCTACCAACAAGAATATCTACGATCATGTAATCTATGATTCACAAATTGAGAAAGAATTTGCGATAGATGCTGAAAACGATGATGATGTACTTCTATATGCAAAATTACCTTCTAAGTTTTTAATCGATACACCAATTGGTAATTATAATCCAGACTGGGCGGTTGTATTAAATACCAATGAAGGAGAAAAGCTATACTTTGTTGCAGAGACAAAAGGGACTGATAATGTTAAAGACTTAGGGCCAAATGAACAAAGAAAAATAAATTGTGGTATAAAACATTTTGAAGTTATTGATACTGGAATCAAATATGAAGTTGTTAAGGAATTGAAATCAATAAAAGATAGGAGTTGATATTGTGTATTTTGATAAATTATCTGGAGACGACAAAATAGCGTATCTTATCAAACCGATTCTGAAAGTTTTACAAGAATCCGGTGGGCAATTGGAACGCTCAGACATAAAAGATAGAATTTCTGAATTGGATGATAATATTGCTGAATTTTCTCAATATGAAAAAATATCTAAAGAAACAGGAAAACCGTACAAGGAATTTGATTGGAAATTTAATTTTGCGTTAAAAGATTTATCTTTTTTTGATATAGTTACATATTCCGCTAATAATTCATTGATAACAATGACTGATAAAGGTCTGAATATAGATTTAACCAAATTTGATGTCAATAAAGAAGTTATTTTGCCTTCTAAAGATAAATGGAAGGAACTATCTAAATCAAATAAAACGAAAATGAATAATTCTAAAATTTTGGAAAATGAAGAAGAATCTTTTGCGGAAGATAAAATAGCGGATGAATTTAAAGATAAGCTATTAAAAGCAATTGCTGAAATGTCTCCAAAAAAATTTGAAGCATTTTCACGTGCTTTATTAACAAAAATGGGCGTTGAATTTTCAAACATAGGTGTACAAGTTAGTAATGATGGCGGTATAGACGGATATGGGTATCATATTGATCAAAATGATTTCAGAACAACCCGTGTGGTTATTCAATGTAAAAGATATAATTCAGGCGCTGTCACAGAACCTGAAATTAATCAATTTTTAGGCGCGATGAATAAATATCAAGCTGATTATGGTGTGTTTATTACAAATGGAAGATATACAAATGCTGCACGAAATGCCTCAAGAGAAGGATCTCCTATTACGTTAATTGATGGTAATGATTTGGTAAAACTTGTAATTCGCTACGAACTATATATCACGCCTGTCAAAACTTACGTTCTTGATGATTTCTATAGTAGTGAGAACTAATAAATGAAAAAAGAAAATAAAGAAGAAATGATTTTAGCTCAGTGGCAAACGTGTGTGGAAATGGCAAACTCTGTTAGTCAAAGAAGAGATTCTATGAATAACATCTTCATTACATTGAATTTAGGATTAATTACTGCTGTATCTATTACATTTACCATAAAATCAATTTTAATATTATTCGTAGGTATTTTGCTTTGTATTTTATGGAGAATGTTCATTCGAAATTATAAATTACTAAATAGTGCAAAGTTTGAAGTAATCAATAGGCTTGAACTTCAGTTACCTACGAGACCATTTAATGATGAATGGGAACTTTTACAAAAATCAAAAAAATGCAAAGACACGACCTTATTAGAAAATGCAATTCCTATCATTTTTATTGTCTTGTACATTTGTATAATCATATCTTTACTAATAATCAATAACAAAGGAGGAAATTAGTAATATGACATATAATTTATTTATTAGCCATTCATGGGCATATAGCGACGAATGGAAAAGCTAATATAAATATGTAGGAATTAGGACACTATAAAAATGTAAGAAATCCTACAAAATTATATTAGCTTTTCCACCATTATGGTCCGATTTGCACAAATATCAATTAAACAGCGATTGTATTCAAGCTCCTGACTCAAAAAAGCAGAAGCTTAGCTTTATTCTTCTGCCATAGCATATTGCACAATCATAGGATCGTCATATTCCGCCCACATAGAACGGTTTTCATCTAATGTCTTGAGCTGTTTTATTTCATCAGCAGTTAGCTCA
Source organism: Oscillospiraceae bacterium (assembly GCA_963654705.1). Classification (GTDB taxonomy): domain Bacteria; phylum Bacillota_I; class Bacilli_A; order Erysipelotrichales; family Erysipelotrichaceae; genus Colivicinus. The sequence goes on from CAVKAO010000013.1 coordinate 62,305, forward strand.
AAATCAAAAATGTCTAGATTTTGCAACATGTGATCCTTATGCGTGCTCTTAGGAATTACTACAATGCCACGTTGAACATGGTGCCTTAGAGCAACTTGTGTTGGTGTTTTTCTGTGTGCGTTTGCAATTTGCTTTACAATAGGGTTTTCTATCACTTCCTTTAGTCGATGTTGAGCAAGCGGTCCCCATGCCTCATGCTGGATGTTGTATTTTTCCATCCATTGATGTAGCGTATATTGTTGCCAGAATAGATGTGTCTCCACCTGATTGACCGCTGGGATAATGCGATTAAAGGTGGCAATATCTGCCATACGTTCGGCACTGAAGTTGGAGATACCGATGGCTTTGATCTTACCTTCATCATACAAATCCTCAAGCGCATGGTATGCATCGTAATAATCGGACAGGCATTGATGAATTAGCACCAGATCAAGATAGTTTGTTTGGAGTTTGTAAAGGGATTCTTCAACAGAAGCTCTTGTCTTTTCATAGCTAAATTCTGTCACCCAGACCTTTGTAGTAAGAAAAATATCCTCTCTGGCAATGCCAAGCTCTCGGATGCCCCTTTGAATACCATCACCGACCTCTTTTTCGTTGTAGTAGGCCTGCGCGGTGTCGATTAGGCGATATCCGCTTTCTAGTGCATCGAATACGCACTGGGCAGTCTTTTCCGGTGGAATTTCAAAAACACCGTAGCCGACCATAGGCATTTTTATGCCGTTGTTTAATGTAACATATTCCATAATGTTTTCATCCTTTCTGATTAGTAATTTAGAGTGGATAGCCATCCTTCCAGTTGTCTCTTGCCATTTTGGAAAGTAGCACTGCACTTTCACTATTGTCGTAGCTATATTTTTTATTGATAAAACCACTTATTTATAAATCGCACATTAACATCAAGATGTCCTGTACACTAGGATTGTAATAGCCGGTAGTTACTACCGGTCAAGAAGTTTTTTGAAGAAAGTAATTTTTTAACCAAATTTTAACCTTCTTTTAGTCAACGATTAATCTTTTTTTAACTAATGGTTAAACT